>JANXUR010000103.1 GCA_025356095.1 Acidobacteriaceae bacterium | reverse complement strand
CCAATCTTGTGTTCTGTGGTAGGTGACCCGATGAAGTCTCTCTCTCTCTCTCTCTCTCTGCTCGTGTTGCGTCTTGCTCGTTAGCGCCCAACCCGTGAGCGGACAAGCCTCTGCGAACTATGATCTTGACACTGGAACGGTTCACAACTGCCCGACCAATCTGGCCTGCGTGACTACATACCAGAGCGGAATCAGTCGGCGCGGTGAGAACTCGATGGAAACAGTGGTGACCCAGTCGGCGCTTACCAACTCCGGCTCTGGGGCGAAATTCAAGTTGACGAATTCGGTTCCCTTGGACGGCTCGATCTATGCACAGCCTCTAGTCCTACCAAACGTGAAAATCAACGGTACGGTTTATGCACACGTGGCCTACGTAGTCACGGAGCATGAGTGGCTCTACGTGATCAACGCCGATGCAACGAACGGAGCCGGGGCGATCCTTGGAAGCGTTCAATTGCTCGATAGCGGCTATACATGGGTATCGTCGCAGACGGACCTGTTCGTGTGCTCTAATTTTTTCCCGAATCCGCCTGGTGATGTAGGCATCACCGGCACGCCTGTGATCGACCTTGGCCCGCTCGATGCAAACGGGAACATCGCGTCAGGCACACTCTATCTTGTGGCGAAGTCCAAGACTCCGGTCACTGCAACAGGCGGCAGTGCAACCTATCAGCAGAAGCTGTATGCGGTTGACATCACAAACATTTCCACCTCAGGCATCAAGGCAAGCACCCCAATAACAGGAACATTCTCCGGCACTACCTTTGCACCCCGGACACAAAACCAGCGTGGCGCGCTGCTGGCCCTACCCGCCGTTACCGGCCAACAGCCGCAAATCGTCATGACTTGGGGGTCGCATTGCGACCACTTTGCCGCCCCCACCTACCAAGGTTGGGTGATGTCGTATCAGCTGTCGCAAAACGGATCCGGCTACTCCCTGAACCAGACTGGCCTCTGGATGGATATTCCTGCCACTGCTACCCAAGGAGGAGGGGGCGTGTGGCAAGGGGGCGCAGGCCCATCCGCCGATGCGAACCGGAATTTCTACTTTGGAATAGGGAACGGAGATTTCAATATTCCCAACGGCGGAGCGATCAATAGTTGCACGTCGCCTCCCTGCGACTACGGCAATGCCATTATGAAGATGAGCGTCGGCACCACCAGCACTTTCAACCTTCTCGACTACTTCACAACGTTCGATCAGTCGTACCGTAGCACCTCACCCAACGACTACGACGTAGGGTCCGGCGGCACTATGTTGCTGCCCAAGCAGAGTGCTGCGTCGTCGCCGAATCTGATGGCGCAAGTCGGCAAAGAAGGAAACGTGTTTCTTCTGAGTAGCGATACTGGCTCAATGGGTGGATACCACACAGCCGGGGACACGATTGTGCAAGAGATTGCCCCACCTTCTACAATGCCCGACGCTGGCCCCCTGTGCTACGTTCAGTTGAAAGAGTGCGGGGTGTGGGGCGCACCAGCTTGGTGGACGACGACTAATAGCGGCATCACTGGCTACACTTACTGGGGTGGCAAGAACCTACCGATTCGGGAGTTCGCGTTTTACCCTGTGCTAGGCAACGGCATCACTACGCCAGGTTTTCAGCCCGCGTCCTATACTGGTCCGTGGACGCAAACAGCGCACACATTTTACGGGCTCGGAACAACGCCAGCCGTCTCATGGGGCACGGGTAACACAAACGCCATCGTGTGGGCGATCGACTCTTCACAGGCTCAGGCAGCAGGTGCACCCAGACTCTACGCCTTCGACGCGCTGTCGCTGACCTGTCTTTATGCAACCGTCACCGTCAGTCACGACAATTGCACACGGGTGGATACCGCCAGCGTGCCCTTGGGTTCGGCGCTTTTCTTTGGGGTGCCAACCGTCGCCAACGGTCAGGTATTCGTCGGCTCCGCTATGAACGGCAACAATAGTTACCTCAATGTCTACGGTGTGAAATAGTCATGAAAACATCGAGAGCATTTCTCATCTCGTTTCTGTTGACTGCTGCCGCAGTGGCGCAGAACCCTAACCAGATCGCGCTGCTGCGATGGTATCCGGCGAATACAACTACAACTTTCAATGCTTTCCCAACGCCACGAGGTGGGGTTACTGGATCAGTCGCATTCGATGGTCAGAATATCTGGGTAGCCTCGTTTTCCACTTCTATTACAGGTAACAACATCTCAAAACTCAGAGCGAGTGATGGGGCGGTACTCGGAACGTACTCCGCCCGTTCGGGTGCGGGAGGGCTGACGTTTGATGGTGCTAACATTTGGGTTGCCAACAATGGTAACCAGAGCATCACAAAACTGCGCGCTATGGACGGTGTGGAACTGGCAACCTACAAGGGCTTCAACGGCGCAATCGCGACTGCGTTTGACGGTTCCTCTATTTGGGTTGCGCTCTATGGCGGGGCTATTTGGAAAGTTAACCCGGCGGACGGTACGGTGCTTCAGAAAGTGAATACCAAGGGCAACCCTAGCGCGATTGCTTTTGATGGTGCGAACATGTGGGTGGCATTGGGGAATAGTTCTTATCAAGTAGCAAAGGTGCGAGTAAGCGACGGTGCTTTAGTAGGTGACTACACAGTGGGATTTCAACCAGAGTTCTTGGTGTTTGATGGCGGTAATATGTGGGTTAGTTGCGTAGGGACGGGTGCGGTTTATAAGGTGCGCGCGAGCGACGGCTCTGTCCTCGGGTCATATCAGATGGCTGGTGGAGCCCTAGGGATGGTGTTCGACGGCACCTATATTTGGGTCGGCAATGGCACAGCGGGTACCGTCACCAAGGTTTTGGCTTCAGACGGCTCTACATCAGGGATCTACGCCGTCACATTGGCAGGTGCTGCCCCCGGTGCGGGTGCGTTCGATGGCGCGAATGTATGGTTCTCGCTACAAGGAAATTACGTCGCTAAAATGTGACCTTGGATGCAATGGACGGCACCAGCATCCGAAACCGGTGAGGCGCACCCAGAGGGCGGGTGGCCCATTCAAGCCTGCTGTTGGCTTGAGTGGGGCGGCAGACTCCTCGGGCTAATCGCCTGCTCCCTCCGCCTCGCCGTCCACTCCGACTCAATCTCCACCAGCCCCCTGCGGCTCGCTAAAATAGAAACTACCTTGGGTGCGGTCCTCGTGGTAGTAGCGCGTAAACCCGCAGGGCCATGGCTGGGTCTCAGTCTACCCGCCACGCGGAGCGCCCGTGCAGCCAACTGTTTTCGCTGCCAATCATCCAACGCTCCGCCGGATCATCCTGCGTCATTAACAGCAGCCATGGCTGCTCGCCGGTGGGTACATCGAACGCCACGGCGATTTCAGTAGCCTCGCCCGGCACCAGCGGCTTCGGCTTGAGCCCACTGCCGGGCAGGCCGCTCGCTGCCAGCGCCTGCTGTCCGGTCTCACTCCACTCCACCCAATGCTTGGCCTTGGTGATCAGTTGAATCTTGTGCGGATTCGCCGTAAGCGTAGCGTCGCGCGGACGCTGTGGCGAAATCGTAGTCTCATCGAACCGCACCTTCAGGCGAACCACCAAAAACTGCCCGTTTGCTCTTATCGGCAACGCACCTCCAACATCTCCACCCAGCGTCGCCCGCTGCTCCACACTCATCACTGAATAGGCAAGATGGCAGTCGAGTTCGCAGAAGTGCTTTTCCGCATTCCGCTCCAGCACCAGATTGTGCGTGGTAAGCGCAAAGCCCGCCAGCAGAGCGCCATACAGCGCAACGCCCAGCACGGTACCCCGCCGCACAGCTTCACCAGCCAGACCCGGTGCATAAACCACGCCACCACGGCACCCAGCAACAGGGTCACCAGCTCTGCCACGGCACCTAGAAACAACAATGCCGATAGATGCGATTCCAAGCTGAAGTCAGTGACCATGGGAGCCCTCACTATTATATGAAGTAGTTTGCATTACAAAGTTGTCTCGCAAAAATTTTTGCCGCCTCCTACCCTCGCGCCGCCCGCACAAACCGCTCCATCTCGGCCAGATATTCCCTCAGCGCCGCACGGCCAGTCGCCGTCAAGCGATATTCTGTGCGCGGCACCCGCGCGTGAAACGACTTTTCGCACACCACATACCCCGCATCCTCAAGCTTGCGCGCGTGCACGCTCAGATTGCCATCGGTGGTTTGCAACACGCGCTTCAGGTCGGCAAAGGTCAGCGAATCGTTGGCCGCCAGCGCGGTCACCATTCCCAGCCGCAGGCGTTCGTGGATGATACGGTCGAAGCTCGGCAGTTCCACCGCAGTCGCCGCGCCGGGGGCAGGCTCCACGCTCGTCCGGCGTCCTTTGGTCAACAGCCGCTGGCCGCGCTGCAAGCCCGCGAGAACCGCGCTCTTTGCCGACTTTGCCGACTTTGCCGACCTTGCCGACTTTGCCGACTTTGCTGCGGCTTGGTTCGCCCCATCCACGTTGCTGCCCACTTTATCCGCCATGCCGCCCCGCAATCACGATTCCAAAACCTATATTAACCAGCCCAAATCCTATCGCCAACAGTGCATTGCCCCAAGCCGCAGGAGCCAGCACCGCGATCCACCCAAGCACCAGAAAGCAAGCGCCCATTGCAGGTACCAGCGGAACCGACGCCATGCCGCCCGCCAAAATGCCAGCGCCATAGGTGAGCAACCACGCCGCTGGCAGCAAATCTGTCTGACCCGCGCGATGGAGCGCCACCGAGAGCGCAGCGCCCGCCAGGAGTGGCGGCAAGAATCCTTGGGCAAATCGCCGCGCCGGGCCACTAACCAACGGCAGCCCGACGCGATGCGCCTTCCACCGCATCGCGAGCACCGCCACCGCCACGGCTACTCCGCACGCCGCCAGCCAAACCTGCGTGGCCCGTGTACTAAACCCCGCATGGAACCCCACTGCATGGAACCCAGCCGCGTGGAACCCAGCCAAAGAATCCGCCTCGCCAAAAAGCCATGCTGCGCCGCCGCCGGCAACCCACGCTGCGACAAGGGCGATTGTGCCCATAGCGACCTGTCCCCAGCCCGAAGCGGTAGTAAAGCGCTCGGCCCGCGCCATCGTGTCACGAATGTAGCGTATGTCGGCGAGCGCTTGGGCACCACGCACGTTGGCGGCATCCGGCCATATGTCGCGCGGTTCGTCGCGCGCCGCGTCATGGACTGCATCATGGACTGCATCGTGGACTGCATCCTGCGCCGCAGCGTGACGAGCAGGCTGCGCGCCACCAAATTGACGCAACTGTGAGCGGGAATGGGACGGATGGCGACGCATCTCCCATTGAGCCTAAGGTTGCCTCACTTCTTTGTCAAGTTCTTTGTAATACAAAGTAGTTGGAATCGTCTTCTGCATCGCGAGCTGCAAGTGGATCGCGAGCTGCAAGCCTGTCTTTCTCCGCTGTTCGCTTGACCTTCGCCCCCGCTGCGGCGAGTATGGCACTATGGCTTTGTCAACCACGCCCACCGGCGCATCGCAGTTGCCAGCACAACCGCCAACCCTGCTAGCCACGCTGCGCCAGTATTGGGGCTACGATTCCTTTCGCCCATTGCAAGAGCGCATCGTGCAAAGCATTGTCGGCGGACACGACACGTGCGTGGTGATGCCGACCGGCGGCGGCAAGTCGCTTTGCTATCAGTTGCCTGCGGTGGTGCTGGGCGAAGGCTTGGGCCAGACGGCCATTGTGGTTTCGCCGCTGATTGCGCTGATGCAGGATCAAGCCGCGCAACTTGACCAGATGGGGATTCCAGCGGCGGTGCTGAACAGCACCATCAGCGGGGCCGAGCAGTCGCGAATCACACGCATGGCTCGCGACGGCGCCTTCCGGCTGCTGTATCTTTCGCCGGAACGGCTGGCCAGCGAAAACACGCTCAACTTTCTGCGTGACCTGCGGCTGAGTTTTTTCGCGATTGACGAGGCGCATTGCATTTCAGAATGGGGGCACGAATTTCGTCCCGACTATCGCCAACTGGCGCGACTGCGCGAGCACTGCCCCGGAGTGCCGGTTGCGGCGTTCACCGCCAGCGCAACGCAGCGGGTGCGGCACGACATTTTGCGCCAGCTTCGCATGAAGGCACCACATAAGTACATCGCCAGTTTCCATCGCCGGAATCTGCGCTATGTGCTGCAAGAATGTGCGGGCAAGACTGGCCGTCAGCAAGATGAATTGCTAGTGCGGGGATTGAAGCAATACGCGGGCAGCAGCGTGATCGTGTATTCACCAACCATTGCGCGCGTGGCCGAGACGGTGGCGACGTTGAAGGCGGCAGGGGTAAAGTCCATCGGCTACCACGGCAAAATGGACGCTGCCGAGCGCCGCCGCAATCAAGAAGCGTGGATGAGCGATGAAGTGCAGGTGATGGTGGGCACGGTAGCGTTTGGCTTGGGAATCAATAAGGCCGCGGTGCGGGCGGTGATTCACCTCGCGCTGCCGAAATCCATTGAGCAGTATTACCAGGAAGCGGGCCGCGCGGGGCGCGACGGTGAGCCCGCCGACTGCGTCATGCTTTGGCAGAAGCGCGACTTTATGTTGCTGGATTACTTCAGCAATCAGTTGAGCGACGAAGCCGAACGTGCCCGCACCAAGCAATGCACGCGCGACGTCAGCAACTTTGTAAGTGGCAAACGTTGCCGGCATCGCGAGGTCTGCAACCACTTTGGCGAGACCCCGAAGTGGGAACGCTGCGATGCCTGCGACGTGTGCGGATACCTGCCTGCGTGGTTAGAGAAGCGGGCTGCGGGCTTTGGTGGCAGGGCTGGCTCTGCCGCTTCCGCTGACGAAGACGACTACGTTTCTGGCACCACGGCGAAGGCCTCGCGTTCGCGCAAGCGCGTGGCACGCAGCGCGGGTGACGTGGATGAAGTGCTAAAGGAACAGTTGCGCGAGTGGCGGCGCGAGGCAGCCAGGCGGCAAAACGTTGCCGCGTTTGTGGTGGCGCATGATGCCATGCTCGACGAACTCTGCCATCGCCTGCCGCGCACGCTCGAACAGGTTCGGGCCATCCCCGGCTTTGGCGACCGCAAGACCCAGTTGTATGGTGCGGAGATCGTCGCGCTGCTGGCGGGGTACGAGCCTCCCCCGCAACTTTCGCCCATGCGTGACTCTTGCGGTACGAGCGGCGCAACTGGCGCGTTAAAGAAGGAGCACAAGGGACCGTCGCCGGAAGGTGCATCGGCGCGACAGACGCTGGCCATGCTGCGCGAGGGGATGTCGCTGGCAGAAATCGCTGAACGCCGCGAACTGCGCGTGACCACGGTGGTGAACATCGTCGCCGCGCTGCTGGAAAATGGCGACTGCGAATGGGACCCTGCATGGATGTCCGCGGAAAAGCGCCAACAGATAGAATCCGCGTGCCAGCAACACGGCACAAAGATGCTGCGTCCGCTGAAGGATGCGCTCGGCGACGACGTAAGCTTTGATGAAATTCGGCTGGTAATTGCAGACTTGAGCAGCGTGGGCTAGTATGCGCGAGTGCCGCGGTCCGCTCGCGCTACACTTTTTTTGGCGGATTCTTTTTGACTTTAATGCGAGACGATACTCCCCAACTCGGCTTCAGCTTCAACGCGCCCGAGGCGGAGGCGGCGGAGCCGCCTGCCACGGTAGCCAAGCGTGCGGTGCCAGCGACTTCGACTCTGGTTGAGCCTCTTGGTCTGCCTCTTGGTCTGCCTCTTGGTCTGCCTCTTGGTCTGCCTCTTGGTCCGAATGTTGGTCCGAATGTCGAGTTGCCTGCCGCTGGGCGCGTGCCCACCCGTCGCCTGTGGGCGGTGGCGGATCTGGTGGCGGCGGTGCGGGGACAGATTGAGTCGGCATATTCAGACGTGTGGTTGCAGGGTGAGGTTTCGAACTACCGTCCGACAACGAGTGGGCATCTCTACTTCACGCTGAAGGATGACGCGGCGCAGATCCGGGTGGTGATGTTCCGGTCGCAGGCGCGGTTATTGCGCTTCCGCTTGGATAACGGCATGGCGGTGCTGGTGCGCGGACGCGTGACCGTGTATGACGCGCGGGGCGAGTTGCAACTTTACGCCGAGCACATGGAGCCGCAGGGCGCAGGCGCGCTGCAACTGGCATTTGAGCAACTGAAAGCGCGGCTGGAAGCTGAGGGTCTGTTCGACGCGGCGCGCAAACGGGCGCTGCCTTCGCTGCCGCGAACGATTGGGCTGATCACTTCGGCGAGCGGCTCGGTGTTGCAGGATTTTCTTAACATTGTGCGGCGGCGGCATCATTCAGCGAATGTACTGATCTATCCTGCGCAGGTACAGGGCGAGAGTGCAGCGGCGGAAGTGGCGGCGGGGATTCGATGGTTGAATGAGGCTGGGCTCGCCGATGTGATTGTGGTGGCGCGCGGCGGTGGGTCGGCGGAAGACCTGGCCGCATTCAATGACGAAGCGCTAGCTCGCACCGCAGCGGCTTCGGAGATTCCGCTGATCTCAGCCGTCGGCCACGAAACCGACTTTACCATTTTGGATTTCGTCGCTGACCTTCGAGCACCTACCCCATCGGCGGCAGCGGAACTTGTCATCCGCAGCCGGCAGGCGATTGAAGAGCAGACCGACGCGCTGCACAAGCGGCTGGCACGCGCGGCGGAGTATCAGATGTTGCTGTGCGACCGGCGGCTCACTGCAGTGGCCCAGCATGGCGCCTTCGCACGCATGGGTGAGTTACTGGCGCGGTTGCGACAGCAAATAGGTTCGCTCGACTCGCGTCTGGAAGCAGAAACGCGACGCGCGCTCACTCTGGCACATCGGCGATGGGAAAGTTCCACTGCAGGGCTGCGACATCAAGACCCGAGGCTGCGGCTGCACGAAGCGCAGCGGGAATTGGCCGCAAAGGATTCAGCGCTGCACGCGGCGATGCGCCATCGCCTGAGCAGCGCTTCGAGCCGGGTGGAGGCGCTGCAAGGCACACTCGGCGCGCTCTCGCCGCTGGCGATTCTAGATCGCGGCTATTCGCTGGTCTTCGACGAGCAAGGGCTTCTGCTGAAGGATGCGGCGCAGGTGAAGCCGGGCGATGAGATTCGCGCGCGGCTCAGCAAGGGCGAAATTCGCGCAAGGGTGAAGTAGGGAGGCGGGAGTGTGCATCCCGGCCTAAGTCCTGCAAGCGTGCAGGTTTTGGGACGGAGCCCGAGGCAGCGCCTGCACTGCCACAACATCTCAAACTGCGCGAGCAATCGGGGGCCTGCGGCGAGGCAAGTCGTGTTGGCTCAATCGGTTGTGAGACAATGAGCTTTTCCGAAACGGGTAAAGACTGGGTTAAGGCTGGGTTCTAATGACGGGTAAAGCACACTCCATGACACGGCATACGCGCGACATCGAACGGCTGCGCAAGATTGTTGAGACTTTCCCCAAGCTGACGGTAACGGTGCTGGGCGATTTGGTGGCGGACGTGTTTATCCACGGGGAAATTCAGCGCGTGTCACGCGAAGCGCCGGTGCTGATTTTGAAGCATCGCGAGCGGGTAGTAGTGCCCGGGGGCGGTGCGAATGCCGTCTTCAATCTGGCGGATTTAGGGGTGAATGTGCTACCCGTCGGGGTGATTGGCGACGACGAAAGTGGCCGTGTGCTGCTGCGGCAGTTCAAGAAAAAGCGGATTGCGGTGAGTGGCATTGTGCGCGACAAGGCGTTTACTACCGTCACCAAAACGCGGATCATGGCATACCATGCGCACTCGCCGCGGCAGCAGGTGGTGCGGATTGATCGCGAACCGGAGCATGCGCCACAAGCCAGCGTGACGCGAGCTTTGATTCTGGATGCTCGCGAATACGCCAAAGCTTCCGATGCGATGATGCTTTCGGACTATGGTTACGGTTCAGTAACACCGGAGATTTTTGCGGAAGTTAGGGCCAAGATTTCAGGCGATTTACCGGTGACGCTAGATTCGCGACATCGTTTGTTGCAGTATGCGGGTGTAACGGCGGCGGCTCCGAATGAGAGTGAAGTGGAAGAGGCGCTGGGCGTGACCATTGGTACAGACTGGGAGCGTCTGGTGGCATGTGGCGGGGAAGTGATGAAGCGCATGAAGCTGGAGTCGCTAGTGGTGACGCGGGGACGCGATGGCATGGTGGCGTTTGCGGGAAACGGCAGCACGCGCAAGCCGCGGAAGCCACTCGACATCCCTATTTTTGGCACCGATGAAGTGGCCGACGTGACGGGCGCGGGTGACACCGTGATTGCGGTGTACACGGCGGCGCTGGCGGCGAGTGCGTCGCCAGAGGATGCCGCGTTGCTGGCGAATTATGCGGGTGGCATTGTGGTAATGAAGCGTGGCACCGCCACGGTAACACGCGAAGAGTTGCTGCATGCGATGGAGCACGGGCATCCGGCCGTGCGAGCGCACTAGACGTTACCGCTTCGCGAAAGATCATGGCCAACCCCAACCCCAAAGTCGCCCCCAAAGTACTAAGCCGCGATGCCCTGCTGAAGCAGGTGGCGTTGTGGCGTGCGGCGGGCGATCGTATTGTGCTGGCCAATGGCTGCTTCGATATTTTGCATGTGGGTCACGTTCGCTATTTGCAGGCGGCCAAGCACGTGGGCGGCAAGCTGGTGGTGGCGGTGAATGCCGACGACTCGGTGCGTACCTTGAAGGGCGCGGGGCGTCCGGTGATGCCGGATGCGGAGCGGGCGGAGATTTTGGCAGCACTGGATGCGGTGGATGCGGTGGTGATTTTCCCGGAGCTGGATGTACGTCCGCTGATTCGAGAAGTGCGTCCCGACTATCAGGCCAAGGGCACCGACTACACAACGGAAAGCGTGCCAGAAGCGGAGACGGTGCGCGAGTGTGGTGGCCAAGTAGTGATTGTGGGCGACCCCAAGGACCATTCGGTTACGGCGACGCTGGCGGCGATTGAGAAATCACGCAGCTAGGATTTGGACGTGTAGCATTTCGCTGGAAATTTCTTTGAGACGGAGGCGGCAGAATTGAACCGAAAGCCGCCGCAGCGGATTTTGATTGTCCGCACCAGCGCTATGGGCGACGCGGTACACACGCTGCCTGCCGTGGCCATGCTGCGTGAGGCGCTTCCAGAGGCGCACATCGGGTGGGTGATTGAAGAGCGTTGGCGGGAACTGCTGTGTGCAACAGGCACAATGCTGGCAGGGGATCGGTCGGCGGGGCGTCCGCTGGTGGATGAAGTCCACTTGGTGAACTTGAAGGCATGGCGGCGAAAGCTGGCTTCGCCGGAAACGTGGCGGGCGTTGGGTGGCAGTGTGCGCGAGTTGCGCGCCGCGCAGTATGACGTTGCGGTGGATTTACAGGGCTCGATTCGGTCTGCGGTACTGGCGCGGTTGAGCGGTGCGCGCGCGGTGTGCGGATTCGGAGAGCCGCGCGAGCGTCCGGCGGAGTGGCTGTATTCGCGACGTGTTCTTGTGGCAGGTGCGCACGTGGCGGAACAAAATTGCGCGGTGGCGCGGGCGCTGCTGAAAGACTGCGGAGTGCGCGGCGCGGATGGGCTGACGAAACCCCCGCAGTTTCCGCTGCCGGTGAATGCTGCTGACGAAGCGTGGTGCGCAGCGAGCCAATGGAGCGGTAGCACCCGGTTTGCGATACTCGCTCCGGGTGCAGGTTGGGGTGCGAAGCAATGGCCCGTGGAACGATATGGCGAACTGGCACTCCGCCTGGCGAAAGCCGGGATGAAGTGTTTAGTGAACTTTGGGCCGGGTGAAGAAGGATTGGCAGAGGCGGTGGAGCAAGCCAGCGGCGGCGCGGCGCGGCGCGGCTTGTATCCTCTGGGCAAGTTGATGGCATTGTGCCGGCGAGCGAGCGTGTTTGTGGGCGGCGACACGGGGCCGTTGCATGTGGCGGCTGCAATGGGCACGCCCGTAGTGGCATTGTTTGGGCCGACTGACCCGGCACGAAACGGCCCGCTGGGTGGGCGGTCGGTCGTGTTGCGCAGTGATTTAAGCGAGACTTCACACAAGCGGCGCGCAGAGTGCGAGGCGGGGTTGCTGACGATATCCGTGGAGCAGGCGTTTGGTGCGGTGCACGAGTTGCTGGAACTTTAGAGCGGACCAGACACGTTAGAGCAGACGAGACATGGTGAGCTGGAACAAAATCGCGCGGCGGATTCGGGTGCCTTTGGGCTTTGCCTTGGCTGTGCTCTACGTGTGGCTGGCGCAGCCGACCTGGCTTTCGCTTGGGCTGGGCTTTTGCATCGTCGCGTGGGGGGTGGCGATTCGCGGATACGCGTCTGGCTACGTACAGAAAAACGAGCAACTGGCAACCAGCGGCCCCTACGCGTACACGCGAAATCCGCTGTATTTAGGCTCGATTGTGTTGGCGTTGGGCTTTGCGCTTGCGGCGCGTAACTGGTGGATTGGCGGGGTGATGGTGGTGTTGTTTCTCGCCATCTATCTGCCGGTGATTCGTGGAGAAGAAGCATACTTGCGCGGGCGCTTCGCAGAGTTTGACGAATACGTGCGGCAGGTGCCGCGACTACTGCCGCGATGGACGCCGGGCGCGGTGGGCGGCAAGGGTGAGGCTGCACGCGGCAGTTTCCGCTGGGCGCTTTACCAGCAGCATCGCGAGTACAATGCTAGTTTGGGCGCAGCGGCGCTGTTGGCGGTTTTAGGGCTGCGTCTGCTGCTGCGTTTGCGTTGGTAAGCGGTACGCTTGGCACTGCAGGCCGAGTGAAAATCACGAACGATCGAGAATTGATGCCGCCCTTCCCCGGACGCAAATTGTGGCTGTTTTTGAGCCTGAGTTTGATGGTGCTGTCGCCGTGGTCCCACTGGCCAACGCTGCGGGCACAAGCGAACCAGAGCGCCGCCAAGGCACCAGCCGCGAGTGGTGGCGGGCACGCCACGCCAGCGGCACCGCCTAGCACTCCACACCCTGCGGCGCCGGAACACTTTTCGATCTCTGGCCCGCACATTCAGGGGCCAGCCGCAGGTTACAAGTTCCCCAATGGGCAGGTGCTCAATTACACCGCCGACTGGCACCTGTTTACGGCAGGTATGGCGGTGGTAAAGATGGAGCCGGAAGGTCCACTGCAAAAGGTGACGGTCACAGCGGAATCCACCGGAGTGGTGAGCTTGCTGTTCGGAGTGCATGACCGCTTCCAAGCGATTTTCGATCCCAAGACGTTTTGTTCGCTGAGCGTGTTCAAGCACTCGGAGGAAGGGTTCCACAAGCGGGAGACGCAGATTCACTTTGAGTACGCGCGCGGCAAGAGCGTACTGGAAGAAAAGAATCTGGTGACCGGTGAGCAGAAGAAGGTGGAAAACGATATCGGCTCTTGTAATACGGATGTAGTCAGCGGCATCTTTTATCTGGGGACGTTGCCGTTGCAGGAAGGCTACACCTACACTTTTCCGGTAGCCGATGGCAGCAAGGCCAACACGGCAGTAGCGCATGTAGAAGGCACGGAGAAGGTGAAGACTCCGGCAGGGACGTTTGATACCGTGCGGGTGGTGACCGAAGCCAGCGACGAGCCGCTGAAGAGCAAAGGTAAACTTTGGATCTGGTACACCGATGATGCCGCGCATGTGCCGGTGCAGATGCGGGCTCGGCTGTTCTGGGGTACACTGCAGTTACAGCTGACGAGTATGGTGAAGGCGGGCAAATAGCATCCTGTTGCCGCGCAACCCTCGGCGCAGCAACCCTCGGCGCAGCAACCCTTGGCGCGCCGCAAGCCTTGGCGCAGTGAGCAATACAGCACATCCTGCATCTGCGGACAGGCATACAATCAAGCGCAGCAGCTAATTGACATGGAAGTAGACGCAGCGAGGAATCCAATGACAGCCGACACAGCCCACGCGGAGCCGGAACTGGTAACCATTCTGCAGACCAATAGCATTACTGAAGCGCTGTTGGCGAAGAGTCTACTGGAGGCCGAAGGCATCACGGTGGATTATGTCTCCTACGGCATGGCGGAACTGACCGCGACGATGATGGGTGCGAAGCTGATGGTGTCGTCGGAGCAAGAGGCACAGGCGCGAGAGATTTTGGCGTCGCGGCAGCCGCTACCCGATGATGTAGATACCGGCGTAGAGCGCGACCCGGACGTATAGCGGCGCTCCGCCTACCGTTCGCCGGCGGTGTGTACGGATGTTTGATCTCCACCCATTACAAAACTAACGCCACCGTGCAAGTCGGTGCGCCAAGTGCGGATATGCGCGGTTTGCAGGCGCTGCAGCACCTCGTCGCGGGGATGGCCGTAGGTGTTGTGCAATCCCACAGAAATCACCGCGAGTTGCGGATGAACCGCCGCCAGCAGTTCTGGTGTGGTGGACGTCTTGCTGCCGTGGTGCGCCACTTTGAGCAGAGTGGCGGCGGCGCTCTGCCCAACGCCGGCTCCGGCGATGCGATACTCTTCGCCGCGCTCGGCATCGCCGGGTAGCAGCACTGACGAATTGCGATAGCTGGCGCGCATCACCAGAGATTCGTCGTTGGTAGTGCCGTCTACGGCAAGGTCGGGGGCAAGAACCATGAATTGTGCTCCACCGAAGGCGACCACGTCACCGGCTTTGCGAGGGTAGATGGTGACGCCACGTGCGCGCGCATCACTTGCCAGTCGAATAAGCAGTGGTGTCTCTACAGCGGCACCGAACCAAAGCTCGCGGGGGCGAAAGTTGTGCAGCACTGCCGTCATGCCGCCGAGGTGATCTTCGTGACCATGGCTCACGGCGATGGCATCCAGACGATCGAAGCCGCGCGACCACAGGTAGGGCGAGACCACGTCCTCGCCCATATCGAAGGTGGATTGCCCCGGCGAGCCGCCGGCATCGAGTAGCAGGGTCTGGCCTTCGGGCGAGATGATGAAGAGCGCGTCGCCCTGGCCGACGTCAATGGCGGTGACTTCCAGTGTGCCGGGAAGCCAATTGCGGTGCGGCGGCAGCAGCGCGATGGCAAGCGCAGCGAGAGCCAGTGGCAGAAGTCCCAGCGAACGAAGCGAGAGACGGCGCGCGCGCGCCAGCAGCAGCGCGGCGGCGAATGCACCCACAGCGGCCAACGCCAGCCCATGATCGGGCGTGGCCACACGGAGGTCGGCGGGACGCAACGAGCCAAGGGTGTGCACCGTGCCGGTGATGCCCAGCAAGCACCAAGACGTGAGCAAGGCGGGCAACTTGGCGGCGAGCGGCCACACAAAGCCCAGTGCAACGGCCGCGCAGGCAGCAGGCATCAGGATTTCCGTTAGCGGCACCACCAGCGCATTTGCGGGCATGCCGACGACAGTGGCGCGATGAAAATACCATGCCATCGGCAGTCCCAGCGCGGCCTGCATCAGCGCCGAGATAAAGAGTACGTCGGCGAGACCGAGCGCGAAATTGAGCGACGAGGTGATGAGCCCATGCGCGATATGTGAGCGCTTGGCTGGGGGAATCATGGGGGGCAAGGCGCGTTGTAGCCGATCGCTCAGCAGGCGCAGATCCAGCCGGAACTGCACCACGCGTGCGGGCAGTGCAGAGTCGTAACCAATCGCGCTGAGGTGGCGCAAGCCCGCTCGAATGGGCGCAGTGGTGCGTTCGAGAATGGGCAAGCCCATGCCTGCGATGGCGAGCACGGAAAGAAATGTGAGTTGAAAGCCAGGGTCAAAGAGGATAGCGGGGTCGAGGACAAGTAAGCCTAGAGCAGCCGTACCTAGCGCGTTGAGTTGAGAGGATTCACGGAAGAGCAATCGCGTGGCGAGGTAGAGGGCCAGCATCAGGGTAGCGCGCCAAATGGAGGCACCCGCCGCAGTGAGATAGGCGAAGCTGACGGCGAGGATGAGGGTAAGAACGCTGGCGAGTAAGTTGCTGGCACGCACACGGCGCAGCAGCGCAAACACTACAAAGCTGAGAATGGCGACGTTCATGCCAGAGACGACCAGCACGTGATAGGTGCCAGAGCGCTGAAAGTTGACGCGCTCGTCGCGGTCGAGAAAAGCATCTTCGCCGATAACCATCGCGTCCAGCAGGCCAGCTTGCTCGGGCGGCCACAGCTCATGCACCTTGGCAATAATGGCGCGATGCACTGACTGACGTGTGCTTTCAATGCGCTGCGGCAGCGTGAGGGGTACGGGAAGTGGGGGCAGAACGGTGACCGTGTCATCCTGAGCGGAGGCGGTGAGAGTGATGTCGCGGCCTTGCAGCCAGGCGCGGTAGTCGAATGCGCCGGGGTTGCGGTAGTTGCGAGGCTCGCGCAGCTTGCCGTAGAAGTGCAGGCGGTCACCATATTGGTAGAGGCGCATGGGGCGGCCGGATTCCACATCGCGTTTGCGCTCACTGATGCTGGCACGGATGCCTGTCACCAGCGCCGTGGAAACGCCATTGCGGGCGAGGGATTCCGTTTCGAGTTCGACCACTTGACGGACTGCGCCAAACGAACCGGGGCGAATGTAGCCTTCGCGCACGACACGCGCGGCGATCTCCGTGCTGTCACTAAGAAAGGGTGAAGTGTCGGGTGCGGGTTCGCGGTCCGCGCCCCGAAGCTGCATGGCAAATGCGCCCAGCAGGGTGAAGCAGAGCAGGAGGAGCCACGCGGCAGAGCGGTCGCGCCAGGTTGGTGAGGCCTTGCGCGAGTTCCGCAAAAAAATTGCTGCTGCCACGCCGACGCTGAGAATCGCCGCCAGCCAGAGTGCGGCCGGTCGCCAGGCAGCGAGGCTGAGCGAACTGAAAATGATGCCAACGCTGTAGGCAAGGCCCGCCAGCAGCATGGGAGCACGGGCTGGCGCAGTGTAGATGGGAGCGTCAGGCGCTGCGCTCCGGGAGGCGCGTTTGTGATGCAGCGATGCCATTGCCACCTTTGCGGTTTGCGCTGCCAAACGGACACGATGCGAAGGTGGCGGCTGAGTATCCGGTCAACTTCGTAGCGGTCTCGTCAGGTGCAGCACCGTTTCCAAATGCGCCGTCTGCGGAAACAGGTCAAACAAGTGCGCTTGCTGAATCGTGTAGCCAGCGGCAGAAAAGACCAGCAGGTCACGCGCCATGGTTGCCGGATCGCACGAGACATACACAACGCGTTGAGCCTGCGTTTCCGCAATGGCTTGCGCCACGCTGTCGCCGAGTCCAGCGCGTGGCGGATCCACGACGATTAAATCCGCGTGACGTAGCGCTTGACGAAAGCGCACGTCCCGCAACAGCGCAGCCGTGGTCTGGCGGCTGGTTTGCACGTGCGGTGGCACGTTGCGCTGCAATCCGGCGTATGCTTCCGGCGCAATCTCTACCGCAGTAACGCGCTCAAAGCACTCGGCCAACGGCACCGCAAACAGGCCAACACCTGCATATAGATCAAATGCCACGTGGCCGATACCCGATGTGACCGCAGTCACAAGTTCGTGCAGAAGATGGCGATTGCTCTGGAAAAATGCACCAGCGGGCACAAGATACGTGCGCCCGGCGACGCGATAGTCGAGCGAACCCGCTCCCCACACGGTGATGGCCTGCGATTCTACCGCGGCGGACTCTTGATACGGGCGCGGCTTGGGGCTGGGGCGCACGCCGGGTTTGGTCGCAACGGACTTGGTGACGGAGCTGGCGGCGGGCTTGAGGCCACGGGCATTTGTGCTGTGCTCATTCCGCTGATCCGTTGGCTCGTGTTCAGTCGCCGGGAAGAGGGCCACTCCGCGCAACTCCGGCAGCAGGTGGTGCAAAGCTTCGGCGAAGGCGCGGGCGGAGGTCTTCTTCCACGCGGGTGCGCCGGGCTTGGCGTGCAGTTCAATCAGCAGCGCGTCTTCGCCTGCGTCAGCAGTGCCACTGGAACTGGCAAAGAATTCAATCTCGCCACCTCCTCTGACGCTGCCCGCGCGGCCAAGCTTCCACACGGCCTGCATGGCGCGATTAATGAGCGGCGAACTAATGGGGCAGTGTTCGACCGGCAACAACTCGTTGCTGCCCCCGCGAAAGTAGCCGAGTGCAAACTTGGCCCCGCTGGCCGGGACGCGCAACTGCATCCGCGCACGATTGCGATAGTGTAGGCTCTGCGGCTCACTGCCGTGGATTTGCAGATCGCAGGCGAGTTCAAGCCGGGCGGTGCGAGCCAGCGTCTCGCGCAAAATCGCGGCCTTGATAGTGAGCTGATTGGCGTAAGTGGAGTGCTGATACTGGCATCCGCCGCAGTAAGTAAAGTGTTCGCACGGCGGAGCGGCGCGCCGGGGTGAAGTCTGCACGATGGAATCTAAGCGAGCCCGCGCAAAGGCACTGCGCTCGCCCAGCAGCGTTGCCTCCACCACTTCGCCTTCCAACACAAACGGAACAAACACCGGTTTGCGCCGAAGGTCGAGGTCGGTGGCGGTACTTCCAGTTGCTACGGAAGCGTCAAGTCGAGCCAGCCCGTCTCCGCCGTACACGAGTTTTTCAATGGTCAGTCGCAAGAACATATTGTTTCACGCATGGGGCAAGCCGTTCGTCACCTCAGGGCTTAGCCCGGCGATGGCCCGAGGCTCATGGCAGTGCACTATGCATGCGCCAGCCGTGGATGGAAGCCACCGAAGCACTGAACCTTTCCCAAGCTGCTACCATCGCTAACGAGCGTTACAATTTTTCTTGCATGCTGGAACCCGGCACGTCCGTAAAATTCGTCAAGGGCATTGGGCCGCGTTTTGCGGAGATGCTGGCCACCAAAAGCATCCACACCGTGGACGACCTGCTTTACTACCTGCCCTTCCGTTACGAAGATCGTGTGAATCCACGCCGCATCTCTGAATTGCAGCCGGGAGAGACCGCAAGCGTCATCGGCGAAGTCCGCAACAGCGGGTTGTTCACCACCCGCAAAATGCCCATCTTCCAATTGGTGGTGGGCGACCCCGTGTCTTTTGGCTCGACCGCTGCGGCTGGCTCAACTGGCCTGCCTTACACTCCCGATGCACCTCTATTTGGCCACTCGAATCCCGCTGGGTTTGATCGCTCGCGCACATTAAAGTGCTTGTGGTTCCACGGCGCTTACCTGAAAGATAAGTTCAAACCCGGCCAACTGCTGGCACTCTATGGCAAGGTGGAAGCTTCGCACAGCGGCGGTCTTGAAGTGATCCAGCCGCAGATTGAAGTGTTGAACGACCCTAGCGATGCCCTGCTGGCCGACGGAATTTTGGATTGCGACAAAGCCGAGGCTGAAGCTGCACGCAAGCTGGCGCAATCACTGGAGATTGGCCGCATCGTGCCCATCTACGAAGCTGCGGGTAAGGGCAAACTTACTTCACGCTGGTTTCGCCGCATAATCCGCAGCATTCTGGAGCAAACGCCACGCGACGCACAGGACTACATTCCTGCTGCGGTGCGAGGGCACCTGGAATTGGTTGCCCCGCGTGAAGCGCTGTGGCAAGTTCACTGGCCAGAAGCGGGCGAAAGCATTGGATCTTTGCAAGCATGGCGCACGCCAGCCCAGCGACGGCTGATCTTTGAAGAATTGTTTTTTCTGGAGCTGGGCGTGGAGCTGAAGCGCCGCCAGCAGCGGGCGCAAACTGGCATTGCATTTGCCCTCGACGCCCGCGAGCGCGAAGCTGTCAAGCGCATTCTGCCCTTTAAGCCAACCAAGGCTCAGTACAAAGTGTTGGGTGAAATCGCCAAAGACATGGCGCAACCCACGCCCATGCGCCGCCTGTTGCAGGGCGATGTTGGCTCCGGCAAAACCATCATTGCGCTGCAAGCTGCGGTCATCGCCATGGAAAACGGCTATCAAGTGGCGTTGATGGCCCCCACAGAAATCCTTGCCACGCAGCACTATCTTTCTGCGCGCCGCATTCTGGAACCTGCGGGCTATCGCTGCGTGCTGCTTACAGGTTCGCAAGAAGCCGACCGTAAGCGCAGCACCCGCCGCCACTTGGCGCGCGGTGACGCACAACTTGCCATCGGCACCCACGCGCTGATTGAGCAGAAGGTGGAGTTCCAGCGCCTCGGCCTCGTCATTGTGGACGAACAGCATCGTTTCGGCGTGATGCAACGCATGAAGCTGATGAAGAAGCCCGGGCAGTTAAGCGAGGCTCCCGCCGAACCCGACGTACTGGTGATGACGGCTACCCCCATTCCACGCACCCTCGCACTGACGCTCTACGGCGATCTCGACGTCAGCATTCTCGACGAGCTGCCGCCCGGACGCACCCCCATCACCACGCACAGATATTTGGAGAGCGAAGCCGATACGGTCTGGGAGATGGTGCGGTCGGAAGTGGCGCACGGGCATCAGGCGTATGTGGTGTATCCGGTGATTGAAGAGAATGAAGAGCGTGAGGTGAAAGCTGCCACGCAGATGTATGAGGCGCTCCGTCTTAAGATCATGCCCCAATTGCGGGTTGGGCTGCTGCATGGCCGCCTCGATGCGGACGTGAAAGATGCGGTGATGCAACGCTTTCAGCGGCATGAGCTTGACGTACTGGTCGCCACCACCGTTATTGAAGTCGGCGTGGACGTGCCCAATGCCAGCATCATGGTAGTGGAGCACGCCGATAAATTTGGCCTCGCGCAACTGCATCAACTGCGCGGACGCATTGGCCGAGGCACGGCGCGCTCCCATTGTGTGCTGATGACCAGCGCCAAAATGACTGAGGACGGCGAGAAGCGACTGGATGCCATGCTACGCACCAGCGACGGCTTTCAAATCGCTGAGATGGATTTGCAACTGCGCGGGCCGGGAGAATTTTTTGGCACCAAGCAGGCTGGCATGCCTAACTTCCGTGTCGCCAACCTGTTGCGCGATGTGGAACTGCTGCAAGTGGCACGCCGCGAGGCCGCGTGGATGCTCGACCAGCAAAAGCTCGGCAGCACCACCGCAGCAGAGCCTGCCCAAGTAAGCGCCGAAGAAATCCTCGCTGCTATTAACCATATGCGCACCCACTGGAACCGTCGTTTCGGACTGGTGGAAGTGGGATAGTCTAGAAGTTGTCTATCATGGCAACTCCTAGTCTGCTATTTTCGCACGCGCTTGCGCCTTTGCTCGTCGGCAGCATGTTTGCCGATGCTGCCCAAATCCACCATTTTTCTCTAGTGGATTCCACCAACACCGTAGCCTTGCGCGCAGCCGCAGATGGCGCGCCCGAAGGCTCTGTATTCGTCGCCGAGGAGCAAACCTCGGGCCGCGGGCGTGGCGACCATGGCTGGCACTCCGAAGCGCTAACCGGCATCTATTGCAGCGTGATTCTGCGGCCGCAAATGCCGCCCGGTGACGTCCAGTTCTTCTCCCTCGCCGCCGGACTGGCCGTGCATCACGCGGTTCACCAGGTCACCGGCCTGCAGGCTGACCTAAAGTGGCCCAACGACCTGTTGCTGGCTGCAGGCCCCACCGAAGTCACCGCTCCCGCCAAAAAATTTTGCGGCATTCTGGCGGAGATGTCGTCTGAAATGTCACGCGTCCGCCACGTGGTGGTTGGCTTTGGCATGAATGTGAACAATCAAGTTTTTCCGCACGCCATTGCGCACCGCGCCACCTCTCTGCGCCTTGCCACCGGGCAGCGGTGGCGGCGCACCTTGCTCGCCGCCGCCGTGCTGCACCAGTTCGAGCGGGAGTATCAGCAGCTCCTGCAAAACACCCCCGGCAGCCGCGCCGAATTGATTCGCCGCTTTGAAGCGCACTCCACCATGGCCCACGGACGCCGCGTCCGCATTGTCGGCACCGCTTCTGCCGGGCTACCCGCCAACGAGCTTACCGGCATTACTGCCGGGCTCGACGAACGCGGCTTTCTACGGCTGCGCACTGCCGATGGCACTCAGCCCGTGCTCGCCGGCTCCATCGAATTTCTGGACGACTAGCCTAGTCGGCGCTCGTGTGGAAGATGCTGCCCTAGCCTGCATCGCCCCGCTACCAGCTTCCGTCTAGAGCTGCCGCTTGAAAGCGCCACTTGAAACTTGAAACTAGAAACCTGAAACTGTCTGTATGCTTCTCGTCCTGGATGTAGGCAACACCAACACTGTGCTCGGCGTTTTTACCCGGCCCGCCGCTCCATCGGGCGACCCCGACGTCCACTACACCCAACTGGTCGCGCACTGGCGCGTCAGCACCGTCCGCACCCGGACGGTGGATGAATACGGCGTGCTGTTCCGCAATCTGTTTTCCATGGACGGCCTCGCCGCCGACGCCATGCACGGCATCGTGGTGTCATCCGTGGTGCCGCCGCTCGACTACACTTTGCGCAAGGTCTGCGAGCGTTACTTCAAACTGACGCCGCTGTTCATCGAGCCGGGCGTGAAGACCGGCATGCCTGTGCACTACGATAATCCTGCTGAAGTGGGTGCCGACCGCATTGTGAACGGCGTGGCCGCGTTCGAAAAATTTGGTGGCCCCTGCATTGTTGTGGATTTCGGCACCGCCACCACCTTCGACGCGGTCTCCGCCAAGGGCGAATATCTCGGTGGCGTCATCGCGCCCGGCATCGGCATCTCCGCCGACGCGCTTTTTACTCACACCGCCCGTCTGCCTCGCGTGGAAATCAAGAAGCCCGCCCGCGTCATCGGCAGCAATACGGTTGGCAGCCTGCAATCGGGCCTGTACTACGGCTATCTCGGCCTGATTGATGGCATCCTCGAGCGCCTGATGGAAGAACTCGGCGGACAGACGAAGGTAATCGCCACCGGCGGCCTCGCACCACTCTTCGAAAGCGGCTCCAAGTACATCAATCAGGTGGATGACCTGCTGACTCTGGACGGCCTGCGCATTATTTATGAACGCAACGTGGTAGCAAAGAAGAAGGGTAAGTAACACACCGCGCGCTGTGGTTCCTGAAAGTGGAAACCGAAAACTTGAAACTGCTGCCCCCATGCCCGAAAACTACTTCAACTACTTCACTGAGATCGAGGAGCGCTTTCAGCAGCGCCGCGGCAGCATCCTGCTGCTCTCGACTCTCGATTGGGCACTGATTGAGACTTGGAAGGACGCAGGCATCCCACTCACTGCTGCCCTGCGCGGCATAGACGAGGCCTTCGACAAGTACGATCGCCGTCCTAGCAAGACGCGCAAGGTGAATAGCCTCGCCTACTGTGCGCAAGAAGTGCTGGCCGCCGCCGAGTCGCTAAAAGAAGCCGCCACCGGCAGCGACCGCGAGGTGGGCGAAGCGGGCGTGGCCGACAAACCCTCCTCCGGATTTACTGCTCTGGAAGTTGCCGCCTTTCTGCGCAGGTGCGCGGGGCGGATCGCAGTCACCTCGGAGCAGGGCGGGCTACCCCATACCTCTGGAGTGGATACGAGAGCCGTAGCCTCCATCCACGTTGGGTCACTGAACGAGCTTGCCGGGGATTTGGAACTCGCTGCCATCGCAGGGGCGACCTTCTCCGCGCGCCAGTTCGAAGACCTCGAGCGCCGCCTCACGGTGATGGAGGAAAAGCTTTTCGCGGCCCTGCAAACTGCGGCGCCAGAAGATGTCCTCATAGCCCTCCGCGCCGAAGCCGACCGCGAACTAGCTCCCTACCGCCGCAAAATGCCCAGCGCTCAAGTAGAACAACTTATGCGCCAATACCTGCACAAGAAGCTGTTTGAGAAATATGGGCTGCCGAGGCTGAGCTTGTTTTATCTTTAAAAGAGCTTTGCAACCGATTTGGCGGATGGATTCACGGGCGGCAACTGACCCGTTGGGCAAGCCTACATCCAAAGTGAAAGGGCATCATGGAAGAAAACGGCCTCCAGACTGTACCGACAAAGCCCAGCCTTGGACACCTGCTGCAATATTTTCTGCGCCTTGGCACTACGGGTTTCGGCGGGCCCATTGCGCTTGCCGGCAACATGCAGCGCGATCTGGTGGAGGCGCGCGGATGGTTTTCTCATGCTGATTATCAGGAAGGTCTCGCCTTCGCTCAGCTTTCGCCGGGGCCGCTGGCAGCGCAACTGGCAATGTACCTAGGCTGGTTGCGCGGCGGGGCGTTGGGTGCAACGGGCGTGGGCGTGGCATTTATTCTGCCCTCGTTCATCATGGTGCTCGTGCTCTCCGCGCTGTACCTGCACTACGGCAGTCTGCCGTTCATCCAAAGTGCGTTCTATGGGATTGCACCGGCAGTCTCAGCCGTCATCGCTCGCAGTGCCGTGAAGCTGGCAAAGACGACGACCGGAAGAGACTGGCTGCTATGGGCCATATTCGCGACGCTAGCGGTGAGCACGGTGTGGACGGAGTCAGAAGCGATTTG
>JANXUR010000064.1 GCA_025356095.1 Acidobacteriaceae bacterium | reverse complement strand
GCCTGCCGCGATACCATAGCATGAGTGATGCCGCTAATGCCCACAGCCAACGACCGCACCAAAGACAGCGCCAAAGATGGTGCGAGCGCCCGTGCCCGCAGTCGCTCGGACGCCCCGCCCGTATCTCCCGTGGAAGATGCGGGGCTGGCAGCGATCGTTTCGCACCCGCTGGTGCAGGCGGCGGCGGAGCGCTTTGCTGTGCAGGAGCCACGCTACCGCGAGTGGCAGATTGAGGTGACGCGCATTGCATCTCCGTCATTTGCCGAAGTCGCGCGCGGACAGTGGCTGGCGCAGCGCTTTGCGGAGATCGGACTGACCGGCATCCATCGCGACGAAGTGGGTAACATTCTGGCAATGGCGCCCGCGCAGGGCAACGCGCAACACCCTGCCAATGCAAACGGAAACGACTCGCCCAAACCCTGCATCACCGTCATCGCGCATATTGACACAGTATTTCCTCCGCACACGCCCACCGAGGTGCGCGAAGAAGGATCAATGCTGTTTGGGCCGGGTATTTCGGACAACAGTGCCGGCGTCACCGCCATGCTGGCGGTGGCCGAGGCGATTTGCTCCGCGCGAATTCCGCTGGCGCTTCCGGTGCTGTTTGTGGGTAGTGTGGGGGAAGAAGGGGAAGGCGATTTGCGCGGGGTGCGGCATCTATTCGCTGAAAGCTCCGCGTGGCGGCATCGCACGGCTGCGGTTATCGCGGTAGATGGCGCGGGGACCGACAACATCGTTGCCGAAGGACTTGGCAGCCGCCGCTTTGAAGTCACTTTGCGCGGGCCGGGAGGACACTCGTGGAGCGACGCCGGTGCGCCGAGTCCCATTTTGGCACTGGCGCGGGTACTGGACCGCTTTAGTCAGGTGATTCTGCCGCAGTCGCCGAGTGTGCCCAAGTCGGCGGTCAACGTCGGCACGATTGAGGGTGGCACGTCGGTGAACTCGATTCCAGAGCAAGCCCGAGCGAGAGTAGATATCCGCTCATCTGGTGTGGCTGAACTGGACCGCCTGGAGCGGGCGCTGGTGTTGGCGGTGGGGTATGGGGTAGAGACAGAAAATCGTCGCGTTCTGGCGACTCCGGGTCGCGCCTTTGCATCTCTTACCAGTGAGTTGCGCAAGATTGGCGACCGCCCTGCAGGCGACCTGGCGCTCGATTCGCGTCTGCTGCATACGGTTCGCGCGGTGGACTCGTATCTGGGCAATCAGGCGCACCTGCAGCGTGCTTCCACCGACGCCAATATTCCGCTATCGCTAGGAATGGAAGCGATCACGCTGGGCGGCGGCGGGTCGGGCGGCGGTGCGCATACCTTACAAGAGTGGTTCGATTGCGAAGGCCGCGAATTTGGCCTCCAGCGGCTGCTGTTGACGGTGCTGGGGATGGCAGGATTAGGTTGAGCGTGGGTTTCCGCGCATCTTATTGATTTAACTACGGTTGCAGCTTACAGGCGAGGACGAGCGGGGATAAGGGCGGCCATGGACTCCAGTGCGATTCTCACCTGGCAGCAACGATTGCGAATCTTGCGATTCGCGGCGCCGATGGCATTGTTCCCGGCGCTTGCCATTCTTCCAAGCGTCATTTATCTAGTCTTCTTGCCCGTGGTTGCGCACGGCGGCCCGTTGGCGCTGGTGGTGACGCTCGTGCTCGGGCTGGCCTCAGCACGTGGCGTTATCTTACTGATTCGCATCATGTTAGACGCCAGCTTTGACCTAATCACAGCGATGGCCTCCGCGGTGCTTATGGTGATGGTTTTTGTCGGGTTTTATACGGGCCTGTTTATGGCTGCCTTTCTGGTGCAGCTCCGGCCTTGAAAAAGACGGACTGAGCCGCCGGGAGTGGTTGTTTCAGGAGGTTGGGGGAAGCGGTTGCCCCAAGAGTTTTCGGGATGGGTAAACGAAAAACCCGTAAGGTGCGTCTAATAGGCAAGCGCGAAGGATGGGGGCAGCTTTTTTCTTCTGCTAAATCCAAGCGGTGCAATCACTTCGATATAATGAGCCGATAAGCAAATCAGGAGGAACGTGGCAGGTATGAGTACTTCCGGCAACGGGTTTTGGGCGACAGCGCGGGCAAACCGGCTGGCTTCGTCCCTAATGATTATGGCCACGCTGGCCGTGGGCATTCTGATGGGTACGCTGATTTCGTCAGCCGTGCATGGCAAGGAAAGCAGCAAGGGTGGTGACGCGACGCCTTTGCAAATTCCAGCCCCTCAGCAACTTTCTAACGCGTTTTCGCAGATCTCCAAGCAAATGGAGCCGTCGGTGGTGAACATCAACACCGAATCTACGGTGAAGAATCCGCATGCGCAAATGCGCAAGCGCGGCAAGGCTGCGCCGGGGGACCCGAACGGGCAAGATCCGCAAGATCCTTTTGGCGACTTCTTTGACCGCTTTTTTGGTGGACAGGGTGGACAGGGCGGACAAGGCGGACAAGGCGAACAGGGTGGACAAGGCGGCCCTGGTGGCCCCGACACGCTTCGCGAGCGTTCACTGGGTTCCGGATTTATCGTGGATTCCAAAGGATACATTCTGACCAATCGTCACGTGATTGATGGCGCGGACCGCATCCGGGTTCACTTGATGGATGAGCCGACATCGGTGCAGCACGAAGCCAAACTCATTGGGCAGGACCAAGAGACCGACCTGGCGGTCATCAAGATTGATGTGGAGCGGTCGTTGCCGATTGCCAAGCTCGGAAACTCAGACTCCACGAATGTGGGCGACTGGGTGCTAGCGATTGGCAGCCCCTTTGGCTTGCAGCAGACGGTGACTGCGGGCATCATCTCGGCGAAACAGCGCAATCTGCCGGGTGGCAAGCAGTTCCAATCGTTTTTGCAGACCGACGCGGCAATCAATCCCGGTAACTCGGGTGGCCCGCTGGTGAATATGGCGGGTGAGGTTGTGGGCATCAACACCGCCATTTACACCGAGACCAACTCCTACGCAGGCATCGGTTTTGCGATGCCCTCCAACACTGTCGCGAACGTCTATAACCAGTTGATTACCGGGGATCACCGGGTGGCGCGCGGTTCGATTGGTGTGCAGTTCACCGCACAAGACAATCCGGCCATCGCCCGTGTGTACGGTTCGGGGTCTGGGGTGACCATTGCTCAGGTGACTCCGGGCGGGCCAGCCGAAAGAGCGGGCTTGCTGACCGGCGACACGATTGTGTCTGTGGACGGCAAGGAAGTAAAAAATGGCGATGACCTGGTGAGCGATGTTTCGGCACGCCGGCCGGGTACCACCGCGAAAGTGGGCTACATCCGCAATGGCAAGAAGCAGGAAGCGACGGTGACCATCGCCGACCGTGCCAAGCTCTTCGCCAGCAACAAGGCGGAAGACGATAGCGAAGACAGCGCGACTCCGAAAGAGTCCAAGTTGGGCATCGCGGTGCGCAACATCACTCCAGCCATGGCAGAGAAACTAGAACTGCCAGCGGGCAAAGGTGTTGCCGTAACGGACGTGAAGCCGGGATCGTTCGCAGAAGACATCAGTCTGAGCCGCGGTGACGTGATTCTGGAAGTCAACAAACAGGCAGTCAACAGCGAAGAGGATTTCGCCAAGATTGAGAATGGCCTGAAGAGTGGACAAGATGTGGTAATGCTGGTGCGGCCGCGTGGCTCCACCAAGCTGCAAGGGCCTGTGTTTTTGGGTGGTACCTTACCGTAGTAGATTGCAAGCGCTGCCCGGCAGTTTCGCTCGATCGCGAGTTGCTTGCGAAACAGCGGCACTGTCGGGCATTCTGTTTGCGGTGTTCGTCTCCCCTGAATTTTTCGGGCACCGTGAACCCGAGGTGAAGTATGGATACGAAATATTTTCGGCAAAAATTGCTGGCTGGGCTGGCCTTGACCACGTTATGCACGTCGTTCGCCGTGGCAACCACTCACCACAGCGGTCGCAAATCGTCGGCAGACGCCGGCCACGAACGCAAGCCCAAGTTGGCGACGCACGCCAAGTCGAGCAGCAAGAGCAGCAGCAAGAGCAGCAGCAAGAGCAGTAGCAAATCCAGCAAGTCGAGCAAGTCCATCAAGTCCAGCGCAAAGTCCAAGAAGACTTCTGCCCAGGGCAGCGCTCCCTGCCACACCAAGAAGTGCGCCAAGGTTTCCAAGAAGGGGCAGCAGAAGATCGACTCTGCGCGCGCCACGGAGATTCAGCAAGCGCTGCAAAAAGCTGGATACATGAGCGGCGACCCGAGTGGAGATTGGGACGGCGCGTCGCAGGCTGCGATGCTGAAGTTTCAGGCCGATAATGGCTGGCAAACCAAAGTCACGCCAGATTCGCGGGCACTGATCAAGCTGGGTCTGGGGCCGAGCCATGAAGGGCTCATCAATCCTGAAACCGCCATGACGGCCCTGCCCGAGCGCGGTACGGTGAAGAGCGGATCGGACGCACCGCAGAGGTAACCCTGCGAAGTGTTAAACGAGAAAAGGCCGACGCACTTGCGTCGGCCTTTTCTCGTCCGTACCATTCACCACTTTACGCCGTCGGGCGAACTACTGCCCGAGGCCACCCAGCGGCTCGGGGAAATAGGGAAGTGCCTCCCCCCGCACGATGGCTCCGGGGTTGCCCGTAACCAGCATGTTGGCCAATTCATTCCCGTAAATTTTCGCTACCACTTCCTGTGCGCCAGAGAGTTTGGGCACACGGCGCTTGGTGTCGTGTGCGTCGCTGGCGACCACGTGCACGGCGCGATGTTCGAGCATCCACATGGCGACGCGCTGCGACTTTTCTCCCCAACTACCGGTGATGGCGCTAGCAGTCACCTGCATGATGACGCCTTGGCGAATCCAGCGCAGAATGCGCTCGGGCTCGCTCTGCAAAATAGGATTGCGTTCTGGGTGAGTTAGAATCGGCCGCAACCCGGCGCTGCCCAGATGCAGCATGGAGTCAGCCACCGATGGCGGCACGCTGAACTGGCTGAGTTCCACCAGCAAGTAAGGCGTGGCTCCAATGACGTAGCGCGCGGGGTTGGCCAGGGCGTCCTGCACATTATCGAACGATAGATGAAAGTCGCACCCTAGAGTCACTTCTAGCGGAATGCCTTCGACCTTCAGACGGGCGCGCAGTACTTCGAGTGCGGCCTCGTGCTCGGTACGGTCGTAGGAATAAACGTCATTTGCATGGGGCGAAGCTACCATGTGGACGATGCCATCGGCTACCGCCATGCGAGCCATTTCTACCGCAACTTCCAGCGTCTTCGCGCCGTCATCTACGCCGGGAAGAATGTGATTATGAATGTCAAACATCAGCAAAACGGTGACTCCTCGTATAAGTAACTATCTTACAGGGTTGGGCAGGCTGACTGCGGGAGAGCTGAGAGCCTGGGCAAGAGCGCCGGGACGCACTGGGGTTGTTCGTGCCTTGCCCCACAATTACCCCACGTCTCAAAACTGCCAGACGTGGGGCTGGGCGGTTGCTTACTGATAGCGCGCGGCGAGAAACAGCGACATGTTGGCGTAGGCCTGCGTCAGCACCTCTTCCTGAGGTAGAAAAACGATGCGGAAGTGGTTCGTGCCAGCACGCTGGCCGAAGCCCGAGCCATGCACCACCAGCACATGCTTCTCATACAGCAAGGCTTTGACGAACGCTTGGTCATCCTCATGCGCTTCTTCCGGAATCTGCAGCTTGGCAAAGGCATAAAACGCGGCCTTGGGCGCCACCAGACTCACGCGCGGCGTGGAGTTGCACCAGGCCGCAGTCAAATCGCGGCGCTGACGCAGTTTGCGGTTCACCTCGATCAAGTGATCTTGCGGACCGTCGAGCGCGGCAGGTATCGCGTGCTGCATGGGCAGATTCGCGGACAAACGCGCGCGCAGAATGCGATGGATGGATTCGATGTAACCCGCCATCGCCTGCTGGTTGCCGCTGGCAATGCCCCAACCCAAACGCCATCCCGGCACCAGATAGTTCTTTGACATGCCGCCGAAGGTAATGCAGGGCACGTCGGGTGCTACGGAACCAAAGGCGATCATCTTGGCGTCGTCTGCATTTTCGTCAAGCAAGAGCTTGTCGTAGATTTCGTCAGCGAACACAACGAGGTTGTGTTTACGCGCCAGCTCAGCAATCGCTTGCAGCGTTTGCCGCGAATAAATTGCGCCGGTTGGATTATTGGGATTAATCAGCACAATGCCACGTGTTTGTGGTGTGATTTTGCGCTCGATGTCGGCGAGGTCGGGCTGCCAGCCATTCTCTTCGTCCAGATCGTAGGCGTTGACGGGAATGCCGAGTTTGGTGAGCACAGCCGAGTAAAGCGGATAATCTGGCTTGGGCGTGAGCAGGTTGTCACCCGGATTCAGCAGGGCAGTGAGGCAAATATCCACCGTCTCGCCCACGCCCTGAGTGATGAAGATGTTGTGCACTCCGGGGATAGCTTTGCGCTCGGCTTCGCGGCGCACGGCATCAATTGCGGGCGCGTAACCTTCGCTGGCGGCGTAGCCATTCTGGCCGTCGCGCATCGCTTTGATCACCGCCTCAATCAGGTGTGGCGGGGTCGCGAAGTCGAACTTCAGTGGGTCGCCAACGTTCAGGTAGAGCACCTTGTGCCCTTGCTTCTGCACGTCCGCTGCCAGTACGGCGAGGTCGCGGATGGCGTACTTGAGCGTTGCCAGATGGTGCGACGAAACGATGGTGGGTGCGGTAGTTGCCATGAAATCTCCCTGCTACCAGTTTAGTAGCCGTATTGGATTTTGGAAGACCGTTCCAGCCGGGTGATGCTGGTGATGGCATCCACGGTGAGCGGTGGCGCGGACGCCAGCGCGGCGTCGGCACCAATTTCCACCAGATGCGCTTTGGGTCCGCTACCATTTGCGAAGCGGTGCACTGCCTTGATCTCGACCCCAGCCCGCAGCATGGTGAGGGCGATGAACTTGGCGACGTCGAGCGGGACCTCGTCTCCGGCCCACACCACGCCGGTCTTTACGTCGGTGAGCCGTGGCTTCTGCAATTCCACATGAAATCCCGCCGACTCGAGGGCGGCCTGCACCTTTGCCGAGTCTTCCACGTGCTTGGGATAGTAGATAACGTGAACGTCGGCGGCATTGGGGGCAATGGCCGACGCCAGCTTGGTTCTTTCCGAATCTGCATGGATGGCAGTGTCAATGAGGCGCAGCGCGGTCAGGTTGCCGCTCTGGGTCAAGCGGTCCTTGATCCAGTCCGTGTTGGTGGCGGCGCGCTGGCTTATCTGGATGAGGCCGTTGATCTGTTTTTGATCGTCAGCTTGCCGTGTCTTGGCAGACTGCGAATCGCGATTGTTATACCAGACTGCTGCGCCGGTAGACGCCATCAACAGCATAAGCAGCAGAAAAGCGATGGGGCGCTTCTGCCGCAAGTCGGAAGCAAGCGGAATTACGGCCAGTGCGAGGGCCAGCAGTGGTAGCAGCCAGTCTTTCAGTTCCATGTGGCCTCCGATGATGCGGAAAGTAGAACAGGCTTCCAGTTTAGACTGGAAGCCCATTCAGTTGGAATGGTACTTGCCTAGTCTGCGTTGTCAATCTGCGCCCGCTGCAGAGTGTCTGAATAGTCAATGTAAACGGCCTTCCACTCCGTGTAAAAGTCGAGCGAGCCCACGCCGCCTTCACGATGTCCGTTGCCGGTTTGCTTGACGCCGCCAAAGGGCAGATGCACTTCCGCACCGATCGTCGGTGCGTTGATGTAAGTGATGCCTGCTTCGAGGTCGCGAATCGCCGCAAAGGCGCGGTTCACGTCCTTGGTATAGAGCGCGGACGACAAGCCGTAGTCAATGCCGTTGGCAAATTCGACCGCTTCTTCAAAGCTCTCGCAGCGAATCAGCGACACCACCGGGCCAAAGATTTCTTCTTGTGCAATGCGCATCTTAGGTGTCACGTCGCCGAAGACGGTCGGCTCAAGAAAGTACCCGTTGGCGTGGTCACCTTCGCAAAGGCGGTTGCCGCCGCAGAGCAACTTGGCACCTTCGCTTTGACCAATCTCCACGTACTTCAAGTCTTGGTCAAGCTGACGCTGGTTGATGGCCGGACCCATCTCCATAGCTTCGTCCAGGCCGTTGCCAACCTTGAGCTTGCGGGCGCGAGCGACCAGCTTGGTGGCGAACTCTTCGTAAATGTCCTTGTGCAAGATGATGCGGCTGGTGGCAGTGCAGCGCTGGCCGGTAGTGCCGAATGCGCCCCACAACGCGCCTTCCAGTGCCAGATCGAGATTGGCATCATCCATCACGATCATGGGATTCTTGCCGCCAAGTTCCAGCGAGCAGCGCTTGAAGTTGCCCGCGCAAGCCTGAGCGATTAGCTTGCCGACCTTCGAAGAGCCGGTGAAGCTGATGGCGCGAACCTCGGGATGATCGAGCAGCGGCGCACCTGCTTCGGGGCCGTATCCGGTGACGATGTTGATGACGCCGTCAGGCATACCCGCGTCGGCGAGGGCCTGCACCAGGTTAAAGGTGGAGAGCGGTGTATCTTCCGCAGGCTTGATGACGCAGCAGTTGCCAGCCACGATGGCGGGCAGCAGCTTCCACGAGGCGATGGCCATGGGGAAGTTCCACGGCGTGATCATGCCAATGACGCCGAGCGGTTGGCGGATGGCCATGGCGGCTTTGTTGGCGAGCTCCGCCGGAGTGGTGACGCCATACATGCGACGGCCTTCGCCAGCCATAAAGTAGGCGCAGTCAATCGCCTCCTGCACGTCGCCGCGCGTCTCCTTTAGCACCTTGCCCATTTCGCGAGTCATCTGGCGGGCGCAATCTTCTTTACGGCTCAGCAGAATCTCCGCTGCGCGGTAGATGATCTCGGCGCGCTTGGGTGCGGGAACCAGGCGCCACTTGGCGAAGGCGGCTTTGGCGGCGCGGACAGCTGCGTCTACATCTTGCGCATTGGAGCGCTGGAAGACACCGACAAGGTCGCGGGTGTCTGCCGGGTTCAGGTTCTCAAAGGTCTGGCCAGAAAGAGACTCGTGAAACTCGCCTCCAATGAAGTTGCGGTAGATCTTGATGCTGCCAGAATTCGAGGGGGATACGGTGCTGGTCCCAGAAGTGATGTCGTTTGCCATGATGTTTGCCATAAGAAAAAATGCCTCCTGCGGGGCGGATGCTGCTGATGACGATAGCGGTGCCAACAGAATGAATCCAGATTTTGTCGCCACAAGTATGGTACGGGCAGGGTGCGGGGGCGGGCAAGCGGGCGCAAAACTATTGCTTCCTTCCGCTTGTTTCCACTGGGCGCTGCGAGCCCGTATGATTGAGCCGCTCGGTGGGAGTGACCATGGACTTTGATGAAATTCGGAAGCTTACGATTGTGGCGCTCTTTTCAGATGAGGTGCTAATGGAAAGGCTTGTTCTTAAGGGTGGCAATGCAATAAATCTCATTCACAAGCTTGGCTCTCGGTCATCGCTGGATCTTGATTTCTCGCTGGACGGCGACCTGTCTGATTTGAGCGACGCTGAGGGCAGAATCTTTCATGCTCTAAAGGATCGATTTGATTCTGCAGGGCTGGTCGTATTCGATGAGAAATTGCAAGAAAAACCCAAGATTAAGGGAATCAATAACCGTCCATGGTGGGGCGGTTATGAGCTGAGTTTTAAGGTTATTGAGCGCGAAAAGTACAATCAGTTTAAATCTGGCACACACGCGAAGATGCAAATAAATGCCCTGCCTATCGGTGCGAATCAGGAGCGTGTTTTCCGAGTGGATATGAGCAAGAATGAGTTCACCGATGGCAAGATAAAAGTTGAACTCGACTATTACACGATCTACGTTTACACGCTTGCTATGGTGGTGATTGAAAAGTTGAGGGCGCTATGCCAGCAGATGCCCGACTATGTGATAAAGCCACGTGGCAACCCGAGAGCCCGCGATTTTTACGACGTCCATTTGATCTTAACCGAAGGAGGGGTTGATATCGCGAGCCCCGAAAATCTGGCTTTGGCCAGGAGCATCTTTGCTGTCAAGCAGGTGCCTTTGCAACTTCTCAGTTTGATCCGCAACTACCGCGAATTCCATCGGCCCGACTGGCCTGCAGTCATCGCAAGCGTCAAGACAGAGCTGAACGAATACGATTTTTACTTCGACTACGTGCTGAGCCAGATCGAACGTCTAAAATCCCTTTGGGTAGAAGAGTCGCCACTCTGAGTCGTATTCTCGTTCGCGCAAGTCGTGGGCCAAATAAAAGTCGTAGTTCAGCCCCAGACCCTTCAAACGTTCGTACTGCGCAGGTTGGTAGCCGGCGCGCTTCATGTAAAAGCCGATGGCCTGATGGTAGGGATATGCATAGTCCAGCCTCTTGAGGGTCGCTAGGAGTGTCGGAACGGACAATCGGTCTTGTGCCCGTTGGTAAGCTTTCAGAACCTGATAGACGCCGCCCGAGTATGCTGGCCGAACGACGATGTCAATCAGCGTCCGTTCCAGCTTGGTGACAGAGAGTCGTTCGGTGCCGAACTGCACGGCCCCGACTTCCAAATTCCCGGAATGCTTACCCGCGATCATGACAATCCGAGAATCAAGATTAGGGTACACGAGAGTTGACTGGCGCTGCTTGCCCCGAAATGCGCGGTGAACTCCCTCCTGACTAAGGGTGCCTTTCGCCCAAGGCTTGTCACTCTGTTCACTGTTGACAAAAATCGTCTTGGGCAATTCGTCGCCCAAAGCGTGGAGAAAAACCGCAGTTCCGTGACACAAGAACGACTTTCTCCGGATCGAGAGTGCAATCTGAAGCGGCGTTGGGGATCCCGAAGCGTATCGAACTACGTTTGGCAGGTTTGGGTGGTTAGCCGCAGAGAGTCGGAGTTCTTGGAGCGACCCATTCTCGAGAAGAAAATCAATAAACCTCCGCGGGTCGAAGTCTTGAGGCAGGTTCCACTCTGCGCGCTTTTCTCTAAGGAGCGCTGCTATGTCGGATGGCCAATAAATACTTTCCCCAGCGGCTGTGAAAACTCGAGTGATAGCCGGTGCAGCGATCTCAATGCGGGATTTCGGGCCGCGTTTGCTTGCCATAGTCATTCCCTTCTCCTAATAGGTATATATACCTATTAGGAGAAGGGAGTCAACAGACAACTGTTGGGTCTAAATGCAAGAAATTAAAGAACATGGGCTTGTTTTCATGTAATATGCCATGAATGAATGGTATATATACCATTCATTCAACCATGGTGTGTTCCGTGGTGCGTCTGCAGCCCATCGGCTGCACATCGCGCTCTACCACCGCACGCAGTTGGTCTTCGGCGGTTTCGAGATCGAACGCGGCTTGCAGGTTCAGCCAGAAGCGTGGAGTGGTCTGGAAGTAGCGGGCCAGGCGCAGCGCGGTGTCGGGGCTGATGCCGCGGCGCTGGTGCACGATCTCCGCCATGCGGGTGGCGGGGACACGCAGGGCAAGCGCCAACCGGTTCACGCTCAATCCGAGCGGCTTGAGGTAGTCCTCGCGGAGAATCTCGCCCGGGTGGATGGTCGCGAGTTTCTTGGCTGATTTCCCCGAAATCGCGCGTGCGCAGCTCATCATTCTCTCTCCTCAGGGTCCGGCATAGTTGTCCTGTTGGCGAACTCGCCTCTCCCCCCAAAATATTTCCGCCCCGCCCCGCGTCATTTCTAAAACCGTGCTAATCTCACTTTGACTGTTGCCCGGTTTGCTGGCGCGCTGGGTGCGGCCACGCCTTCTCTGATTTCCCATTTTTTGAGAATTGAACGACCGCGAAACGACTGGTTCCCGGTCGGTGGAGTGTCCATTGTCCGACGACGCGTCGCCTTCGCCAGAGCGAGGGCTGTGGCGACTATGGCTGCGCCACAGGTACTACAGACTTTTGTGACCCCGGCAGAAAGCTGGAAGTTCATGTAGAATCAGGACTTAGGCGTAAAAACACTGAGGATTCGGGGGCAACCCCGGCTTGCCTCCGTAGCACTGCGCCGCAGGAACATAACACCGAACACAACATCGAGCACGACATCGAGCACAACGTCGAGCACAACGTCGAAGCAGCAAGGGACGCAACACCGAGGAACGGGCACCAAGGAACGGGCACGAGGAACGGGCAGGAAGACTAAACAGCACTGCCGGGCAGGTGCAATTCGCAAGTCCAATACGCAAGAAAGAAGAGATCAGCGCAGTATGGCAACTACCAGCACGAATGGCAGCACCCGCTTTCATAATTTACGTTCTCTTTTCAGCATGTTCTCCAGCGACTTGGCGATTGACCTGGGCACGGCCAACACGCTGGTGTATGCGCGCGGTCGCGGCATTGTGGTGAATGAACCTTCCATTGTCGCGATCAACAAGAACACGGGCGACGTGGAAGCGGTGGGCAAGGAAGCCAAGGCGATGCTGGGCCGCACGCCCGGCAACATCGTGGCGATCAAGCCCATGAAGGATGGCGTGATTGCCGACTTCAAAGTCACCGAAAAGATGTTGACCTATTTCATCCAAAAGGCGCACAACCGCAAGATGCTGGTGCATCCGCGGATTGTGATTGGCGTGCCGTCGGAGATCACGCAAGTGGAAAAGCGCGCGGTGGAGGATTCGGCGTACCGCGCCAAGGCAAGTGAAGTGTTTCTGGTGGAACAAGCCATGGTCGCCGCAATTGGCGCGGGTTTGCCCATCACTGAACCCAGCGGCAACATGGTGGTGGATATCGGCGGCGGCACCACAGACATCGCGGTGATTTCGTTGAGCGGCATCGTGTATTCGCGCTCGGTGCGGATGGCAGGCAATCAGATGGATGAAGCCATCATGAACTTCCTGAAGCGTAAATATAACCTACTGATCGGCGAGCGCACAGCGGAAGCCATCAAGATTGAGATTGGTTCAGCTTATCCTCTGGATAAGCCGCTGACCATGGAGATCAAGGGCCGCAACTTGATTGAAGGCGTGCCCAAGACCATCACCATTGATGATGGCGAAATTCGGGAGTCGCTGAGCGAGAGCATTGCGACCATCATGAATGCGATTCGCGTGGCGCTCGAACGCACCCCGCCTGAACTTTCGGCAGACATCAGCGACCGCGGCATTGTGCTGACTGGTGGCGGCGCGCTCATTAAGAATCTGGATAAGCGCATCCGCGAAGAAACCGGCCTGCCGGTTTCTATTGCTGACGATCCGCTGTGCAGCGTGGTGCTGGGCACGGGTAAGATGCTGAGTGACTTCAACCTGCTGCGCAAGATCCGCTTCGAGTAAAAGCGGCCCGCTGCTGAGATTTGTGGTGGCCGGTGCAGGCTGCACCGGCCATTTTCTGACCGATTTTTCACTGCAATACCGCTTCGCTGGTTGGCAACATAGCGACTGAAAGCACATGGACACATTTCTCTCCCGCCATCGCAACGTCACGGTGTTTGTGGTGCTGCTATTCGCGCAAGTGGTGGGGTTGGCGGTGCAAGTACGCCGCGCTGCGGGCAGCACAGATACGCCCGCGCGAATCATCCGACTCGGTGTGGTCTCTGGGATTACGCCGTTTCAGAAAGTCATTGCTGGCGGCATCCAGTGGGCCAATGACGTGTGGAACGGATACGTGAATCTGCGTGGCACTCGCGATGAAAACGAGCGGTTGAAGCAAGAGATTGCCGGTCTGCGGCTGGAGTCATCGCGGCAGAGTGAAGACATCGGTCAGGCTCGGCGATTGCAGACCCTGCTGGGTTTTCGCCAGCAATACGTGGCCAAGACTCTGGCGGCGCAGATTATCGGTGCGGGCGGCACCGAGCAGTCGCACATCATCTACATTGATAAAGGTTCGCGCGATGGCATCGCTCCGGATATGCCTGTGATCACGCCGGAAGGCGTGGCAGGCAAAGTGCTGGAGGTGTTCCCGGCGTCCAGCCAAGTGTTGCTGCTGAATGACCAGTCGAGCGGCGTAGGCGCAATTTTGGAAGAGTCGCGGCTGCAAGGCGTGGTGCACGGCTCGGCCAACGGGGAACTACTGCTGGATAAGGTGATGGCCGATGAAACGGTGAAGGTGGGCGAGCGAGTGTTGACCAGCGGCGGCGACCGCATCTTTCCCAAAGGATTGTTGATCGGCACGATTGCCAGCGCGACCGTGCAGAAGGATGTGTTTCTGCATGTGCGGGTAAAGCCAGTATCGCGGCTAGGACAACTGGAAGAAGTGCTGGTGGTAACGGAGATCAAGCAAGAGCAGGTGCAAGCGGACGGCAACTCTACGCAGCGCGCGATTGACGTGCTGGCGGAGCGGCTTCCGCAGGTGCCGCAAAAGGTGGATCCGAATGCAGCGGCGGCCGCAGGGAAGGGCGGCGCGGTTTCAGACGGCACCGGTGCGGTTGCAGGCAAGCTCGGGCATGCAAGCGCCACCAGGACGGGAGTGGTGAAGCCACAAGTCGTGGAACCCAAGCCGCCGTTAAAGCCCCAAGCTAAACCGCAAACCGAAGGGAGGCCACACTAGATGGCATCCTTACTGGAGCGCGAAAAGATTGAGGTGTATCGCTACAACTGGTTTGCAGTCATCTTTGTGACCGCAGCGGCGTTGGCCGCGCAGTGGACGTTGCCGCTACTTTCGTCATTTTTTTCTAACTTCGATCTGCCACTGCTGGTGACGATTTACTTTGCGTTGGCTCGCCGCTCGCCTGTGGGTGGCATGATGACCGGTTGCATCCTCGGCCTGATTCAAGATGCCATGAGTGGACGGCTTATCGGCATCTTCGGCATCTCCAAGACTGTAGTAGGTTATGTGGCGTCGTCGCTCGGTGCGCGGATTGATCTGGAAAACCCCCTGGCTCGTTTTTTGCTGACGATAGTGTTTTACCTGCTGCATCAAGCGGTGTATGCGGTAGTACTGCGCGGAATGGTGGGGCAGCCGTATCCTTTGCGGATTTATGTGCTCGGAGCGGCCATCGTGAATGGAGTGGTGGGTGCGCTGTTGTTTGCTGTGCTAGACCGATTGCGCAAACGAATTTATTAACAACGCGAATCAGCATTCGAGAACCAGCATTCGCGAACCAATTCACGGTCAGCAACTCACGAAGTGATTTAAGAAGCGAATTACTCAACGCGGTGCACATCGTCCTATGGCTCGCTTTGCACGCCAACTCAAAGTCTCGGCCACCCGGCTTGCCGGGGCGCAGTGGGCTATCCTCGTCATCTTTCTGATTCTCGGCTATGGCTTATGGCGCTTGCAGGTGATGCGCAGCGGCTATTACGCAAGTCTGGCCGAGCAGAACCGGGTGCGACAGGTACCCATCCTAGCGCCACGAGGCAAGATTGTGGATCGCGAAGGCCGCACCATCGTAGATAACTATCCTTCATTCAGCGTGCTGTTGGTGCGCGACACTGGCCGTGACCTCTCAGCCGACGCGACGCTGATTTCCGAAGGCCTCCACATGGATGCCAGCGTGGTTCGCGAGCGGGTTCGGCGGTCGGCTTCCATGCCCCCGTATGAACCCATCTTTATCAAGGACGACATCACACCCGACGAGTTGGCGTTCATCGAATCGCATCGCAATGAACTGCCTGAGCTGGAAACCATCATGGTGCATCGGCGGCTGTATCCCAAAAATGGATTTGCCGCGCACTTGATTGGTTATGTGGGCGAGGTCAGCGAACAGATGCTGAACCAGCCGCAGTGGGAGTTCTACAACTCTGGCGACGTAGTGGGCATCACCGGCGTAGAGCGGCAGTATAACCGCTGGCTCGCTGGAACCAATGGCGAACGACGCGCCATCGTGAACAGTCACGGGCGGGAAGTGGGACGACTCGATGAAACCCCCGCCGTACCCGGCCACGCGCTCAAACTGACCATTGATATTGATATGCAGATCGCTGCCGAGCAGGCGTTGGCCGATAAGAACGGCGCGGTTGTGGCCATGGATCCGCGCACTGGCGAGATTCTAGCCTTAGTGAGCCGGCCAACTTTTGACCCCAATGATTTCGCGGTGAAGATCTCCAGCAATCAGTGGAATGCACTGGTCACCGACCCGACCAAGCCGCTGCTGAATAAGGCGATTCAGGCGCAGTTAGCACCGGGGTCGGTCTTCAAGATCATCATGGCGGCGGCGGGGACGCACGAAGGCATAGCGCAAAACTTGAAGGTAAATTGCGGCGGCGGAGGCGTATTTTACGGACGCTACTTTAAGTGCTGGGTGCAAGCCGAGCATCGCACCCACGGCGTGGTGGATTTGAGTAAAGGCATCTTCCAATCTTGCGACGTGTTCTTCTATACGCTTGCCGAACGGCTAGGCATCAACAAGATTGCCGACTACGCAGGCCAAGCTGGTCTGGGGAAAAAGACTGGGATTGACCTGCCACAGGAAGTCTCCGGCACCATGCCGAGCGAAGAGTGGAAGCTGCGGCTATTCCACCAGAAGTGGTATGCGGGCGAAACCATCTCGGTGGGAATCGGCCAAGGCGCGGTGGCCACTACCCCGATTCAACTGGTGCGCGCCATTGGCGGCATCGCCAACGGTGGTGTGTTACGCAGGCCACACGTGGTGGCCCTCGATCAATTTAGTGATGAATTCAAGCCCCAAAGCGACCAGCCCGAAGAAGTGCGGATTCCGCTGGACCAGACGGACTGGGAACGCATTACCGACGCCATGAGTGAAGTGGTAGGGCCGCTAGGCACGGCCAATAGCGCGCACTTGCCGGGGATTGATTTTGCCGGAAAAACAGGCAGCGCCCAAACCGTGAGCAACGACTTTAAGAAGCGCGCTGGCGGCGGAGCCAGCTTGAAAGATAACGGTTGGTTCGCCGGCGTTACTCCGCGCCGCAATCCGGAGATTGCGGTGGCGGTGCTGATTGAGCAGGGCGAGCACGGCTATCTGGCCGCCCGCATTGCCAGTCAGGTCATCAAGGCCTACGTGGAAAAGAAGAAGAAACGCGAAGCGCAAGCAGGGGCAGCGGCAGCGGCGGGGGCAGTGGCCCCCGCGACGCCATTCGCGCCAGCGGTAACGCCCGGAGCGAATACTACACGGAAGGGAAGTGGTGGCCCAGCCAGCGGTGCACTTGCAGCCAACGCCATCGAAGTCACCGGCATTTGGGGCGATCCGCAAGCGGCGGAAGAAGTACAGCCCAAGCCGCGCGGTACGGGCAAGAAGACCACCCATGGCGAAGACGAACACCACCTGTTTGGCGGAAGGTTCAAGGTACCGCTTTCTCCGTCGCCTAGCGGCGCGGGCGCGCTCCTGTTTCCTGTGATTCCAGCCTTGACCCCGCAGGCACCGTTGCATTGAGCCCGGCACAAAAGCGAAGCCGGGGTGAGGATTTGCGAGGCTATGCGCGTGCGGGGTGAACTGATGAAAAAATCGAGCGCTGGCGCGAAAACGCTGATTGCTGTGGCAGCGCCACTCGCACAACTGTATCCAACTCGCCAACCCATTCTTGCTGCCTCAATTTCCTTCCAGCCCCGCCGTCAGGTATCCTTCCTTGTTCCGTCGAATGCGATCCATCGCCTGTGGTTATGGGAGCCCCATGAAGTTGTTTGCCGCCGTGTTCACAATATTGTTGCTCTTCCATTGGCAGGCCAGCAGCGCACCGCGCGCCGCAACTGACTCAGCTTCTACCTCGGCAGCCTCTGCAATCTTCGGCTTCCAAAATCCCGCCGCAGAGCATGACCGCGAGGCCGTGTTCCTGAAGGCACCGGATGCCAAACTCGCGGGCGAGCACCTGCGCATCCTCACTCAAGCTCCGCACATTGCCGGCTCCCCAGAGGACAAAACTACCGCCGACTATGTTGCCGCCAAATTTCGCGAAGCGGGACTCGACACCGAGATCGTCGAATACAAAGTGTGGCTCAACTACCCTCTCGAGCTCAGCGTGGACGCCGTTGCCCCGGCGGGCCTGAAGATGCACGGCCCTACGCCCGAGCATGTGGAGGGCGACCGCTTTCAAGACGACCCTCGCGTGCTGCCCGGCTATAACGGCAGTTCACCCTCAGGCGACGTGGAAGCCGACATCGTCTACGCCAACTATGGCCGCCCCGAAGACTTTAAGAAGCTAGACGAACTTAAGGTAGATGTTCGCGGCAAGATCATCCTTGTCCGCTATGGTCAGAACTTTCGCGGAGTCAAATCGTTTGTCGCGCAGGAGCATGGCGCCGCCGGCGTCATCATTTACTCTGACCCCGCTGACGATGGTTGGGCTCGCGGCGACAAGTATCCCAAAGGCCCGTGGCGCCCGGATAGCGCGGTGCAGCGCGGCTCGGTCGGTTATATGTTCCAGTATCCCGGCGACCCCACCACCCCTGGCGTCGCTTCCACTCCGGACTTGCCCGCCAGCCAACGCCTGAAGCCCGAAAACGCTTCCGCCTTTCCTAAGATTCCCACCACGCCGCTCAGCTATGCGGATGCCCGCCCGCTTCTGGAAAACCTCGGCGGGCCGGAGTCGCCACGCGACTGGCAAGGCGCGTTGCCTTTTACGTACCACGTAGGCCCCGGCCCGGTACGCGTCAAGATGCACATCAAGATGGACTACCAGTTTCGCACCATTTGGGACGTGATCGGTAAGGTGCGCGGCAGTGAAGAGCCCAACCAATGGGTAGTCGCTGGCAATCACCGCGATGCTTGGGTGTATGGAGCGGTGGACCCCAACAGCGGCACGGCCGCCATGCTGGAATCGGTGCACGGCATCGGCGAATTGCTGAAAACCGGGTGGAAGCCCAAGCGCACTATCGTCTTTGGCAGTTGGGACGCCGAGGAAGAAGGCCTGATGGGTTCCACTGAATGGGTGGAGCAGTATGCAGGTGAACTCGGCAATGCCGCCGCATACTTCAACATGGATGTGGCTGTCTCCGGCCCGCGCTTCGGCGCATCCGCCGTGCCAAGTCTTAAGGCGTTTGTACGCGAAGCTACTAAGGCAGTATCTAGCCCCGATGGCGGCACGATGTATGAGGTGTGGCAAAAGGCTGAGCGTAAAGCCGAAATGGAGCGCGGGGAAAATCCCACATCCGGTCCCGGCACCAACCGGACTGAGCCTAACGCGAAGGTGAAGGATGACCTGCCCGTGGGCGATTTAGGCAGCGGCTCAGACTATACCGCCTTTATTCAGCACCTTGGTGTGCCTTCCACTGACATCGGCTCTAACGGCCCCTATGGCGTTTACCATTCCGTATTCGATAACTACCAATGGTTTACTAAGTTCGCCGACCCGGAGTTTAAGTACGAGCAGGAGATGGCACGTCTGTTCGGCATCGAAGTCATCCGCATGGCCGACGCGGACGTACTGCCTTATGACTACGAGGAATATGGCAAAGAAATCTCTATCTATCTAGAAACCGCGAAGAAGAAGACGGTAGCTAACTCAGTAAAAGAGAGTGGCGCAGGCGGTGCCTCCAAAGCTTTGGACTTTACTGCCGCAAGCGAAGCTGCAATGAACTTCGCGCTGGCCGGGCAGAAGGCTTTGGCTGCGGAACGCGAAGCCATGCGCGCTGAGTCGCATACAAGTAAATCTGAGGCCGCGCGCCTGAATCGGTCTCTGCGCGACGCCGAGCACGAGTTACTTCTACCCGAAGGCCTGCCCAATCGCCCATGGTTCAAACACGCCATCTATGCGCCGGGGCAGTATACGGGCTATGCAGCGGTGGTCATCCCCGGCGTGAACGAAGCGATTGACAAAGGCGATATGGCAACGGCAGAGAAGCAGCTAGCTGAACTTACATCCGCACTAAAGCGTGCGACGGCAGCATTGGAACGAGTGAAGTAAAAGATAGTTCTAGGCAGTGCATATTTGCTTGGGAGAGGCACATAAACAACATGGCTTACTACAAAGCAGGCGCCGCTGTCAGAGATATTACTCCTTCAGTGGAACTGATTATCGCGAAGCGCATTTGGCTCTGGGGCATGGGGACGCGAGAATATCCCTGTCAAGGGGTGAATGACCTGATTAGCACTCGCGCACTGGTGATTCGCGATGACGCGGAGAGTACCGTCATTCTGGTAAGCGTGGATATTGGCGCGCTTGATCCGGCGATGACGGCGGCCGTGCGTGAGCGCGTAAAGGCGACCCACGGTATTGCAGGGGAATACGTTTGCATCAATGTGAGCCACACTCATGGTGCGCCCGTACCGGCAAGCATCCCAAGCTGGCAAAAGGGAGTAGGCTACATTGACCCCACTTATTACAGTTTTCTTTCTGACCAGATTGTCGGTGTGATTGACGACGCATTTAGAAACTTACAAACGGCTGAGATATCTTGGGGGCGGGGAGCTACAAATATTGGCAACGATCGCCATTTCCCGATGCACGGTCTGCCTAGTACCTATGACCCTACGCTTGATGTACTTAAGGTAGTAAATCCACGCGCCCATAGTGGCCTGCATGATTTTCATCGGCCGGTGATTGCTATCGTATTCTTCGCCGGGTGTCATCCTGTATGTCGCGATGTCCTTAACTACGTGTATTCGGATTTTCCGGGGGTAACACGGACTGAGCTTGAAAAGCAGGGCGGCATTGCAATGTTCATGCAAGGCTATGCTGGCACTTGCAACCCCGGTAGCGCTACCGTCGCGAAAGATGTTGACTCTGTGGGGCTGCAGTTGGCAGCCGATGTAAATGTCGTACTAAGCCGCCCTATGGTTACGCTGCAAGGTGCGGTTGACGCTTGGTTGCAGTCCGTCAACCTGCCGTTCCAACCACTCGATACGCAGACGTTCCCGGCAACTCTCCAGTGGGCACAAGCAGTGGGTGCCGAGAGGAACGACCCCGCGTACCCGGAACTCATTGAGCGATGGGAATCGTACATGAGCGCCTTTCGCGACGGCCCGCCGGACTCTTTGCCCACTCAGCTGCAGGGCATCCGCATAGGCACCTCTCCGAATCAGTGGTACCTTTTGGCCAGTTCCCATGAAGTTACAATGGATTTTGGCCCGGTAATTCGCGGCATCTGGCCTTATCCCCGCGTGACGGTCGCGGCGTACTCCAACTCGCAGCTTAGCTATCTACCCTCCAAATATGTTCTGCTGAATCCGGACAACCGTGACAGTTTCCCGACTAAAGCCTTGGATAACTACGAGGGAGCTTGGTCATTTCTGTGGTATGGCCATCGCGGGCCCCTTACAACGGATGTAGATGAAATCTTCATTCAAGGCCACATCAACTTACTGGATCCCGGCTGGACAGAGATCGGCCATGCTGAACTCGTCACGGGCATGACCTCCTGGAACGGCAAGCTTTACTGCACCACCGCGAACAACAAGTTGTGGCGCCGCGACCCCGTGACCCACGACATTCCATGGGAAGACATGGGCCATGCCGATAGTGTAGTAGGCTTGGCCGCCACCAATGGCTTGCTTTACTGCGCCACGCAGTTCGGTAGATTGTGGCAGCGCTCGCCGGATGGTTTTGACCTGCCGTGGCAGGAAATTGGTCACGCCGAGTTGATTTCGGCCATGACCGCGCTGAATGGAGTACTCTACGCGACCACGACCAACAACAAGCTGTGGTGCCGCACGCCGGTGGATTATGATGTGCCGTGGGAGGATCTGGGCCATGCCATGACTGTAGTTGGCCTCGCCGCCGCCGGTGGCAAGCTACTTTGCGTCACTGCCGACGACAATCTGCACTGGCGTGACCCGGTGGGCGGCGACGTGCCGTGGCACCACTACGGTTTCGCCGAGCACGTCGTGGGCATGGCCTCCATAGGAGAAACACTCTATGTAGCTACCCGCGAAGGCAAGCTATGGCAGCGGCAAATGTAAGTGGCGCCATGCAAACACGGAGGAGCCTTGGCCCCTGCGTGTTTGTACTCATCAGTAACTACTTAATCGTTACTAGCCGGTCCACTAGCTCGGAGTAGTCTTTCTTCTCCAACCCGTGTACTTGCTTGTTGTACTCATCTACCTTCGACGAATAGTTCATAGAGCAGAACTTAGGGCCGCACATGGAGCAGAAGGCGGCTTCTTTGTACTGTTCCTCCGGCAAGGTCTCGTCGTGCATGGCGCGTGCCGTCTCGGGATCGAGGGAAAGGGCAAACTGCTTTTCCCAATCGAAGGTGTAGCGTGCATAACTTAACGCGTCGTCACGATCTTGGGCTCCGGGCCGGTGCCGTGCTATATCCGCAGCATGAGCTGCGATCTTGTAGGCGATCATGCCGTCCTTCACGTCTTTCGCGTTAGGCAGGCCTAAGTGCTCCTTCGGAGTTACATAACAGAGCATCGCGGCGCCATACCAACCAATCATAGCCGCGCCAATCGCCGAAGTAATATGGTCATAGCCCGGCGCGATATCTGTTACCAGGGGGCCGAGCGTGTAGAACGGAGCTTCGTAACAAAGCTTGTGCTCCATCTCTACTTGCTCTTTGATCTTATCCATAGAAACGTGACCCGGGCCCTCAATCATCACCTGGACATCATGTTCCCAAGCAACCTTGGTCAGTTCGCCCAGCGTCTTTAGTTCAGCAAACTGCGCTGCATCGCTGGCATCGGCCACGCAGCCGGGACGCAATCCATCTCCTAGCGAAAACGATACATCATACTTTTTGAAGATTTTGCAGATATCGTCGAAGCATTCATACAAGAAGTTCTGCTTGTGGTGGTGAGCCATCCACTGCGCCAGAATCGCGCCGCCGCGGCTTACAATGCCAGTGATGCGCGACGATACCATGGGCAGATACTGCACCAGCACCCCAGCGTGGATGGTCATGTAGTCCACACCCTGCGCCGCCTGCTCTTCAATTACTTCCAACATCAGCGCGGCATTCAGGTCTTCAATGCGCCTCACCCGAGAGATCGCCTCATAGATCGGCACCGTGCCGATTGGCACTGGCGAGTGCCGCAGAATGGCCTCGCGAATCTCGTGGATGTTGCCACCGGTGGAAAGATCCATCACTGTGTCGGCCCCAAAGTGTACGGCGGTATGCAGTTTCTTCAACTCTTCCTGCACTTCGGAGGTCACCGCAGAATTGCCGATGTTGGCGTTAATCTTGCACAGCGACTCCACACCAATTGCCATCGGCTCGAGTTCGGGGTGATTAATGTTAGCTGGGATAATCATCGTCCCGCGCGCCACTTCGCTGCGTATCAGCTCGGCGGTAATCTTCTCCTTCGCTGCGATGTACTGCATCTCTTCGGTGATTACGCCTTTGCGGGCGAAGTGCATCTGCGAAAAATTGGCGCTGCCGTTGGCTCCGGCCAACGCGGCCTTGCGCTGGCGCAGCCATTCGGCGCGCGGTTGGGGCACGTCATAGCTGGCGGGGTTTGCAACTCCCAGGGAAGAAGAATTTCCGTTGCTGTGGTTCGGTGTGTCAGACATAAAACGCGCTCCTGCGTGCGGCTGGGATGCCGGGAGCAAACAGTGAGTTGAGCAGAGACGGCTTTCGTTCCCTACGCCGGCATAACCCGGATCAGGTTCAAAGGGTTCCCACGTACACAAACCTACAAAAGCGGTGTGGTGTCTCAGCTCCTTACCAGAGCTCCCCGAAAGGTTAAGGATATCACCGAACCGCAAAAACTCTACAGCAGCGTCATAGCGATGACACCTGCCACGATTCCGCCCGCCGCAACCAGCCCATACATCGTCCCCGCCGTCTTCCAGCTCAGGTTGCGCCCGGTCACCAATAGCGAATACACGCTGTAGGCACCCAGAGTGCACAACATGGTCACTACGTAGGGCAGGGGCACGCCGCTCTTCCATGCTACAAATGATGCAAATACGTCGAACGACATGGGCACGGGCAAGAAGGTGGCAACAATCGCCATCACCAGAATTCCTAGGAACGATACCGGCAGCGCGGTCAGCAGGTTGCGCGGCAACAACTCAATCACCAGAGCGCCCAGCAGCGCCGCCAGTACCATTAGAGGCAATGCGGTGCGAATCATGTACCAAAGGTTTTTGCTGAAGGCCACCAGTGACGACCAGATTGCCTCGCCCCAAGTAGGCTGCGCGTCTTTCGGCGACGACAGCTTTAGCTCGCACACCCGCGGCTCCGCCGCCGCTTGATTCGCAAACAGCAGCGGCAGTGCGCCAAACAAAATCAGCAACACCAATCCAATCTTCAACCCTGCCACCGGCAGCGGGAACAATGCAAACACCATCGCCAACACCACCGGATTCAGCGTCGGCGAGCTGACCATCGTCGCCAGAGTGGACTCTTTGCTAATGCCCGACTGGTACAGACTCTGGCCCACCGGGGCCACGCAGTTTGCGCATACGCCCAGCGGAATTCCGGTTAGCGTGCCCACCACTACGTTTAAGTAAGGGTTGCTGCCCCGAAAACGTTGCAGCAGCGGAATCAGTAACAGAATGCCCGCGCTGAAGAGAAAGCCGAAGGTCATGCCCTGCTTGTTGGCAACCACCCAGTTGACTGCCGTATAGCCCACGCGTTGCGCCAGCGGCATTGCCGGGTCAACCGCCACCACGTCGTCAAAGGTGATGGCGCCCCTCACCTGCACGCTTGCTCCCTTGTTCAGCTTTTTCAGCAACGCCGGATACCGCGACTGCTGCCAAAAATATCCGCCGATGATGGCCAGAATCACAAGCGCCACAATAGTGTGGCGGGCGGAGATTGCACCTGAAGATAGCTCTGCAGCAGAAGCCCATCCGGGTCCGTTGGTGGCAGTGGTTGCGGTAGATGCCATTCGCGCGCGCTCTCCTGAATTCTTGCAGTTCTCGCTAGTATGGAAACGTCAGGGAAGTGTACGGAACGGTGCGGTGAGCGCCAATAGTGGAAAAAGATTAGGACGGCTTGAGCGTCTTATGGGTGCCAAAGCACTGCGGAAAAGGCAGTCCGTGCGGCAAAGCGTTAATCGCAGCGCGCAAAACAGCGCAGTGAGGATGCAGCAACAGAACATCCCGTGCCGCGCACCGCAGAACCAGAGGTGCGGGGCGGGATCCTCCGCGCGTTTGCGCCATCCATCTTGCAGCATATTCTGCGATGGGCCTCCAATCGAGACGCATCTTGAGCCTTAGCCGAGGCTAGACCCCAACTCCCTTGAATCCGCGCCGACGCTCTTCGCTATAACGCAGCAAGGCTTCTTCGATTACTCCGTACGCCTTTTTGGCGGATTCTGCTTCTTCCACTTCCACCGCCTTGCCTTCCAGTTGCTTGTAATCCTGGAAAAAGCGGCGCAGCATCAGCATGCGATGGTCTGGCATCTCGGAAATGTCTTTATAGCTGTTGAATTCCGGGTCCTTGGTGGCCACAGCGATGATCTTATGGTCGTTCTTTCCGCCATCAATCATTGTCATGATGCCGACGCAGCGCGCCTGAATAATGGTGAGCGGCACTACGGTCTCCTGGCAAAATACCAAAACGTCCAGCGGATCATCGTCTTCGGCCAGCGTTTGCGGAATGAAACCGTAATTCGCCGGATAGTACACCGCCGAATACAACACCCGATCCAGCTTGATGAGGCCGCTGGTCTTGTCGAGTTCATATTTCACGCTCGATCCAAACGGAATCTCAATGATCGTCTGGAACTCTTGCGGCAGCTTGTCGCCGGGCGTTACATCGTGCCAAGGATGAATCATGGTGTCCAATCCACTGCGGGTTTCTTGCTGGCGAAACTCGCCTGCAACTCTCTATATTGTATCGGAGGAGGCGAGCGCCAACGTTACGGCCTAAATAGTCGTAATAAAGCAAAATAAAAGCGAAACCGTGTGACCTCCGTGCTTGACCCCCCCTACCGCTACACAGCACACTACCTATAGCAGTCATCGCGGCTTTGGTCGCAACGAGGGGCACTCTTATGTCAGCCAGCGTCAGCAAATATGTAAAGTTCGGAGCAGTCACCGCCATCATCGTACTTGGCCTCAGCTACCTCGCCTTTACCGGCGTGCAAGAGAGCAAGGACTACTACGTCACCATCAAAGAGTTGCATCAGCAAGCCTCCAGTGGCGATATCTATACCAAGCACTTGCGTGTAGCTGGCAGCGTGGTGCCCGGCTCCATCGTGCGCCGCGATGACGGCAATGGCCACTCCCACGTGGAATTCACACTCATCGAGAAAGATCCGGCCACCGGCACCGAGGAGACCGTGAACGTCAGCTATTCTGGTATGGAGCCGCCGCCAGACACATTCAAAGACAACGCGCAGGCTCTCGCTATGGGCGGCTATGGCCGCGACGGCGTATTCCACGCCAAGCAGATTCAGGCCAAGTGCGCCTCCAAGTACGCGCCGAAACAAGACGGCAGCACCCCCGCAGCCACGCCAGCCACGCAATCGTCGTCTATGTAGGGTGCAAGGTAGGGTGGTGGTTGACGGCACCGCTTGATCCAGCACACACCCACTGCGACGCAGTACGAGAGCGCCGAACCGAGTTCACGCAAGAGGTATCAGTCCCATGCGCTTCCTCTCTCGCGCACGCTCTCTCTTTGCCCACTCTGCTTGAGCATGGCGTCCACGAGCGTGGTCTTGCTGTGCTCCCACGAGGGCTACCATAGGGATATTGTGAATTGCAGAGTGGGTCACAATGAGTCTGCTCGACGCCCACACCCACGCTTCGACTGGCCAGCGACGATGCGCGGGAGCCAAGTCACAAGGATGACCTCTGTATCTACTGCCGGACGATCGCAGCGGTTTGGAGAGAAAATGGTTGCCGTAGCGTACCTCGAGTGGTTCATGGTTGCGCACCCGCTCAGACCGCGGCTTCGGGCCGGGTGACCGGAGGCGACTGTTAAACTACGGTCGAGGGTACTTAGCTCACAAGAAATGACCCGCATGAATCTAAAACCTCGCTACCGCGCCCTCCAATTCTCGCTGGCTCTGCTCGTTCTTGTGGGGCTCGCTTTGGCGTCGTTCCTTAAGCCGGAGACGGAGGATTTCGACCGCTACATCTACGAGGCCATTCTGCGCTCACAGAGCGGCCAGGCGCTGGTCGATGTGCACCAATCCGTCCGACATGCGTCTGCTCGCGCCGAAGCGAGTTCGTTGATCGAGACTCCGGAGTTAATGCAGCATCAATATCCGTTCTACGCCATCCGCCCTGCCTACATTGCAGCCATTTCAGTGATCCATGGAGCTGGCCTTGGCTACCAGCAGGCGATCAGGGCCGTTTCCACTTTCTCCTACGTCGCACTTGGCGTAATTGTCATTCTCGGAACAAAGCGAATTTGGCTGGGCCTCTTGCTTACGATGGCGCCGTTTTCCCTCGAGTTGGCCCGCCGGGGAACGCCCGATGCACTCTCGACGGCGACGCTCCTTGGTGCCTGCCTCCTCATCTTGAATACAAGATGGAGGGTGCCCGGCGTCATTTTGCTTGCCGCATCAGTTTGGATCCGCACCGATAACGTTCTGTTTGTACTTGCGTTTCTCACCCTCTTGGCGCTGCACCGTTCACTTGACTGGCGGGTAACGCTTGCAGGATGCACTTTTGCAGTTGCAAGCGTGTTGGGAATCAATCGCGTCGCCGGAAACTATGGCTGGATCGTGCTCTTTCGCCACAGTTTCATCGGAGGTCGGGATCCGGTTGAGTCACTTCATTACGTCACGTTCAATGAGTATTTTGGCGCTCTGTCTCAAGGGCTTCGCGATGGTGTGGCTCACTCACATCTCACCATCGCGCTGCTCGCGGGCGCAGTCGTTATTCAACGCTGCGGCCAGAATTCCTTGTGGAAAAGCGCGTTGTGGTCTGCGATCCTCGCAGCCACCGCGCGCTTTGTCCTGTTTCCATCACTCGAGGATCGCTATTTCGCCTGGGCATACCTCCTCGTTGGCGTCTTTGCCCTTCAGCAGTTGAATCGTGCAACCTCGCGTCAATTTGTCACTACAAATTGAGCCGGGTTGCTAGGCACTGTGTTAACCGTCACCACCATTGAATTGGCTGCAATGGGTGCATTGCTAGGCACTGGCACCGTGATGCTTGTGTTCGACCAGCTTGTTGGTGTTGCGGTGATCACCGTTGACCCACTTGTGAACGTCACTGTGCTGCAAGGCGTGGGAGGGCTGCACTGCAAATTCCCGAAATTTGAACCCGTCAGGATAACTGCCGTTCCCCTCGGCCCGCTTCCTTTGTAACTCGGCGGCCCGGTAGAAGCCACGCTGATCGATGGGCTTTGCAAGTATGTCACATTGACGGGCGTACTATACGCTCCATCATTATTTCTGACTTGCAGTGCATCCACTCCAATGGTCAGTCCGACTGGTACATTCACCGTAATTTGTGTTGGACTCCAGGATGCGTAGCCAACTGATGCTCCGCCGATGTAAAGCCTGCCGTTCGACGAGGTCTCAAAGCCAGTGCCATTGATATACAGGAGGAATCCTGCATAGATTGATGAGACTGCGTTGCCATTTGCATCGGTCAAGCTTGTGATGGATGGAGTTGTCAGTACAATGAACAAGGCGACATTGCTCGCCACACCCCCAACATTGACAATGATGTACTGATTGCCGATCGGTGCTGTCGCTGGCACATTAAAGACAATTGTGCCAGCTTGCCATGATGTCACGGTACCCAAAGCCCCTCCGATGGATACAGTGCTAGTGCCCTGACTGTTGCCGAAGCTCGTGCCGGTAACGGTGATCGCCGAGCCGAAACCACCCTTGGTAATCCCGCTTGAGCCTATAACAGTTATGTGCGGTGCGATCGCAGAAGTGCAGGAGGGGAAAGACCAAGATGCCAGTTGCGTTGCCCAGTTTGACCCGCTCGGCCAATACTCACCCGTGAACCAGAACGTGCAATCGTCACTCGGGTCATCCGTCATGGCAAAGTAGCTTCCCCACCTTGGTGTGATTGTGTCAGAACCAGTTCCGGAAATAATCAGGGCCTCCGGCTCCATGGTGTTGAGAGGGTCTGAGGCCAACCGGGCGCTGTAGTACAGCGATGGGTAAACAGTGCCTGAAGATTCACTGTAGCCGACTGAGATGTCACCAGCCTTATCCATGGAGATGCTTGGCATCCAACGGTAGTTGTTGTCGTTGACAGTCACCTGCCCGTTCTGATGCACCGAGTACGTCCCCAACTGATTCCACAGTTCATACCACTGAATCCCGGTCTGTCCAGTGGTTGAGCCTGTAGCCGAATAGCCCTCGGAAAACGCAAGTGACTCGTGATCACCGAAGTTCCGGTAAACCAAGGGTTGCAGCACCCGGTCGCCCACAGAATCAAGAACCTGCGATGTTTCAGGCTGCTGAATGCAGCTCCCTCCGCCACAGGCACGGGTGAAGCCTCCCGTGGCCAACGTCGTGGGTCCCGTAAACGTGGAGTTAGCCGTATTCAAGAAGTCAACGTGAAACGTCCAGAGCAGCGCGCCAGATCCGATTCCTTGAGCCATAACGAACTCCGTTTCGCCTGGCTGAGGAAGAGTGTTCCCGCGGAGTTCTGCAGGAAGTAGACTGTAGTAGGGCGCGACACCGCCAGAAAACGGCCCGGTGTAAAAGCAAACCTGTGTCGCGGTCTGACCAGACTGCATCGCGGCGGAATTCAGCGCACAAATCAGCGAGCCGGAAACCCAACCACTCAAGGAGTTCAGCGCTACGTCCGCTGAAATATAGTACGCGTCCGGCCACACCGCCAATTTAGGGTAGTCTAGAAAGTAGTTTCCGATGTTGAATTGCTGCAGCCCCATGTCAAACGAATACAGATTGAATGGGCCCTTTGGGTCACTGCCCTGTGACACGGCAACGCAGGCCAAATCAAGTCCCGGCGCACCATCATTGTGCAGTCCCCTGCCAAGAATGACCCATCGATTGACGAGTTGATCGAATTTCACCTCAGCATTGGTACTAGGACTTGAGCGAAATTTCCGGAGCCTAAGCCCTGCCAAATCGTTGAGAGCTGCGTCGGAGCTATATATACCGCGCCACTAACTTTGCTCCATGCTTCGTATTCCTTATTTACCACCTGAACGACATAACCAGATCCAACTGCAACCGTGGGATCGGGCTTGCTGAAGTTCCCGGATTGCGCTTCCCCGAGGCCGCCAAAGTTCATCCCCGAAGTTGCGCTAAAAATGGCATCTGGCCCCTTGATCTGCAGTTCTTCGAGTAAGTTCACAGTAGGCAAGGAAACCGATGTTCCTTGCCGAACACTGTGGCCCGCCGCTGGACCTTGCGCTAAAGACATGGCGAGGAAACTCTCGCATAGGCACAACAATACAATCATGGTTCTCATCCGGTCACCTCTGTTTGTTATGCGGTACGCCAGACCGGGACTCCAGAGAAGCCGCGCCCACCTTGCGGCGAACAAGTGAGGCTATCTTAGGCTACGCTAGTGGAACAGAGCCGAACGAAGATTGTTGGCAAGAAGGAAGATAGGGTTGGTACTCAATTCTTGAGCGGCGTGCCCCATGCTGAGCGCCGAGCCACAAAGCGTCTATCACGGGGAGAACCTCTGGCTTCTCCCTAGGATGCGGTGGCTAGGCGGCGGCTTCCTCGCCCGCCGCGCCGCCCAGTTCAGCTTGGCGGCGCTCAGTGGCGGCAACCAGCTTCACCGTCACCTCGGACACCTACCTCACCGCTGTCATCCCGGCAGGTGCCTCCACCGGCAGCATCGTTGTCAGCAGCCCCACCCATTCGCTCACCCGCAACATCTCGCTCACCATCCGGTAGGGGTTGGCCCGCGCCAGCCCCTAGCGAGCTGGCGCGGCGTGGTGGCGGGCACAGGTGGTAGCGCGCTACACTCCCGCTGCGCGGGAGCGGGCAGCCTCTTCGGCCAAGGTGGGCAGTTCTGCTACGCCGCCGTTCGTCAACTGCGACGGCAGAGCGGCGGGCAGAATGGCTGCTAGCGGCGCATGCGGACTTTCCAGCAGCCAGTTGTCACCCCCGTGCTGAGCCACATACATGGCCAGCTCCAAGCGGCTCCATACCCCAATCTTGTCGAAGATGCTGCGCAGGTAATTTTTCACCACCTGTTCAGAAGTGTGGATGGTCAGGGCGACTTCTTTGTTGGTAAGACCCTGCCACACCAAGGTCGCCACCTGAGCTTCTTTGCGCGTTAGTTGGTTCCGAGGGGCCATTGTGCTCTCTCCTTCATAAACATTGCCGTGGCCAGCTTGACGCGTTTGCGGCCGTCACGGATTCCGGCACGCAGAAAGAGCGTGCGCAAATGTTGTTTGACCGTCCGCGGGCTAATCTTCAGCTCGAGAGCGATCTCATTGTTGCTGCAACCGAGTACGAGCAGTTTCAACACCTGCTCGTCGCGGGGAGTGATCTTGACTTCGTTCAGGTCCACCATGCGACTTAGCTCCTGTGGCCGGCGAACCGGCTAGGTTTGAGGCTAGGCAACCGTTGCCGGGTACCGTACCCCTGACTGCACGACTGGACTAATACCTTGCAAGAGTTTCGCCAAACCTTTGTGAGGGTGCGGTTTTGTTGAAAACAATGAGGTTAGTCATAGGTCACGGATGGGTATGCCCCTTAGAAAGCTCTGAGAATTCCCGTTTTGGGCCGTTTTTCGTTCCCGATGTGGGCGGCGATGCCCGTATTGTCTGCCCGTATCCCCGTTCTTGCCCCGAATCATCCAGCGTCTTAAAGAACTCATTGGGAGCTGCTTGCGAGTTCGTTGCGAGTCCGTTACGAGTTTGCCAAGGCGTCGCCAAAGCTTTGCCAACAGTTCAGTGAGAATGCTGGCATCCGTCTTCGGCGGCTAGCGCAACCATTCAAGGCTCGCAGACTGCTTGCCTTGGGTTCACGCTGGCTACTCACGAGCAAGGTGCGTCCTTCTGGCTGGAAGAAATTTCACTTCCGGGTTGCTCTGATTGCGGCTTCGGTGCGATGCTGCTGATACGGAATTTGAATATGCTTGTATCAAGCTAGGACGAATCCCGGACGAATCCCGGAAGAGGCCAGCGATCGGCGAGCGATAATCTCGCATGGTTCCCCAACAATTTACCGACCACTTACTGAACCATGAGCCAACCCCTACAACTCGGACGGGAGCAACTGCAGAAGCTGATCGAGAGCGCGTTTGTGCTCCAGCGTGACGAAAGTGCGACGGCGCTGGAAGCGGCAGTGGATACTTCTGCGGAAGCATCCGACGACCTGCCGTTGGCGGTGACGCCGGCACAGTTGCGCGCGCTGATTGGTGACCTTCCCGCCATGATCCAGAAGAATGAGATTGATCTGGAAGAAGCTTTCGACCTGATCGCGCTGCACTTGCAACGCAGCACCGAAGCCGATGGAGTAGCGGCGGGGCTAATCGAGGGCAGCGACGTGCTGTACCACGCGGCCACAGGGCTAAGTCGTGCCTTATATGGCATGAGGGTGCGTCCGGAGGCGACGCTGTTTCATGGCATGATTTCTGGCGGGGACGCCGTGGTGAGCGCGGAAACCAGCGGCGACCAGCGACTCGACCACATGCTGTGCCAGTTGCGGGGTGCGCGGTCGCTGGTGCTGATGCCGATTGGAAATGCCGGAGCGGTCGTCGGAGCATGGGAGGTTGTGGCCGAGCGCGGCGATGCTTTCTCCCCGGAGGCAGTGGCGTGCTGTGCCGAGGCTGCGGCGGTGACGACCGAGTGTCTGGCAGCTGACCGCTGGGAGCCGGTGGTGGTGGAAGCGGAAGACATTGCCGCATGGGCGGCAGCGCAACAGATGCACGGATCGAGGCGTGATTTCAGCCAGCAGCAACAGCCCGGCAGCGAGGGCCGCGCTACCAGCGACGCGCTGTTGCACGCTGAAGTGACGGAGCCGATTCGCCAGGATTTGGCAGAATCCACAACCCTTGCGGTAACCACAGCCAATCCAGTTACAGGGGATGGGACGCCCACTTCGTCGGCGGTAACGGAGCAAGCAGTCCCGGCGGACGAGAATCTGGCTGCTGCCGATGGCTCGGGCTGGCTGACAAGGCAATGGCGGACGAATCGGGCCAACATCATCATTCTGCTGGCGACGGCGATATTTTTGGCGGCAATGGGATTCGAGCTGGCAGCGGCGCTGGGCTGGACCAACGGCAGCGAGGAGTGGCTGGGCGCGCTGGGCGGCATTTCGGATTCGACGTTGGCGCTGGTACCGCCTCCGGTGATGCCGGAACGCACGACAGGCAATCCTCAGGCGCTGGTGTGGGTGGGTCTATCGCAAGGGGAATACTACTGCGGTGGCAAAGAAGATGGCCACGGCCTCGGCTTTACGTTGCGGCAGCGGGACGCACAGTTGGCACATTATGAGTCCGCCCGAGGGGAACCATGCCCGTAGCGGCGGCAGCACGCAACTGGCGCGGTAGCAGGAGGCAGCGATGAGCTGGCTGCGCGATGGCATCGAAGGCGATCACCGGGATGAGGTGGAACAACTGCGGTCGCAAGTAGCGGGTGCGGGCACCCATGCTCTGGCTGTCCGGAGGCAAGCGCCAGCAAAGACGTCGCTAGCGCTGCTGTTGCTTGTAGTCGTGGTGGCTTGGGCTGGGGTGCACTTCGGCATAAAGAGTTTGCGAGCCTATCGTGCACAGACGGCGACGGCGACGGCGGTGGGGGTAGCGCAAAGTGCAATGTCTGTTCCGCTAAAGAAAGAAGCATCTCCACTGCTATCACCTTCGCGCACGACCACGCCCCAGCCAACATCAGCGGCACCAGCAGCCGAAAGCAATCCGCGCGTGAACTCGGCGGCTGGTATGGCGACCACCACGCAGAATGCCCGCAATGCGGCACCATTGGGAACACGCGCAGTGGTGCCGGATGCGATCGGCAAGCAAGTGAATGCACTCCGCCCACCACCGGCGACCCGGAGCCCAAAAATTAAGCCACCCGCTCCAGACACAGCCGCAACCAGTGGAAGTCAGGCTTTGGCTGCGGCAGTTCCCGACGGCCCCGGCGACAAAGAACTGCGCACGGGTCGGCAGTATTTAACTGGAGATGGAGTTCCCAAGAACAGTGCAGAAGGGGCCAAGTGGTTATGGAAGGCGGTGGCGGCGCGCAATACCACGGCAGAGATGGCGCTGGCGGAATTGTACGCACGGGGGGAGGGCGTAGCCAAAAACTGCGAACAGGCCAAGATTTTGCTGGATTCCGCCGCCAAGCGGGGAGTAGAGGCAGCCGGTGCTCAACTAAAGCAGTGGAGCGATTCCGGCTGCCAATAGGCCAGCAGCAGAGACAACGATTAGGCGATGCCTAACTCCCGCCGCGATTCATACCACAAGGCGAGTTCGACCCGGTTCCACATTCCCAACTTATCGTAAATGGAGCGCAACTGGTTTTTTACTACGTGCTCACTCGTGCCCAGGTGGCCGGCAATATCTGAGTTTTTCAACCCCTCGGCAACCAACGCGATGATTTCTAGTTCCCGTTCGTTAGCATGGCCTGCCGCTGCCGATTGAGCCATCTTTCCCTCCGGTACATGAAGATTGCGAGCTTGACTCGCTTGATGCCATCTTTAATGCCAAAGCGTGCGAACATGCGGTTAAAGTGAGCCTTAACGGTGCGGCGCGCAATGTTGAGACTGCGGGCGATGTCATCGTTGGCGCATCCCTGCAAAAGCAGCGAGACAATCTGCTTTTCGCGGGGGCCGAGGCGGATCGGTTCCGGCGTTGGGGTCATACGAATGGCTTCTCCTTTGCAACGAGGGTGACACTTGGATGACACTCTTGCCCTGCCGCGTTGCACGTTGCGGGCCGGAATGCGATTGCGATACACCTGAGCGCGGTATGTAGCTGGAACGAAAGAGGAAGAGCGGAGAATGAGTGGCGATTTGCGAAGCAAGTGGCTGGCCAAAATCTCTGCAAGGGTCGAGCAGGAAGTACCTCACCGGGAAATTCTTACGCGATAATCAGCGAGCGAGCGCGAATGACCGGCGAGAACGCCGCGTCCACTCCACTGCATTATTAGAAGATTGCTTGACGTGCAGCGACGACTCGCGAACAATAGATCGAGTACTGGGCACCACGATGCCAGGGTAGCTGGCCACCGGGACAACGTTTTTAGCGGTTCAGCGCATCCCAATTAAAATCGCCTTGGATTTCGGTAGACCCGGCGGCGTTTCGCTCAGCCCTATTCTTGCAGTTGTGGAGTTTTCTTTGAGCTTGTTGAGCTTCTTGATCTTGCGCCGTGTGCCTCTGGTATCGCGTGTCACCCGGCTGGTGAGCCTGTTCGCCTTGTCCGCGCTCGCCGCCTTGCTCGCTTCTTGCGGCGGCTCCAGCACGACGACGACGACCACTCCACCCCCGCCAGCGGTCACCAGTACATGCAACTTCTCGCTGCGCGGACTTTCGCAGGAGTGCACGTTCTCTTATACGGACTCCAAGGGCCAGCGGACTCGTACGATGATGCTGCACATTCCGGTGAACTTTGTGGCGGCGCAGGGTCTGGTGATTTATCTGCATGGCGCGGGCGGCACTGACGCGGAAGGCGAAGGCACGGGTTGGTCGCAGAAGTCGGAGAGTATCGGCTTTGTTGCGGTGTATCCGCAAGCGGAGCCTGTGGGCCCGCAAGGTGGAAACACCTGGGCGGACTACTTTAGCCCCGGCCTGAACAACCCGCCCGACGATGTGACCTTCCTCAGCACACTGATCACGTACTTTGAGGCCACGCCGCTCTCGCTCAACGCGCAACACATTTATGTGACCGGATTTTCTTCCGGCGGCTATATGGCGCATCGGCTGGCGGTGGAGCTTTCGCCACAGATCGCAGCGATTGCGTCGGTGTCTGGAGCGCTAATGGAAGCGGCTGCTCAGTCCACCACGCAAGTCGGCTCAGCAAAGGGTCCGGTCTCGGTGCTGCTGCTGAATGGCGATCAAGATTCTAGCGTTTTGTACTGTGGACAGAATGACAGTGCGGGGCTTTCGTCTTCGGTGGATGCGACGTTCGCCTACTGGACCAGCGCGAAAGCAAATTCTTGCGCCACGTTGACCCCGACGGCAGGCAGCAACCCGAATGCATTTTGCGACGGCAACGGCGTACAGACCTCGATCACCACCCGCAGAGGGTCTTCCTGCTTGCAGACCACCGAAGTGGTCGCCTATCAACTGCATCAGGGCACCCACCAATACTACGGCTTGAGCACACCGACGTTTGGATTCCCTCAGGGCATCCCCTTGGGCACACCGATTCCGCTCAACATCTCGCCAGGAACATCTTTCTTGCCGTATAACCCAAACTTCACGGTGGGCACCGGGGTCAACACCGTGGATATTTGCTGGACGTTCTTCCAAGGCCACGCCAAGCACGCGAACTAAACCCTAATGTTGTCGAGCTTGTGAGAAGGGTCAGCCGCTGGCGAAGGCATTGCAGTTTTTGAGCCAAAAATTACTCTTTTAGGCGGCTCCAGTGGGATAATGGGGCGCGGGTTTCGGAGAATTCTTTTGCGATCACAGTTGCCAACGCACTTGCTCTTGAAGGTTCAGCGGAAAAATCCTAGCAGCCGTCTCCACGGGCTGGTCGGCCTGATGGGAATGGGGCTGCTGTTGGTGTTTGCTGGCTGCGGCGGCGGCGGCGGAACGCAGACTCTTCCTCCTCCGGGACAGCGCCCCATAGCGGTTGCAGGCGGGCCGTACGCGGCTGACGCCACCCAAACCATCACCTTCGATGGCTCGAAATCCAGCGACCCTGCCAGCCTTGCCCTCACTTATACGTGGAATTTTGGGGATGGAGCGGTGGGCACGGGTGTAAAACCGACGCACGCGTATAGCACCCCAGGCCCCTTTAGCGTCAGCTTGACCGTGATCAACTCCAAGGGAATCAGCAGCCCCTCGGCACAAGCCACTGTCACCATTTCACCTCTGCCGGTCGCGAACGCAGGTGGCCCCTATGCAGCAGACGTAGGGCAAAGCCTTACGCTCAACTCATCGCAATCTACCGGGGGCTCGGGAGCGTTGGCCTTCGCTTGGAATTTCGGAGATGGCGCGACCGGAACCGGAGCAATGCCAGCGCACGCATACACCGCGCCCGGCACCTACAACATCAGCTTGACCATTACCGATGCGAATCAGGCGACGAGTGCTCCCAGCGCAGGCATCGTGGTGATTTCGCCTCTGCCGGTTGCGAACCCCGGCGGGCCCTATGCGGCCCCCGCGTTAGCGGCCATCCAGTTCGACGGCTCTAAATCGAGTAGCGGCGCGGGTTTGGCTCTTACTTACGCTTGGAGTTTTGGGGATGGTTCATCCGCCTCGGGTGTTGGGCCGAGCCATAGCTTTGCCAAGGCGGGGGTCTATTCGGTCAGCCTCACCGTGACTGACTCGAATCTCGGCAGCAGCGCCGCGACGGCTGTGATGGCGACCGTTTCTGCCTTGCCGGTGGCGAACGCTGGCGGTCCGTATTCGCAGGATGTTGGCTTGAATGTGAATTTAGATGGCTCGAAATCCAGCGACCCATCCGGTCTCGCACTCACCTATGCGTGGGATTTCGGCGATAGCAGCACTGGGGTAGGGACGAAGCCCAGTCACATTTACGCCACCTCTGGCAGCTACATCGTCAAACTTACCGCGACCAACAGCGCGGGTGGTGCCAGTGCTAGCCAGACCACCGCAACCATTGTGAGCCTGCCGACGGCCGATCCCGGCGGCCCTTATGCGGGCAACGCCGGCAGTGATCTCGCGTTCGACGGTTCCGCCTCCAAGAGTTTTGTCGCCGATGGCGTTCTTACCTATGACTGGCACTTTGGCGATAGTACGCCAGACGCACCCTCGGAATTCGTGAAGCACAACTATCCCAGAACGGGCAGTTACACCGTGACGCTAAGCGTCACAGATACGAACGGTGGGACAGCCTCTTCCAGCGTAAGCGCCACCATCACTTCATCCGCCGCAACCAGCACCTGCAACTTCAGCCTTAGTGGCAATAACTCCGCCTTGGGCACGACGCAGGAGTGTACGTTGACCTACCGCGACGGTCAGGGTCTGGAGGGCCGCACCTTCCGAATACACATTCCGGCAAACTACGTGGCGCTCAATGGCAATGGGGCGGTGTACTACCTGCACGGCTCTGGCGGCACCGATAGTGAAGGACTGACCACTGGCTGGGTGGAAAAAGCTGATGCGGTTGGGTTTTTGGCGGTGTTTCCGCAAGCGGAAGCCGCTAGTTCGACTGGCTCCACGCAGTGGGCTGACTACTTCAGCCCCGCTTTCACCGGCACACCACCAGATGATTCCACCTTCCTGCAGCAGTTGATTGACCACATCGAAGGAAATCTGTTTCCTGGCGGAAAAAAGGTTTACGTGACCGGATTTTCCTCAGGTGCTTACATGTCGCATCGTGCCGCGATTGACTTAGCAGATCGCATCGCCGCGATCGCTGCGTTTGAGGGCGACCTGTGGGAGTCGGTTGCGGGTGCCACCGGCACTACGGTGCCACAGCCGGCAGGAAACAACCCAGTGGCCGTCGTCATTCTGAATGGCGATGCCGACCTGACGGTGCCATACTGCGGGGAGCACGATAGTAGTGGTACGTCTGCTTCCATTGACGACAGCTTCAATTACTGGGCGGCGGCGAATGCTTGCACCCAGATTGAACCGCAAACCTTGTGCACCGCAGGCGTGCCCTCGCCACTCTCCGTACAAGGCAAGACGGCGGGCAATTGCAACAATGGTGCGGACGTGGTCGCCTACCGGCTCGACGCCGGCACGCATCGCTTTTATTCCTCCAGCGTCAAGCTGAACGTATTCCCCGGCAGTGCGACTGCGCCCTACAATCCCAACTTTGTAGACAATCCTGACGGCACCAATCAAGTGGGGAACAACAGCATTGACATTGCCTGGAACTTCTTTGTGAACCACCCGAAACTGTAGGGTGCAGCCGCCATGGTGAACTGGAATCACGGGGGGCTGGCGATCGCGAGCTACCACGCCGGGGTATGGCGTTCCGCAGTCGCCTCTGACTTTGTGCCCTCCCTGGTACCCAGCCTCTTCCGGCTGAGTCTGAGTGCAGCGCCCACTGCGGTGCAGGCTCTGCTGCCCCTTCTTTCCACTGACGAACACCAGCGCGCCGCTGCGTTTTATTCCCCAGACGACCGCAACAAGTACATCACCTCCCGAGGCGGGCTGCGCGTGGTTCTCGCGACGGTGCTGGGGGCCGAAGCTAGAGAGATCGCTTTCGAGTACGGTCAGCACGGCAAGCCAGCCCTCGCAGTTCCGTGGAATGCAGGCGGCATTCACTTCAACGTGTCGCACTCCGGAGAATTCGCTCTGATCGTAGTGAGTAAGGGAACGCGGGTGGGCGTGGATGTGGAGTTCGAGCGCACGGATGTAGAGTTAGAAAAGCTGGCCCGGCGCTTTTTCTCGGATTCGGATTGCGAGCGATTGTTGACATTGCCGGAGGCTGAATGGATGCGGGCGTTTTATCGCTGCTGGACACGCAAAGAAGCCTACATCAAGGCGGTGGGGATTGGGCTTTCGATCGGACTGAGCAGCTTCGATGTTTCGCTGGAGGAAGGTCACCCTGCCCAACTAATGGCGACGCGGCCGGAGGCAGAGGAGGCAAAGCGGTGGGAGATGGCCGACATCGTAATGGAAAAGGATTATTCGGCGGCAATGTGCTGGGAGAAAAGGGATAAGAGGATGAATATGCAGGTCTTCCCGTAACCCCATGTGATAAATAGACTTACGTGCTTTACGAAAGGGCAGGTACCGGATGGTTCCGGTGGACGACCCTTGTAGTAATGTGTTTTCCCGAAAAATTCACGCTTTTTGCTTTGCTTAAGCTCATGTTTTCAGTAGCATGGAAGTAACCAGAGGAGGGTCCCGGGAGCGGCCACGCCGCCCGGCCCGTTCAGTGCTTGACCGGCTGACACGTAATTTGCGCCAAAAAGCGGCGCAAGATTCCCCGAACGAGTTTAGTCACCGCATTCGTCGTCCCAACGATGGTTGTGTGTCTCCAACGGATTTGGGCAGAAGTTTGCATTGATATTTACAGGGATTATTCACCAGAAAGCGGAGGAGTACACATTTGACGCAGGATAAATCGCAATCGGGAAGCAGCCATTTAATCGCCCCACACGGTGGGGAACTCGTTGACCTTATCGCAACAGCCGAGCGCAGCGCAGCGCTCAAGGAATCATCGCGCGATTGGAAGTCGTGGGATTTAACCGGCCGCCAGATTTGCGATGTGGAACTGCTGCTCAACGGTGGTTTCTCGCCGCTGACCGGCTTTATGAACAAGGCCGACTATGACGGCGTTTGCAAAGACATGCGTCTGGCGAATGGCACACTGTGGCCGATGCCGATCACGCTCGACGTGACCGAAGCATTTGCCGCCACCATTGCCGCCGGGCAGAGCATCGCTCTGCGCGATGGCGAAGGCGTGATGGTAGCCGTGCTGCACGTGGATGACATTTGGACTGCCGACAAAGAGCAGGAAGCCAAGCAGGTATTTGGTACCGCAGACGCCAAGCATCCCGGCGGCAACTTTGCCATGAAGATTGCCAACCCGGTGTATGTGGGCGGCAAGCTGGAAGGCTTGACCCTTCCGGTGCACTACGACTTCCGCTCGCTGCGTTTGACGCCTGCCGAGCTGAGGGCCGAGTTTGCCCGCTTGGGCTGGCGCAAGTGCGTCGCGTTCCAGACGCGCAACCCCATGCATCGTGCGCATCATGAACTCGCATTCCGTGCTGCGAAAATGTCGGAAGCGAACCTGCTCATCCATCCGGTGGTTGGCATGACCAAGCCGGGCGACGTGGATTACTTCACGCGCGTCCGTTGCTACAACCTGCTGATTAACCACTATCCGCAAGGCACCGCCAAGCTCTCGCTGCTGCCCCTGGCGATGCGCATGGGCGGACCTCGCGAGGCCATTTGGCACGCGTTGATCCGCAAGAACTATGGCTGCACCCACTTCATTGTGGGCCGCGACCACGCTGGCCCGGGCAACGATTCTGCGGGCAAGCCGTTTTACGGCCCCTACGAGGCGCAAGAACTTTTCGCCAAGTACGAGGAAGAAATCGGCGTGAAGATGGTGAAGTTCAGCATGATGGTGTATCTGGAAGAGGAAGGCGTTTACGTGCCCGATACGGACGTGAAGCCGGGCCAGAAGACGCTGAACATTTCTGGAACTGAATTGCGCGACCGCCTGAATCAGGGCCGCGAGATTCCCGAGTGGTTCACCTTCCCTGAAGTGGTGAAGGAACTGCGCAAGACCTTCCCGCCCCGCGACAAGCAGGGCTTTACCGTGTTCTTCACCGGGCTTTCCGGCTCCGGCAAGTCCACCATTGCAAATGCATTGGTCACGCGCTTCCTTGAACTGGGCGGCCGCCCGGTCACGCTGCTCGATGGCGACTTGGTTCGCAAGAATCTTTCGAGCGAACTCGGCTTCAGCAAGGAGCATCGTGACATCAACATCCGGCGCATTGGTTATGTGGCGTCGGAAATCACCAAGAACGGTGGCATCGCAGTGTGCGCCCCGATTGCTCCGTATGATGCGACCCGCAAGGCTGTGCGACAGGGCGTAGAGACGGCTGGTGGCGGCTTTATTCTGGTGCACATCGCCACTTCGGTGGAAGTCTGCGAGCAGCGTGACCGCAAGGGTCTGTACGCCAAGGCGCGCGCTGGCATCCTCAAGGAATTCACCGGAATTTCCGATCCGTACGAAGTACCCGCGGATGCGGATGTGACGATTGATACCGGTGCCTTGTCGGCGGAAGAGGCGGCGCAGGAGATTATTCTGCACCTCGAGCGTCAGGGCTACATCGGCGTCAACGAATAACTCGCTTGCCAAACGTACGCTTCCCTGAATCATTTGTTCTTCCGCCGGCCCCCTCCGGGGGGCCTTGGGAAAGGACCTGAGCTATGCCGGCTGTGTTGTTGAAAATAGCAATTGGGTTTCTGGTGGGTACGCTCGTCGGGTTGACCGGGTTGGGAGGAGCAGTGCTCCTTCTGCCCCTGTTGATCTTCGGACTGGGCGTACCCGCTGTCATGGCCATTGGTTCGGATGCACTCTTTAACTTCATTACTAAAATCCCTACCAGCGCCATGCACATCAAGTTTGGCAATGTGCGCTGGCGGGTCGTACTGGGGCTGGCTTGCGGCAGCATCCCAGGCTCATTTATCGGCGCCACCTTTCTGCAACACCTGAAGCAGGTGTACGGGCCGGGAGTGAATGATGTAGTAAAGATCGTCATCGGAGTGCTGTTGCTGGTGGTTCCGATGTTGTTGTTGTTTCAGGATAAGCTGCAAAAAGAAGCCAACATGACCGGCGAGGTCTATCGCCCCCTTTGGATTATTGCGTCCATCGGCATGGGTGCAGGATTCCTAGTCGGCATGACCTCGGTTGGCTCTGGCAGCATCATCATGTTGCTTCTGCTGCTGTTCTGCCACTTCGATCCCCGGCATATGGTGGGTACGGATATTGCACACGCTGTTTTTCTGACTGGCTTTACCAGCCTGCTGCATTGGAAGTATGGCAATATTGATGTCCACCTGGTCGGCATGTTGCTCATCGGCTCCATCCCCGGAGGCATCATCGGGGCGCGTCTCAGTTCCAAGCTGCCAGTACTGTGGCTGCGGCGCATGCTATGTACAGTTCTGTTCCTCACCGGAATCCGGATGCTGATCCCGGTTTAGTATCTCGAGCGGGCTGCAGGTACGCCTGAAACTGCCCGAGGCAATGCGTGAGCCAATGCGCGACTCAACGCATCACCCAACGCATCACCCAACGCATGACCCAACGCATGACCCAACGTTCTGAATTTCCGAATTAGGAAGCTTCCCTCCATGACAGTGCAACAAGAGCAGGAATATTTGGCCCGCATTGCAGCGGGTCTGCAGGCGGCCGCGGCGATCTTCGCGGACTACACACCCGGCGATGTAGAAACTGCTTACAAGTCTGGCGATGACCCAGTGACCAAAGCCGACCACGCGGTGGACGCGGCGCTGCGTCCGATATTGCAGCGCGCGGGCGAAGGTTGGCTTTCTGAGGAAACGATTGACGACCTAGACCGCCTGAAGTGTTCGGTGTGTTGGGTGGTGGACCCTCTCGATGGCACACGTGAGTTCGTCAAAGGCATTCCTGAGTGGTGCGTCTCCATTGGCTTGGTAGAAGATGGCCGCGCGTTAGCGGGAGGTATTTATAATCCGCAGACCAAAGAAACCTTCCTCGGCTCCTTGCAGACCGGGGTGACTTATAACGGCGCTCCCGCCGTGCCCAAGGCCGCCACTTCACTGCAAGGCGCACGGGTGCTGGCCAGTCGCAGCGAGATGAGCCGCGGCGAGTGGGACGGCTTTGCCTCGGCTGGATTTGTGACAGTACCGATGGGATCGGTGGCCTACAAGCTGGCGCGCGTCGCCGCTGGCCTTGACGAAGTTACTTTTACCTTAGTCCCGAAGAACGAGTGGGACGTTGCCGCTGGAGTGGCGCTGGTAGAAAGCGCGGGCGGATTCGCGCGCGACCTATCAAACTCGGAAATTCCGTTTAACTGCAAGAGCACCCTACTCACCGGCATGTTCGCGGGGTGTCCCGGAGTGCAGGATGAGTTGACGACGCTGCTCGCTCCGCACATTGGGGAGTTGGCGGCACGGTAAGCTTTCGTGATGCAGTCGGAAAGGTTGCGGGCGGCGAACACATTTCGCCGCCCGTTCTGTTTTGCAAAGGACGATTTCTCCATTGCTTGATATCCTTTGTGGGCTTGCCAAAAGGAGATTCCTACGACAATGACAATGACACGGCGCGATGCTTTGGCGGGCAGTCTGCTCGCCGCGACCGCTTTGGTGGGTGTGGCACCTGCCTCTGCTGCGGCAGCTAACTCTGTGGGCAGCGAAACCTTGCCTCCCCCCACCCACACTGCGGCAGAGGCGGGAACCGCCTCGCCCACGCCTGCAGCCGAGCCGGTATGCCTCACCGACTTTGAGCCATTGGCACAGGCAAAGATGTCGCACTTGGCGTGGGAGTATGTGAACAGCGCGGCGGCGGATGAGAACACTGTGCGCTGGAATCGCGAAGCGTACCAGAAGATTCGCATCAAGCCACGAATTTTGGTGGGAGTGGATCAACTCGACACGCGGGTGACGTTGTTCGGGCACGAACATGCGTTTCCGATTCTGCTGGCTCCAACGGCAGAGCAGGAACTGACGCATCCGGAGGGCGAATTGGCGACAGCGCGCGGGGCCAATGCGGCGGAAACCAGTTTTGTGCTGAGTTCGTTTTCCACCAAGAGTATTGAAGACGTGGCGGCGGTGGCGAAGTTGCCCTTCTGGTTCCAGTTATATGCGCAGTCGGACCACGAGTTCACCCGCCACTTGGTGGAGCGGGCGCAGGCGGCGGGAGCGAAGGCGCTGTGCCTGACGGTGGATACGCCGGTGGCAGGCGCGCGCAACCGCGAAGAGCGGATTCATTTTGCGCTGCCTCCGGGGTTGACACTGCCCAACCTAAGCGGCTACAAGGCGCTGGGCGCGGATAATTCCGGCGCGCATCGGCCGACCGGACGCGACATTTTCAGCAAGACGCTCGACGCGGCCCTCAGTTGGAAAGATGTCGAGTGGCTGCGGTCGTTTGCCAAGATTCCACTGCTGCTCAAGGGCGTGCTGAATCCTGATGACGCGGAACGCGCAGTGCAGGCGGGCGTGGCGGGGCTGATTGTGTCGAACCACGGCGGGCGGAATTTGGATACTGTTCCGGCAACGATTGACGCATTGCCACTGGTCGCCGAGCGAGTTGCGGGGCGGATTCCGGTGCTGTGCGATGGCGGCATCCGCCGCGGGACGGATGTGCTGAAGGCACTGGCGCTGGGCGCGAATGCGGTGCTGATCGGGCGTCCGTATGTGTATGGGCTGGCGGTGGGCGGCGAAGCGGGCGTGGCCAAAGTCTTGACGATTCTGCAACGCGAGTTCCAGCAGGCGATGGCGCTGACCGGGCGGACGAAAGTAAGTGAGATTGATAAGAGCGTGATTTGGGGATAGAAGAAGCCCCGCCCAACGAAGCTGGAACGGGGCACCCGGTTGGCTCGCAACGCACTCTACTGTTCCAGCAGCGCCAGATTATAGGGATAGGTGTTGCCGCCACCAGTGGTGATGTAGCCGAAGCCGAAGATAACGTACTTACCATTGGAAAGGCACGCAACGACATATTGGAAGGCGTGGGTACCGGCGGCGTCGGTGAGAGTACCGGTAAAACGCTGGCCAGAGTTGGCGGTGCCGAGCGTCACTTGCAGCGCGGTCGCCGAATCTACAGAAATGGCATTCGTTTCTACGTTGGTATACGTATTCAGGTCGAAGCCATCGTGATGGTCGCCTTGAGCCCAAACCAGCGTAGTCTGGTCACCGGACGGCCGGTTCTGGAAGGTCATGCCACGGAAGTGATGGCCGGGGCCGACTAAGTCATTCACCGTAAAGTTAATCGCAGGGTCTACCACGCCGATGAGCCCGCTGAGCACAGGGCCACAGTAAGCCAGATACACGCCGTGCGGGGAGACAGCTAGCACGGCGGGGTCAGTGTCACTGACGATCAATCCATTGGTACAGGTGTAGGCGGGCGGCGTGCCATGCGAACGCAGCGAGCCATCGAAGAAGTCAAAGTCGTGCGTCATGGCGATGGCGGGCAAAGTCGGTGTGAAATGAGTTTGGCCGAGAGCGTAGTCGGTAGCGTCCCATCCGTTTTTAGGCACGGTGAGCCAACTGTAGGTGGCATCCGCACTGGGGCAGTGGCCCAGGCCTGCGCCCACGATGGCGCGCGTGGGGTCACTCTGCGTAGAAGGCTTGATGACGATAGCCTCGCCGGGCATCACCATAGCGTAAGCGGTGGTGGGTAGAGTGGCTAGCGCAGGGTCGTCGGACGTAGTGATGAGCAGCTTCTGAAAGCCGCTGGGGAGTGCCGTCGCCGTGCCAGAGTAGTGCAGACTGTTGGTGACATCGGTGCCGGTGAACTGGCCGTTGGTAAAGACCCAACTCCAACGCACGTTGCCATCTTGGCCAGCGAGAAAGCTGCCCGTAAGCGCTACTGCGGGTGTGGTAGATGTGGCAGTGCGGTCGTCGCCACAACCTGAAAGCAATAGTGCAATCCCCGCCACCAGCGTGAGAACAATTTTTTTCATGACAATACCTTCCTGAACTGTGCTGCTAGTTACATCGGCGCAGCGGGGGATGCGCATCCCTAGCGTGACAGCTTCAAAGGCATAGGGCAGCATCACGAAAGGCTAGGGCTGAGTGACGTGGGCAGCACGGAGCTTCAGCGGAAGTGGCACAGGGGTGCGGCGGCTGCGGGCGGGTACGCCCAGTTCGCGAATCTTGTAGAGCAGTGCGCGGTAGCTGATGTCGAGCGTTGCGGCGGCCTTCTTGCGGTTCCAGCGATGCTGGTGGAGGACGGCGAGAATCACGCGGCGTTCAATCTCTTTAATGGCACGCTGGGTTACGACCTTCAGGGGTACGGAGCCATCCAGAGGAAGGTCTTGCAGCGGGTAAGCGGGCGCTCCACTGCTCAGTCCAGAAAGGATGACGGATTCGTCGCCAAGAATGAGGTAGCGCTGGATCAAATTTTCCAGCTCGCGAATGTTGCCCGGCCAAGCATAGTTGCGCATCGCCGACATGGTGCTTGCGGAGAGCATACGTTCCGGGCGCGATTCTGCACCCAAAGAACTTGAGTGGCTCTGCAGCGTTGCACGATAGCAGTCGAGAAAGTAGGCGACCAGCGCAGGCAGATCTTCCACACGTTCGCGCAACGGCGGCACGGTAAGTGTGACCACGCCAATGCGGTAGAGCAAATCCTGACGTAAGGCGCCGCTGGCAACTACGTCGGCAATGGTGCGATTGGTGGTGGCGAGGATGCGCGCGTCCACCTGCAATTCCTGTTCCCCGCCAATGGGAGAGAAACAGCCATCCTGCAACAAGTGCAGCAGCTTGGCTTGCAAGGGTGGATCAAGTTCGGCAATCTCGTCGAGGAAGAGGGTGCCATGGTGGGCCAGTTCGATGCGGCCGGGTTTGTTGGTGGTGGCTCCGGTAAACGCGCCTTTTTCGTAGCCGAAGAGCTCACTTTCCATCAAATTGCCGGGAATGGCCGGGCAGCTTACGCGGACAAAGCGCCCGCCTGCTACCGGTGACTGTGCATGAATCAGTCGGGCCAGCAAGTCTTTGCCGGTGCCGCTTTCGCCTTGAATAAGTACGGGCACGGTGCTGGCGGCAGCGCGATGCAGTCGGTCGCGCAAGCGAGCCATCGCCGCCGTGTTGCCGAACAATACTTCAGCAGGCGGCAGTGCTGGGGCGGAATCAGGGGCACGGCGGAGAGTCACAAAGATGTCTTCGGCGGAAGCTGCATGAACATTAGCAGGGATGACGATGAAGCGGGGTGCAAGTGCCCGAAGGTAATGGGTTACGAACGGGAATTCCCTTTCGGCAGGCTGCGCAATGCCATCCGCGCACGTAGTCTGGAACTATTGGTGTGCAAGATATGAGGACTGTAACGGGCGAAGTGACGGGCAACTTGGCGGGCGAGCAAAGAGGATTGGAACCCCAACTGGCGGCGGCGGAGTTTCGCCACGAACGATTGTGCGCGGCAATGGCCTCCATTGCGCACGATTTGAAGTCGCCGCTAGGCGTGGTGGCAGGTTATACCGACCTGTTGCTGACGGAGAGGATCGGGCTGATTTCTTCACGGCAGCGCAGTGTGCTGGAGCAGATGCAGCAACAAGGTCAGCGCCTGCAGTTGCTGGTGGAAGATTTTTTGACGCTGGGCGCACTGGAGGCGGGCACGATGCAGTGCCGCTTTGCGATGGGCGATATTGGTACGTCATTGCAGGAGATGTGCGCACTTTGGGAGCCGCGATTCCGCGAGCGAGGCATTGCGCTCTACCACGTGCGCAATGCCAGTTTGCCGCCATTTCCGCTCGATAACAACAAAGTGCAGCGCGTGGTTTCGAATCTGCTGGAGAATGCGACCAAGTACGTGCCCGCTGGCGGCTCGGTCACGGTGCAGGCGGAGCTATATCGCTGGGAACGGCGGCGCGCAAACCCGGAGCCGGGCCGGGAATTCGACGCCACGCAGTTGGCAGAGAACGAACGTCGCAGGCGCCACTTTGAGGGTCCGAATGCCGTACGGGTGCGGGTGACGGACAATGGGCCGGGGATTGCAGCGGAGTATCATCTGGAAATTTTCGACGAATTTTTTCGTCTGCCGGAAGCCAGCCAGACGGCGGACGGCACCGGACTGGGGCTTTCCATTGCGCGGCGGCTGATTCATGCCTGTGGTGGAAAAATCTGGGTGGAAAGCGAATTGGGCGCGGGGTGCAACTTCCACTTCCTACTGCCTGTGCAAACTCCAGGGGGCAAGACCGACTCCGGACTGCGTTCGCGCCCGAGTCCTCTATGAAAACTGTGTTTCTACCCCACGCCGAGCCGCTGCGTATTCTGGCCGTAGATGATGACGCGGCCATGCTGCGCTACATCCACACGCTGCTGGAGCTGGATGGGCATCGAGTGTCCACGGCGGTGAGCGGCGAGGAAGCACTGGCGCTGCTGCGAGGCGGGCTGAAGCCCCACCTGATGCTGCTCGATATGATGATGCCCGAGCGCGACGGCATGGTGACACTGGCTGAGACGCGGCGCGATTTTCCGGCAGTAAAAGTAGTGATGTTGACGGGCGTGAGTGACACGCATCAGGTGGTAGCAGCCATGAAGTTGGGTGCATTCGACTACGTCACCAAACCCTTCCGTAAGCCGGATCTGGATGCGGTGATCGCCATGGCACAAGAGAAGCCACAAGGGCCGATTGAGACGGTGGAAGAGCTAACCGACGATCTCTATTTTCTGGCGGCGAGTGATGCCACGCGCAAGCTGCGTGAACAAGCCGGACGGATGGCGCTGGTGGATGTTCCGGTTTTGCTTCTGGGGGAAAGCGGCACCGGCAAAGAGGTGACGGCGCACTTGATCCACAAGCTCTCATCGCGGGCAGGCAAGCCGTTTCTGAAAGTGAACTGCGCTGCTGTCCCCGCTGAGTTGCTGGAAAGCGAGCTGTTTGGCTATGAAGCGGGTGCCTTTACCGGCGCGGTGCAGGCCAAGCCCGGCAAATTCGAGCAATGCCAGAAGGGTACATTTTTCTTAGATGAAATCGGCGAGATGCCGCCGCAGTTACAGGCCAAGCTGCTGCACGTGTTGCAGGATGGCACTTTTAGCCGGCTGGGGGGACGCACGCAGTTGAAGTGCGATGCGCGGGTGTTGGCTGCGACCAATATTGACGTGCAGTCGTCGCTGCAAAACCGGCAACTGCGCGCGGACCTCTACTACCGACTGAGTGCTTTGACATTGCAGATTCCGCCACTGCGTGAGCGTAAAGAAGAGATTCCGCTGCTGCTGAAGCATTTTATGGTGCGTTCGGCAGAGCGGCTGGGGCGACCCATATTGCCGGTATCGCCCGCCATGCTGGTGGCCTGCCACGAGTATTCCTGGCCGGGGAATCTGCGTGAGCTGGGGAATTTTGTGAAGCGCTATTTGGTGCTGGGCGATGAAGAGAGTGCGCTGCGCGAGATTCGCGGACTGACTTCGGCAGGGCAAAGTGCGGCTGTCGGCGGCCTGACAGAAGGTGGCGTGGCAAAGCCTTTTGCTCAGGATGCCAGCGAGGCAGTTCGTCTGGCACGGGCGCTGGAAGATTCTCGTTGGAACCGGCGGGTGGCTGCCGAGCAACTAGGTTTAAGCTATCGCGAACTGTTACAGAAGATGAAGCAACATGGGCTGACGTCGGAACCGGACCCGCGTGTGCAGCGTACATCTGCCGGGCGCTAGCGGGTAGCAGACGTAGAATGGGCCGCCCTCAACGTCTAAGGGCGGCCCATTTCTTGCATGGTGGAACCAGTCTCGCTAGTTCACGTTGAGCGTCGCGGTGGTGGTGTGGGCGGTGGAACCCGAGGATGCGGTAAACGTCAGGGTATAGACGCCCGCCGGAGTTCCGATGGTGGTAGCAGTGGTCTTGGAACTGCTGCACGCGCTGAGCGTGGCAAGGATGCCGAGCGCCAAGGCCAGCAGCAGGAACTTGCGGCGGCGGCGGAGTGCGCCAAAGCCCAAGGCCACGAAGCCGAAGCCGCCTAATGGCAACCATGTCGCGGCATACATGCTGCGGTCGGGCGCGAGTGAGGCTGTAACAGTAGGCCGCTGGATAGTCTGACAGGTGACCTGCCGGGTCACCGCTCCCGTCAGCGGGCCGGTAATCGGCACATTCTGAAATACGCAGGTAATGGAAGTCTGTGCGGGCGTAATGGCGGTAATAAGCGAAATGTTGTTGGGGAACACCGTAGCCGGGGAAGCTATCGTACCCGGGCTCACTTGCACCTGCCATGCAGCGGAGGTGCCTGAGCTGACGGTTTGCACCACTGGCTCTTGCGTCGCAACTGAGAAGTCCACAATGCTGGTGGATGCCACGGCTGAGTTGTTGCCCGGGTTCGGATCTACGGCTGGAGCCAGCACGCTGGCAAAGCCGCCATTGCTGAAAGTGCCGGCGTTCAGCGGGGTCAGCACCACGGTGACGGTGACGGTCTTGGCCGGAGCAATCACGCCCATCGCGCACGAGACAGTATTAGAGACCACCGTCGTAGTGCAGGCACCTTGACTGGTGGCGATGGACTTGAAGGTCGCGCCTGAGGTCGGAATGTTATCGGTGAAGGTTGAGTTCACTGCCGACTCGGGACCATTATTTGTGATGGTGAATTTCACGGTCACGTCATTGCCAATGCCGATGGGGTTTGCGGTAGCTGCGGCCGTAACCTGCAGGTCACTGGTCCCGCCAATCTTCAGAACAAAGCCATCGGTGCCACCGCCATTGGCGGGCTGCACCGGGCCCACAGTAGGCAGATTGGTAGAAGTAGTGTCGCCCGTGGCATAAACGATGTCGTTCACGTCGAGCACCAGGCTGGTGACATGATCATCGCCCGCTCCACCGTACAGTGCGGCGTACTGGGCCACACCGTTGTTGTCATAACGGGCGAGAAAGCCATCTGCGCCGCCCGCGTAGGCAAAGCCAAAGCCGTTCAACTGCGGGAAGTTCGCAGCGCTGGTAGTTCCCCCGATAAACACGTTCTGGCTGGCATCGGTTCGAATCGTCAAGCCTTTATCCACGCCCGCTCCGCCCAGATAAGTGGAGTAGACGAGCGTCATAGTGGAGGAAGTGGGGACGGTCAGCTTGGCATACCAGACGTCACCGCACTGGTCGAGTGTGGTGGCGCAAGTGCCATCGCCCAGCGCAGACTGCGCCTGCGGAAAGACGGTGGAGGTTTGTTTCGGCAGATTCGAGGACCCGGTTTCGCCGGTCACATAGACGTTTGCCGCAGTATCTACCGCGATGGCAGTAGCGCTGTCGTCAACTGAACCGCCGAAGTAGGTCAGCGACGTAGTGCCGCCGCCCTGGGGATTGAAGCGCGCGATCACCGCATCGCGACCCCCCGTCAGTGTTGTCTGAAAGGCGTTGACTGCGGTGAAGTCGGTGCAAGTGGTAGTACCCGCGACAAAAGCGTCGTAGCTGGCATCCACCGCGATGGCTCCATCCTCGTGCACACAGCCGACGGGCACACTACCGCCAAAGTAGGTCACATACACGCCGCTGGCGAGGCCAATTAGCGTGGGGTCAATCTTCGCCACTACAAAAGCCGAATTGCCCTTGATGTTCTGCTGAAACACGTTGCCGGTGACAGGGAAATCCACCGAAACGGTGCGCCCGACCAGATAGGCTTTGCCCAGATTATCCACAGCTAACCCCGCAGCGTCATCTTCCAGACTGCCGCTCAAGTAGGTGCTATAGAGCAGGGCGGTGCCGTCTGGTTTCAACTGCGTAAAGAACATATGCGTGCCCGCAGCCTTGGGAGCCGTCTGATAGGCGGTGGTTGCGGTGGTGGGGAAGTCGGCACCAGAGGTCGAGCCAGCCACATCTACATTAAACGAGCCATCCACCGCGATGCCCGCGAGCGTGTCTGTGCCCGTGCTGCCAAGGTAGGTGGAGTAGATGAGGCCGGTGCCGCTGACATCGAACTTACTGATAAAAAGGTTCTGCGCGCCCTTGAGTGTGTTCTGAATGACGCCGGGGGTGGGCGCGGGGTCAAATACCGAAGAAGTGGTGCTGCCTGCCACGTAGAGGCTGACGGCCGAGGAATCAATGGCGATGTGCAGGTTGCTTTCATCACCCGCGCCGCCAAGGTAGCTGGCGTAGCTGAGCACGGGGTCAATCACCAGCGGCTGCGAGGCGTCATACTGGCCGAGGGCGAAGCAAACTTCATTACCCGCCAGAACGTAGCGGCTGGCCACTTCGTGGCGCGAGCCACGAATCTGCTGGTAAGCAATCGGGGCTTCCATGCGGAGCTCACGGCCACCTAGGGAAAGCGCCAGCGCACCATCGGCGAGGGGAGTGATCTTTTCTGCGCCTGCGATGTGCAGCGCGATGCTACCTGCACTAGCGTGGGGAGCTACTACAAAGTCATATTCCAGTTTGTGCTGGTTGCCGTAAAAGATGGCGTCCACACCGGGATAAAGGCCGCTGTATCGAACCTGCCCGAAGTGGGGGATGCGGGTGTGGTACTGGGCCGGGTCGCTGCCCGTTAGGTAGTTGCTGTAGCCCGCTTGCGGCAGTTCGGCAACCAGCGTGGCGGTGGGCAGGGCGCCGGCGAATTGCAGGTGCACCGTGCTCTGGACAGCGTCAGCGTGGTTCAGCACCAAGGCTGCTTCTGTGGGCTGCAAATACAGGCCATAGCCTGCGCCGCGGGAAAGGAACTTGACTCCGGCGCTGCTCTGGCCCTGATTGGGCTCAAAGCTCAGCGGCGCCTTAAGAAAGGCGGCGAGCTTGCCCGATTGGCCGAAAGCGGAACTCGAGGGGGACGAAACGGTGGATTGGGCCGAAACCGCCGCGTGGGCGGCAGTCGGCAGGGCGCTCATGAGCGACGCGAGGAGAATAGCCGCGGTCGCGGTAGCTACGCGGTTCTTCGCCAACACAAAGTTCTTCAAAATCACTGAGCTCCTCCGAGCTGTCTGGATATCCGGGGAGAGGGATACGTGCGGAAACTACGGGAGCTGCCGGTGGTCGCGCCGGAGCGCGGAACCTGCTCTTCCTCGGATTTGTGGCACCACTTTTGTAAATGAATGCTGATTAAAAGGTTAACACAAGGAGCGGACGCAAAAACGGCTCCGCCACTTCCCGCCACTGCCCGCCACTGCTACCCGCAGCCTCCGCAAAGCACTTAGCGTGACCATTTAGATGCCGGGGGGCAGGGGCGGGGTTGGCCCCTAAGCGGAGGTGCAGCCACTGACTCGTAGTGCCGCCCATCCGAGGACTGCGGTGGGATGGCTCCCACTCCAGATTTGTGCAGAGTGGCCGGTGGCGGATTCTGGTGCAGCCACGGAACAGGCGAGTGGTGGTGGCGAAGGTAAGAGCAGCGGTGAAGTGGCGGAAATTTATACCTTACTAAACGAATATAGTTCGTTTTATTTAATTTTGGCAGCGAATCCTGAGCGCCGGTTTGGCATAGCTTCACACCTAGCTGCCCTGTGGGGTGTCTCTGGGCAAAAGCAGTTGGGGGAATCCCCGCTCACGACCCACGCAGGTCGAAGTCACGGGCTCAAAAATTTCGCGTTCCTTGGTTTGGCGATGCAGCGTTGGCGCTCGTGCTGGCGCTCGTGCTAACCGAGTCGCGCAGCTTCATCAGGGCTTGCAGAGCTCCGTTAATCGGCGTGGGTACGCCGAAGGCCAAGCCCCGGCGGACGACAACGCCGTTCAGGTCCTCCACTTCAGTGGGTTTGCCGCGGCGAACGTCTTGCAGTGTAGAAGCGATCATGCCGGGCGCACCTTCTCCGAGGGCAAACGTCATTGTCTTGACTGTCTCCAGATCGAGTGCAACCCCGGCCGCCGAGGCCACGGCTACGGTCTCTTCCAACACCCGATGCATCAGGACCTTGGTCGGCGGACAATCCAGAATCTTTCCATAGTTGGCATCGGTCAAAGCTGCGATGGCGTTGTAGGCGGCGTTGATGGCGAGCTTGGTCCACAATGCTGCAGCTATGTCGGGTGAGATGCGGCAAGGGATGTCCGCAGCCTCGGCAAGCCGGGCAAACGCTTCGGCGGAAATATGCGTCGGCGGCGGCGTGGTATCGCGCGGCCAGCCAATCACCAAATCGCCGCGGCCCACGTGTTTCAGGTGGCCGGGGCCAGCCATCTGGCAGCCCACAAACACAGCGGCCGAAAGCGCCGGCAAACCCGATGCAGCCTCGATGCGCTCTGCATTCTCCACCCCGTTTTGCAGGCTGACGACGAGTGTCCCGGCATCCACATAGGGCGCAACGGCCCGGGCGGTGGCTTCGGTATCCAGCGTCTTTACGCAGAACAGGATGATGTCGGCACCCCGCACGGCGGCGAGTTCAGTGGAGGCGTGCACAGGGATGTGTTCGCAGATGCGAAGGCCGTCGAAAAACAGGCCGTCACGCTGCATGGCGGCAACATGAGCAGGACGTCCGATGAAGGTAACAGGATGCCCGGCACGCGCAAACATGCCTCCAAAGTAGCAGCCCACTGCCCCCGCGCCCACCACCGCGATGGAGGCGAGTGGCTTGCCCTCAGCCACGTTTCGCTTCTTCGATCTCGGCGTTAAGTTGGCTGGCTTGGCTGCGCATCCACAGAAGGTAAGCAGCGTGGATGATCCAGACGGCTGCGTATGCTGCCCACATATAGCTAATGCCAAAGCTTGGGTTCATCTTTATCCCCTCGTTCTAGTCTCAAATCGCCGATCTCAAGTCTCAAATTGCCAGCCCTGCTTCGAATCGCTGGGCGGACTCGCTTACAGAGAAAGGGCGGCTGCCTGTGATTCCTCGAAAATTTGCCGCTTGCGTTCCAGTCCGTAGCGCAGATTGAGCAACAGCAGAGCGTACACCGTGAACGAAAACAAGTTCATGAAAAATGCCGTCTTCATCTGTGGGTCGAGCGAGCCGTTGCCACCAAACACGGGCGACGGGTGCTGCGTCCGGAAGAACCAAATGGAAAGGTACACAATAGGCACGTCCACAAAGGCGAAGATGGCCAGCACGGCGGCGAGGATGGGCGTCTGGCCTCCGGCGGCGAAGCGGCGGAGAATCAGATAGCTGACGTAGATGAGCCAAAGCACCAGAGTTGAGGTGAGCCGGGCATCCCAGGTCCACCAAATACCCCACACGGGGCGCGCCCAAATCGGACCGGTAACGAGCACGATAGTGGCGAAGACCACGCCAACTTCAGCGGCGGCAACGGCGAGTGCGTCGGCGGCGGCATTGCGGGTGATGAGGTACCACACCGACGCGCAGAGATTGATGAAGAGCAGGAACGCGCCGCTCCAGGCATTGGGCACATGGTAGTAGAAGATGCGCTGCACGTCGCCCATGGTCTGTTCAGTCGGCGCGACGACCAGCGCCTGATAGGTGCCGTTGACAAGCAGCGGAATGGCCACACCGACGAAGATTGCCATTTTTGGTTTCATGAACTCAAGCCTCCGGGTGCCTTGGCAGCGGCTATTCCGCCTGCAGCACCGTTTCAAACAGCAACACGCAAACTAAGGTGAATACCACATCATAGACGCCCAGCAGGGTCATCCAAAAACGCGGGGAAGCCTCGCCGGTAAGCACGGCGGTGGTGGCCTGCACCATGGCGAGCACTGCCGGAATGGAAATGGGAAACAGGATAAGCGGCAGCATCACTTCACGGCTGCGAGTGCGAAGCGACATCGCCGCAAAAAACGTTCCGTTTACCACCAACGCCCACGTCCCCAGCACACCGGTGATGAGCAACTGATACACCGGGCCCACAGAATTCAAGTTGTAAAAGACCACGAACAGGGGAGCCATCAGCGACTCGAGAATGCCGACAAATAGAAAGTTTGCCAGAACTTTCGAGAGAAATAGCGCCAAGGGCGGTGCGGGGGAAACGCGAAAAGCGTCCAGCACCTGATTGCGCATTTCGCGCGCCCAGGTTTGGTTCAGTGCGACCACAGCGGCGAACAAGAATGCCACCCACAAGATGCCGCCTGCGATATGGCGTGAATCTTCGGCGGTCGGGTCAAATGAAAAGCTGAAGATGACTACCACCAGAAGCGCAAAAAACAGCATCGAGTTGATGGCATCTTTGGAGCGCCATTCAAGGCGAAGGTCTTTCACCAGCGAAGCGCGCACCAGGTTGAGCAGTTGGCCGAAGTTGTTTCCATTCGCGCCGTTCCCGTTCGTACTGTTCCCAGTCGTACCGTTCACAGTCGCACCTCTGAGCCGAATGCGTCGCCAGCAGCAGTCTGTGGGGGAACGGGTTCCGCTGTGCGGGCAATGATCTGGCCGCTGGTCATCCAGATAAATTCGTCGCCCGCGCTGGCCAGTAGCGGCAACTGATGCGTCACCACAAAGATGGTCTTGCCGGTGTCCCGCATTTTGCCTAGCAGTCCCACCATGGCTTGCGCAGATTGCACGTCCACGTTGGAGAAAGGCTCATCAAGCAGCAGCAGTTCCGGGTCGTGCACCAGCGCACGCGCCAGCGAGGTGCGCTGCTTCATCCCCTGCGAATACTGACCCACCGGGCGCTGCAAGGTGGGGTCAAGTCCAACCATGCGAATCACTTCTTGGCAACGAGCTTCGGTGGTTGCGGGCGAACCCATGCCGTAAAGCTGGGCGAAAAATTGCAGATTTTCCAGCGCGCTAAGCTCGTCATACAGCAGCGACGGGTGCGCCATGTAACCGAGGCGAGGCCGCGCTGCGGCGAGGTCGCTGCTGCCCAGCAGTTCCACGTGGCCATGCGTAGGGCGCATCAGGCCCGCCAGCGTGCGCAGCATGGTGGATTTGCCTGCGCCGTTTTCTCCAAGCACAACGTAGAGGCGGCTGGGGGCGAATTCGGCGGTGATTTTTTTCAGCGCGGCGAACCGGCCAAAGTGCTTGCTGACGGCTCGCAACGCAGCGGCGGGAATCGGATTGGAAGTAGCGTCAACCATGCAGGAATAGCGTCGCACAATGCAGGTACAACGTTATCATCCACTGCGCTCGAGGAGATGTGAGGGCGGTCACCGTGTGGTCACCGTGGGGTTATTTGCGGTCGCGAAGCTGTGCGGCTGCCGCGTTATCCACCAGCCAGATCAGGTCGCCCGGCTCATTTCGGCATGCGACGCTTCCTGCTCGCATTCGGCGGTTGGGTCTGACGTAGCGTGAAGGGAACTGCTCCATGGGCGCGTCGTCATCGTTGGCGGTATCAAGCACAGTATGCAGCATGGCAGCTTTGTCGGCACCCGCAGCCATGAACAGTACACACGCCGCTTCATTCAGTACCGGCCACGTAAAAGTAATTCGCCAGGTGGAGAACTTTTCTACCCAGTTAGCAATCACCCAGCGCGAGTTTTCGAGCAACCCCTCGGTGCCCGGAAACAACGACGCGGTGTGGCCGTCCGGCCCCATCCCCAGCAAAATCAGATCAAAGCAGGGAAACAAATACCCCGACTCCGCGCCGTAACCGGCTGACCTATCACCGCCGCAGCGGAAGAACTGGCGTAGCGTCTCTTCATACTGGTCTGCCGCGCGGTGTGCGTCGTTTTCTTCTGCGAGGATGCGAAAGATATTTTCCGCCGGAATCGGCACATGGCTTAGTAGAGCGTCGTTCGCCATGTGGTAGTTAGAGTCAGCATGGTCAGGTGGCACGTGGCGCTCGTCTCCAAAAAAGACGTAGGTCTTGTCCCACGGCAGGTTTGCGCCAGCAGGGCCAGCCAGCAATTCATACAAGCCCTTGGGTGTAGATCCACCGGCTAACACCACCGTGAACCGGCCTCGTGCCGCCACCGCCGCCTGCACTCGTGCGGCCCACTCTTCCGCTGCCGCTGCAAAGATGGCGACTTTATCGGCCACCACCAGCACCTGCGGCGGGCGAGCAGCCAAACCGAAGTTGGAATCAGGATTGCCCGAAGTCAATCCATCATCTCCGTTTGCAACGCGGCATACCGCGCCGAGCCCAGCAGAGCCGTCTTGTCGTTGGTAATCATCCGCACCGGCATGGATTCCAGCAGGGGCCGCATTCGGCCCTTGGCAGTAAAGCCTTCCATAAACAGGCCGCTGGTCATTTTGGGTGCGATTTTCGGTGCGATGCCGCCACCAATAAATACGCCGCCCACCGCCAGTGTCTTCAGCCCCATGTTGCCAGCTTCCGCACCATAGAGAGAAACAAACAGGTCGAGCGACTTGACGGCGATTTCTGCCGTTCCTGCCAGCGCGGCCTTAGAGATGGCCGACGCCGCTGCGTTCATAGAAATTTCCTGCGCCAGCCAACCCGGCTCTTTCAATCCCTGCGAATCGCGGAAGAACTGGTAGATGTTCACCAGTCCGGGGCCGCTGAGCACCCGCTCCACGCTTACTCGTCCGCTGGAATCCTTGAAGCGCTCGCGCAAATACTTGAGCAACTCAATCTCAGTGTCCGTGCGGGCGGCAAAGTCAGTGTGCCCACCTTCGCAGGCAAATACATGATGATGTTTGCCATCCCAAAAAATGCCCGCTTCGCCCAGCCCAGTGCCCGCAGAAACCACGCACTGGTTGCCCACCGCGTGGGATCCTCCGGCGTTCAGCACCACAAAATCTTCGGGCGAGAGCGCGGGAATGCCAAGCGCATTCGCTTCCAGATCGTTCAGCAGATGCACGGTCGGCAGGTTGAGCAATTGCGCGATGTCTGCCGCCACCACCGTCCACGGCAGGTTGGTGGTGTTGATGACGCCCTCGCGCACAGGCCCGGCGGCCGCCATACAGGCAGCTTCCACGTTCGCGTCAGGATTCTCTGCCAAAAATGCGCGAATCACTGAGTCCAGTCCGTGATACTCGCGCCCTTTATAGTCTTTGCCCGCGACGATCTTAAGCTTGCCGTCGCTGACCTCCGCCAATGCCATGCGCGCGTTGGTGCCGCCAATATCTCCAGCCAAAATCATGATTCCAGATTCCTCCAGCGCCGCTCATCCCGGGTGAGCAAGTCGTCGGCCTCTTTCGGCCCCCAGCTTCCCGAAGCATAGTTGGGGAAGTTCCGAACTGGCAGTGCCTTCCAGACGTCGAGTACCGGCGTCATAATGGCCCAGCCTGCTTCCACCATGTCGGCGCGCTGGAACAGGGTAGCATCCCCGGCCATGCAATCGTGCAGCAAGCGCTCATAACCGGTGGAAGGCGTCTTGCCAAAGTAGTCGGCGTAGTTGAACTCCATATCCACCGTGCCCAGCTTCATCACCGACCCCGGCGTCTTGGCCGCGAACTGGAGCGAGATGCCTTCCTCGGGCTGAATCTGCAAGGTGAGGATGTTGGGAGCCAGCGTTTCCACCGGTGTATCGCGGAACAGCACCTTGGGTGCCCGCCGGAACTGAATGCTGATGTAGGTGTGGCGCTCCTTCATCCGCTTGCCAGTGCGCAGGTAGAACGGCACCCCGGCCCAGCGCCAGTTATCAATATTCAACTTCATCGCAACGTAGGTTTCGGTTTTCGACGTCGCCGCTACGCGGGGCTCGGCGCGATAAGCTGGACATTGCTCGCTGCCCATCGCTCCTTCGCCATATTGGCCGCGCACCGTTCGTGCCAATACGTCTTCCGGGTTAAACGGCTGAATCGCATTCAGCACCTTGGCCTGTTCGTCGCGCACCGCGTTGGCCTCGAACGATACCGGAGGCTCCATGCCGACGAGACTGACGAGTTGCATGATGTGGTTGGGCACCATATCGCGCAGCGCACCGGCCTCTTCGTAATAGCCGCCGCGGCCTTCCACCCCGACGCTTTCGGCAACCGTGATCTGCACGTGGTCAATGTAGCGGCGATTCCAAATGGGCTCGAAGATGCCGTTGGCAAAGCGGAAGGCCAAAATGTTTTGCACCGTCTCTTTGCCAAGGTAGTGGTCAATGCGGTAGATCTGCTTTTCCTTCAGCGTCTTTTGCAGTTCGTGCGTCAGGGCGCGGGCCGAATCCAAGTCGCGCCCAAAGGGCTTTTCTACGATTACCCGGCGCCAACTGGAATCGGTCTCGCAAGCCAACTTGGTCTGGCCCAAGTGATCCACTACCACGCTGAAAAAATTCGGCGCAGTTGCGAGATAGTAAAAATAGTTGCCCTTGGTGCCATGCTCAGTATCAGCCTTGTCCAGTGCTTCTTTCAGTTTGTCGTAGGTCGCCGGGTCGTCGAACTCGCCCTTTACGTGGTACAGCCGCCGCACCAACCACGACCACAGTTCGTCGTCCACCGCACCGTCGGCGTATTTGTGAATGTCTTCGGTGATTTTTTCGCGGAAGGTTTCGCTGGTAAAGTCGGTGCGCGAGACGCCGACGATGGCAAAGTCGCGTGGCAGCAGTTGTTCTTTCGCGAGGTTGTAGAGTGCAGGAATCAGCTTGCGGCGGGTCAGGTCGCCCGCCGCGCCAAAGATCACCATCGCGCAGGCCGTCGCGCTGCGCGTCTTGCTGCCGTCTACCATCGTGATTCCTCCGCCGTGCGGCTGGTTGGCCGCTCCCGGCGTGTTGACTGCTTTGGTTGGTTACTGCTCCTACGCCTTCTGCTCCACGTGTCCGCCAAACTTCTTACGCATCGCCGAAAGAATCTTTTCTGCGAACGTGTGGTCTTGCCGCGAGCGGAATCGTGTGTAGAGCGACGCGGAAAGCACGTCGCACGGCACCCCCTCTTCAATCGCCGCAATGATCGTCCAGCGGCCTTCACCAGAGTCCGCCACGTGGCCGCTGTAGCCAGCCAGTTGCGGGTCCTCCACCAATGCCATCGCCGTAAGGTCAAGCAGCCACGACGCCACCACGCTGCCGCGCCGCCAGACTTCGGCTATGTCGGCCAAATCGAGGTCATAGCGCATGTCTTCGGCGAGTTCCTGCGAGGTGGCATTCTTGAAGATGTCAAAGCCCTCGGCATAGGCCTGCATCAGGCCATATTCGATGCCGTTGTGCACCATCTTCACAAAGTGGCCCGCGCCGCTGTTGCCGCAATGGATATACCCTAGCTCAGCGGTGCTGCCATTCTTCTTGGCGGAATCCGCAAAACCCGGAGTGCGCGGAATCTCACCCATACCCGGAGCCAGCGTGTTGAAGATGGGGTCAAGCCGTTGCACCGTTTCCTTCGGCCCGCCAATCATCAGGCAGTAGCCGCGCTCCAGTCCCCACACCCCACCGCTGGTGCCGACGTCCACGTAGTTGATCTGCTTATCCCGCAGCAGCTTGGCGCGGCGTACGTCGTCCTTGTAATAAGAGTTGCCGCCGTCAATGATGGTGTCACCCGGCTGCAAATACTTGGCCAGTTCCAGAACTGTCTGCTCCGTCGGGTCGCCGCACGGAACCATGATCCATACCGTCCGCGGCGCGGCGAGCTTGCTGACCAAGTCAGCGACGCTGCTGCTGCCCGTAGCGCCTTCGCCCGCAAGTTGCGCTACGGCAGCGGCGCTCAGGTCTGATACCACGCATTGATGCCCACCCTTGGTCAGGCGGCGCACCATGTTGGCTCCCATCTTGCCGAGGCCAATCATTCCAATCTGCATGTGTTTCTCTCCTATGTAACTTATAGATCTATTTGTTGTGATGCTGATCCGCGACCCCAGGCGAAGCAACTCCTACCCACCCTGCCGAACTTACGCCAGCGCTTGTTTCAACGCAGCGTTCAGTACGGCCAGCCCCGCCGCCACATCAGCTCCCAGATGCACCCGCAGGGCGCGCCTTCCGCGTTCGGCCAGCACCGCGAAGTCGCCGCGAGCCTGCGCCGCCTTCACAATGCCGAACGTGTAAGTGTTTCCCGGCACGGCTAGATCCGCTGCATCGTCGCACGTCACCTGCAAGAACACGCCTGAGTTGGGGCCGCCCTTGTAGGCTTGTCCGGTGGAGTGCAAGAAGCGCGGGCCAAAGCCCAGGCACGTCGCCACGTGCTTGGCATTCAGCACGGCGGTGCGAACTTCTTGCAACGCTGCCTCATGCTCCTGCTTCATCTCGATGTATCCCAGCACGGCGAAATAATCGCCAGCCTCCGCGCGATCCAGATGAGCCTTCAAGTAACCGGCCAGCGTCGCGCTACCTGCCGCAGCCTTTAGCGCCGCAGCATTTTTCTCGTCTGTAAACAGCTTGATACCACCGTCCTCTAGAATCGGCGATTCCGTTGGCAGCGAACCTGACGCTTCATACGCCGACGTCAGCTTCTTCGTCTCAATCTTGCTCGCTTCCACATCGGGCTGATTGAACGGATTGATCCCAATGATTGAACCCGCCACTGCCGTGGCAATCTCCCAGCGGAAGAACTCCTGGCCCAGCTGATACACATCATCCATTGCAATGCGCACGACCGGATGTCCGGCCTTCTCGATGGCGGTGATTGCTTTATCTTGCGCCGGGTCGGCTGCAGGCGTGTAGCGAAGGTAGGCAAACACGCGGTCGCTGCCATACACGCCGGTGCCTGAAAGCGGTTCGCGATCCACGGGCACAATGCCGTGGCCCTCCTTGCCCGTGGATTCCGCCAGCAATTGCTCCAGCCAAGCGCCAACATCCTGCAATGCGGGCGAAGCGACGATGGTCACTTTGTCGCGGCCCTGCTTGGCGGCGCAGCCCAAAATCACGCCCAACGCCACGCCCGGATTCTTCTCTACAGGAACAGCCGTGCCGCAAGCTTCGACCATACTCGCCGTCAGGCCAAGAAATTTCGCCGTGTCCAGCCCCATCACCGCTGCGGGTACCATGCCGAAATCCGACAGCGCCGAGTAGCGGCCACCAATCGAGGCGCGTCCAAAGAATACGTGCCTAAAGCCATCCCCTTCGGCCACCTGCTGCATCTTCGATCCGGGGTCAGTGACCGCGATAAAGTGGCTGCCCGCCTTGTCGGCACCCACCACCTGCTTGACCCGTTCGAAGAAGTACTGCTTGAAGATGTTGGGCTCCAGCGTGGAGCCCGACTTGCTGCTGACGATGAATACCGTCTTCGCCAAGTCCACCTTCTCCTCAAACGCTTTCACCTGCGCCGGGTCGGTCGAATCCAGCACATGAAGTTCCGGTGCGCCCGCAACATTGCCAAAGGTCATCTGCAATACTTCCGGACACAAGCTTGATCCGCCCATACCGAGCAGCAGAGCGTACTGGAAGCCTGCATCCCGCACATCAGTTGCCAGCTTGGCGAATTCCGCCTGCCGCGCAACCTGTGCCTCTGTCATGTCGAGCCAGCCCAGCCACTTCGCTTCGTCCGAGTTCGTCCATAGCGAAGCGTCTTTCTCCCACAGGCGGCGCACTTTACCGTTCGCTCGCCAATCCAGCAGGGCGGTGTTCACCGCTGTGCCCAGTTCAGGGGGCAGGGAAGTGCTCATGGTGGTCAAACCCGCAGGTAGGGACGCACTGCTGGATTTCTCCACCGCAGCCAGCAACTTGTCGAAGGGTTCGTTGAAGAGCCGAACGGCGTCCACCGTCAGCTTGTCGGTGACTTCTTTCATCGAGATGCCAACCTTTGCCAGGTCAGCCATCGTCTTCTGCGCGCCGGTAACATCTTCAACCAAGCTGAGCCGCAGCTTGCCATGGTCGCGAAATGCGTCAAAGGTCGCCGGAGGCACCGTGTTCACCGTGTCCGGGCCAATCAGTTCTTCGATATACAGCACGTCGCTATACGCTGCATTTTTGGTGCCCGTGGAAGCCCACAGCAAGCGCTGCACCTGTGCCCCACGGTCTTCTAAAGCATCCCACTCGTCGCCGCTAAAAATCTGTAGATAGCTCTGGTACGCCAGCTTGGCATTGGCAATCGCCACCTTGCCTTGCAAGCTCTTTAGTGTAGTCTGCTCGGCGGCATCACTGGTTGTCTTCAGCTTCGTATCCACCATGCTGTCTATCAGCGAATCAATGCGGCTCACGAAAAAGCTCGCGACGGACGCAATGTGGGCCAGCGAGCCGGAATTCGCCGCCGCATATTTTTTCAGCCCGGCAATGTATGCGTGGGCCACGGCTTCGTAGATATCCTGCGCAAACAGCAGCGTCACATTGACGTTGATACCTTCGCCGATGACCGCCGCAATCGCGGGGATTCCTGCCGCTGTGCCCGGAATTTTGATCATCACATTGGGCCGCTGGACTGCCGCCCACAGGCGCTTGGCTTCGGCAATGGTGCCAGCGGTATCATGCGCTAGGTAAGGAGACACTTCGAGGCTCACGTAGCCGTCCACCTTGTTCGAAGCGTCATACACTGGCCGCAGCGCGTCTGCTGCATCCTGAATATCGCGCAGCGCGAGCAACTCATAGCGCGCCTTGGCATCAAGGTCGGTGCGTGTGGCCAGCGTCCCCAGCAGGTCGTTGTAAAGGTCGGAGCTGAGAATCGCTTTCTCGAAGATGGCAGGGTTAGACGTCATGCCGCGCAAGCCATCCTGCTCTACCATCTTGGCAAGTTCACCAGTGGTCATCAGGTCGCGGCGAATATAGTCCAGCCACACCGACTGGCCGAAGTCGAGCAAACGCTTCAAAGGGTTGGTGGAAGGGACAGTCTCAGTCGTGGCAGCCATATTTCTTCTCCAATGCAATCACTTTGTTCAGGCGGCGTTGGTGCCGCTCTTCGTGGGAATAGACCGCGCCCAAATAGACGCGAACCAAGTCTTCAGCCAGTGCCACTCCTACGACCCGCGAGCCCAGCACCAGCACATTCATGTCGTCATGCTCCACGCCTTGATGCGCGGCGTAGGTGTCATGGCAAAGTCCGGCTCGAATCCCCGGTAGCTTGTTCGCCGCCACCGAGGCGCCCACCCCCGAGCCGCAAATCAGAATCGCTCGCGGCGCTTCTTTGGCGATCAGCGCTTTGCCCACCGCTTCCGCAAAGTCGGGATAGTCCACTGCCGCCGCGCTGTAGGTGCCGACGTCGATCACCTCATGGCCCAGTGAGCCCACCAAGCCGCGCAGGTGCTCCTTTAGTTCAAACCCTGCGTGGTCCGACCCCATCACAATGCGCATCAGTCTTCCTTTACCAAAACAGAACTAACTAGCCAACACTCTTTTCGCCGCAGCCACCACCACTTCCACGGTAAAGCCAAACTTCTTCAGCAGATCTTTCAGCGGAGCTGACGCGCCGAAGCTGCGCATACCCACCATCGCGCCCGTCGGCTCATCGCCCACGTAGCGCTCCCAGCCGAAGGTCGAGCCCATCTCTACTGACACCCGCCGCTTGACCGCTGGTGGCAACACCGAGTCGCGATATTCCTGCGTCTGGTGGGCAAATAGCTCCCAGCTTGGCATACTTACCACGCGCACCTTTACACCCTCGGCGGTCAACTGCTCGTAGGCTTGCAAGCACAAATTTACTTCGCTGCCGGTGCCAATCAAAATCACTTCCGGCTTGCCATCCTCAGCATCCGCAAGAGTGTACGCACCCTTGTGCAGTCCCGCCGCACTTGCGTACTTGGTGCGGTCAATCGTAGGCTGCGGCTGCCTCGTCAGGCACAATAGCACGGGATGATGCGTCATTGGCATGAACGTGCGCCATGCCTCCGCCACTTCGTTGGCATCTGCCGGACGAATCACCGTGATGCCCGGAATGGCTCGCAGAGACGCCAGTTGCTCAATCGGCTGATGCGTTGGGCCATCTTCGCCTACGCCAATCGAGTCATGCGTGAACACATGAATCGTCGGAATCTCCATGATCGAGCTAAGCCGGATAGGCGGTCGCGCATAGTCGCTGAAAATCATGAAACCCGAACCATACGGCCGCACCTTGCACAGCGACATGCCATTCAACGCCGCAGCCATCCCCTGTTCGCGGATGCCAAAGTGGAAATTGCGCCCGGCATAACTCCCCGCTTCGAAGTCGCCCGCGCCGTCAAAGGTCAGCCGCGTCTTGGTGGAGGGATTCAAATCTGCCGAGCCGCCAATCAGCCACGGCACGCTCTTGCCGACTGCCTGAATCACCTTGCCGGAAGCTTCACGGCCCGCCAAACCCTTGGCGTCTGCCGGGAATACCGGAATGTCCTTGTCCCAGCCTGCGGGAAGGGTTCGCGCCTGCATGTGCTCAATCTGCGCTGCGAGGTCAGGGAACTGCTGCTTGTATTCGGCAAATTTGGCATGCCAGGCGCTGCTCAGGTCCTTGCCCCGTTTGCCAATCCCATTCTGAAAATGCTCATATACGCCATCAGGCACCAAAAATTTCGCATCCTCGGGCCAGCCGTAGGCACGCTTGGTGCCTGCAATCTCCTCCGCGCCCAGCGGTTCGCCATGCGCTTCTTTTGTGTCTTGCTTGGTGGGTGCCCCGTAGCCGATGTGGCTGTCCACAATAATCAGAGTCGGCTGGTCGCTGCTCTTGAACTTTTCAATCTCTTTGGCCAGCGCACCGCAATCATTGGCATCGGCCACGTGTGCCACATTCCAGCCGTACGCCCGGTAACGCGCGCCCACATCTTCGCTCAGCGCCAAATCCGTCGAGCCTTCAATAGTGATGCGATTACTGTCGTAGATCCAGCACAAATTGCTCAGCCTCAGATGCCCAGCCATCGAAGCCGCTTCGCTGCTGATGCCCTCCATGGTGTCACCATCGCCCATGATGCTGTAAACGTGGAAGTCGAACAGGTCGAAGCCGGGACGATTGTAGGTTGCGCCCAGCCACTTGCTCGCAATCGCCATGCCCACACTATTGGCTACCCCTTGGCCCAGAGGCCCGGTCGTCGTCTCCACCCCTGCCGTCCAGCGATACTCCGGGTGCCCCGGAGTCTTCGAATCAATTTGGCGGAACTTCATTAGATCGTCGAGCGAAACTGCGGGCGTCCCCAGATTGTTGCGGTCGTCGGTAACATCCTGCACCCCCACCAGATGCAGCGTTGAGTACAGCAACATGGACGCGTGGCCGATGGATAAGACAAAGCGGTCGCGATTGGGCCACAGCGGGTCGGCGGCGTCGTAGCGCAGAAAATCCTGCCACAACGTGTACATCACCGGCGCCATTGCCATCGCAGTACCGGGATGGCCGGAGTTAGCCTGTTGCACGCCGTCCATGGAGAGGGTGCGGATGCTGTTGATACTCAACGTTTCCATGGTGCCAATGGGAGTTCCGGGGGATGTGTTGTGGCTCGCAGCCATCGGCTGTGTGCTCCTTCAGTCTGTTTAAGGGTTTTTCAGCCAGAAGAACAGCGTTTCTTCTGACCATTGGATTGTAAACCGCGCCGAAAGATACAAGCAGCTGCGGGGGAGCGTTTTGGGTAAGAAAAAAGGGATGGGCTCTTTGGGGTAGTCCCAGAAATGGCGACCTGTCCGCCCCTCCATTCACCAAAAATTGATACAAACGTGCCTTAGGCCGCAGTCCAAGTGCCGTGTACCATGTACCGACATCAGTTCCAGCCAAGGCTTTAAGCATAGGTTCAGGCAAGGGTCAGGGGTATTTGCGATGATTATGGATGGCGGCACTTTCGATTTGGTAGTGATTGGCAGCGGCCCGGCGGGCCAAAAGGGTGCGATTTGCGCCGCCAAGCAGCGCAAACGCGCCGCCATTATTGACCGCAAACGTCTGGTTGGCGGAGTTTGCGTCCACACCGGCACTATCCCCAGCAAAACCTTGCGCGAAGCCGCGCTCTACCTCACCGGCTTCAGTCAGCGCATCTTCTATGGCCGCAACTACGCCGTCAAAGACAATCTAGCCATGGGCGATCTCAACTTCCGCGTTAAGCAGGTGGTGGTCCGTGAAACCGACGTCATCCGTGCCCAACTTGCCCGCAACAAGGTGAAAACCTTTGAAGGCGATGCCACTTTCCTCGACCCCCATACCATCGAAGTCCGCAATGAAGAAGGTTCCACCATCGTGCGCGGTGAAAAAATCCTGATCGCCTGCGGCACCCGCCCCGCCCATGCGCCTGAGATTCCCATGGACGGTCAACGCATCTTCGACGCTGACCAGATGCCCACGCTGGAGGAAATTCCGCACGAAGTGGTGGTGGTGGGCGCGGGCGTCATTGGTCTGGAATACGCTTCCATTCTCGCGGCGCTGGGCGTCAAAGTCACCCTGCTCGATCAGCGGCCCACCCTGCTCGATTTTGTTGACCGTGAAATGATAGATACCCTCTGCTTCCACCTGCGCCACTTGGGTACCACCTTCCGTTTGGGGGAGAAAGTGATTTCCGTCGCGGTGGATGAAGAACGCAACCGCGTCACCGCAAAACTCGAAAGCGGTAAAACCATCCACGGCGAAGGCTTACTCTATGCCGTCGGCCGCACCGCGAATACTGACCTGATTCACGTGGATAACGCTGGCATTACGCCTGACATCCGCGGTCGCATCGAGGTCAACGAGTTCTACCAAACCAGTGTGCCCCACATCTACGCGGCGGGTGACGTCATCGGCTTTCCGGCGCTGGCCTCGACTGCGATGGAGCAGGGCCGGCTGGCCGGGTGCCACATGTTTGGCACACCTGCCACCATGTCCAAGAATTTTCCCTATGGCATTTACACCGTGCCGGAGATTTCCATGGTGGGCAAGACCGAGGAAGAACTTACCGCCGCCAAGGTTCCCTATGAGGTGGGCCGCGCCCGTTACGAGGAGTTAGCCAAAGGTCAGATGATTGGCGACGACCAAGGCATCCTCAAGCTGCTCTTTTGCCCCGAGACCTTTAAGATTCACGGCGTCCACGTCATCGGCGACCGCGCCGCAGAAATCATCCACATCGGTCAGGCGGTGATGAACTTCGGCGGCACCATCGAATACTTCCGCGACACGGTATTCAACTACCCTACCTTGGCCGAAGCCTACAAGGTAGCCGCGCTGGATGGGATTAATAAGCTGTAGGGGGAATTATTGCCTGCCCCCGACGGTTTGCCCTTGACAAGCCGCCAGAACCGGCGCACAGTAAAGCGTGTAGTTCGGGTTCCCCTTGCAGCGCCCAATTCCGTAAGAAGACAGGTGAGCCGATGAAAACCCACTGCTTCTCTCTCTCTCTCTCTCTCTCTCTCTCGTTGTGGTGTGCCTTTTGACGGCTACGGCCCTCACCCAAAATGTTGACACCTCGTCCTCCGGTGCTCAATGCAGCACCCTGCCCTGCGTCACCACCTACCACTACGACAACGCTAGAGACGGTGTGACCGCGCAGGAGACCCTTCTAACACCAAGCAGTTTTACCTTACCTCACAACTTCGGCGTCATTAGCACGGCACCCGCCCAACTTGACGGTCTGGTGTATGCGCAGCCGCTTTACCTCTCCCAGATTCCGATGGCAATACAAGGGAACAGCACCTGCAGCGGTAAATATAACGTCGTTTTTGTTGCCACCGAGAACAATTCGGTGTACGCCTTTGCCGTGAAGCCCGTAGCCAATAGCACGAGCGTCACGCTGACCCAGTGCTGGAAGCTCAACCTTAATCAAGCTGGTGAGCACGCGATTGCCTTTGAGAACCTTCCCATCGACCCCGGCTCAAGCCCGGCCACACCTTGCTCGAATACGGTACCGCAGAGCGGTATTACCGGAACCCCGGTGATCGACGCCACGGTTAACCCAGCCATTATGTACGTGGTCACCGCACACCAAAGCGGCACGGCGCCCAGCATTTCTTATTTTTATCGTCTTCATGCGATCTACCTGAACCAAGGCACCGAAGCAACAAGCGTTCCTTTTGATGTCGGCAACCAGATCACAAGCGTCGGTGGCCCGCCCCTGAACTATGAGAGCCAGCGCCCAGGCCTTGCAATGACTCGCACCACCTCCGGCCCCAGTAGCGCCAATCTTTACGTGACGTTTGGCTCGTTTTGCGATGCCAATTCAAGAGCAAATGGAGACGTTTTTAACGGTTATGTCGTTGGCGCCAACTTTGTGTATAGCACGCTGACCTTTAGCTCGATTGGCGTATTTGCCACGGAACCGGAGTTCAATACATCGGCTGTCGATGACGGCGGCATCTGGATGTCCGGAGCCGCACCGGCGGTGGATACTGCCGGAAGCCTCTATTTTTCGGTGGGCAATGGAAATTGGAATGGAACCGCAAGCAAGCGGGCCACCGACCTTGGAAGCAGCGTGGTTAAATTGGTTAAAACCGCGTCGCCCCTGGGATTGATCGCCGCCGACTTCTACACTCCGAATGACTTTCTCGACCTCAATTCGGGAACTGGTTCTATCCTGCCGAAAGATTTGACGGTCTGTAGTGCCTATTCCTCGCCGCCCGCTACGTGCCCTGGCCCCCCGGTCGGCGAGTCCCTTACGCTAGGGAAAAACGATTACGACCTAGGTGCGGGTGGGGTGCTGCTGGTTAGCCCAACTTTGCCAATAGGCGTCATGACGCCGTGCGGCACAAACGGGGAGCTTCTGGCGGCCGGCAAAGAAGGTGTTGCGTACGGAATTTGCTATAGCCTGTCAACCACAACTAGCCCGCTCCAAACTACGATGGGTGGTCTCGACGGGGCTGGCTACATGAGCTCGAATCACTCCAACGCTGTCAATACAGCATGTACGGTAAGCCCAAACGTTGCTGGGGGCATCGCGCAGTGCTTCCAGGCGGTGGATGTGTCCGCTGCTTTGGACTCGATCCCGCCTGGTGAACCTGGTGTACGTGGAATATCAGCTTTCTGGGCCGGGCCTGTCAGTAATCCACAGAATTACCTTTACGTCTCGGGCTCGCAGTACGCGATGCAGGCTTACCAAATCATACCGTCAGGCGCTGGTGCTGGCACCTTTAATATTAGCCAGCCGCCATCGGCTGGTTCAACATTCGTATATCCAGGATCCATCCCCGTGATCTCCTGGAATGGCTCTGACCCCGGTACCGGAATACTTTGGGCGGTTGAGGACAGCAGCTTCGGCCGGTGGGATGGTACGCAGTCCCATCCTGCGGCCCCATCCATCCTTCATGCCTATGCAGCGGTTCCATTCAATCAGAATGGAACAATCATCTTGAATCCGTTGTGGTCTAGTCCATCTTCAGGTGCAGGTGTCGCTCCCGGGGCCGTTAAGTTCACGATACCGACTGTGGCGAACGGCATGGTGTTCGTGGCCGGTGGACTGGGATCGTATGCTCCCGGCCCATCCGGTGGCACGAAGGTGACCTGTACCTCTGAAGCCACCAACTCGTCCACCACATGCCAGGGCCAACTCGTCGTCTTCGGTCAAATCAACTAGCTGTTAACAACTTGTTGCCGCGGCTGTTTTGTGGAGACGCGGTCTTGGAGGCACCATGGTACAAAGATCGAGGCTCATTGCTCTCATGATCGCACTCGTTGTGACTGGTGGCGCAATTTCAGCCAGTCCACAGACTATTACGGTTTCAAGTCTAATTCCGTTTACCTCGGCGGACGGCAATGCCTATGCTACGCAAGTGCAAGGAAGAAACGGCAACTATTATGCAGTGACCAATCCCGTCAATGGAACCGGGACGAATTTCGATTTTTCCTCAAACGGTAAGCGCGCTACCGTGTATTCATTTGTGTCAAGCACCTTCGCTTACGAGGGCCTATCAAGCCTCACGCTGGGGTCGGACGGATATTTCTATGGAACGATAGAGGGCACTCAGACCATATCTGGTGGTGGCGATATGGGTGAGTTTTACCGGGTTTCTTCATCGGGCGTGTATTCACTGCTGCATGTTTTTTCAGGCGCGGATGGTATCTACCCCACAAATCCGCCAATTGAAGCGACGGATGGTAATTTCTACGGCACCACTGCCAACCATGGAAACGCCTCCACTGTTTACAAATACACCCGCTCCGGTCAGTTCAGCGTGATTTACACCACCACCACTGACACTGGGCTGGGTTGTGAACGTGTTATGCTGGGGAACGACGGCAATCTCTATGTGACTTGTATCGGCGGCGGATTCAAGCGCAACGGCACAATTATCAAGCTAACTACGTCGGGGCAAGTGCTGCAATATTACAAATTCCCCGGCGGAGCGACTGGCAGTTATCCGGCCTTGCTGCTGCAAGGTTCTGACGGCAATTTTTACGGTCTGACGTTAGCAGGTGGAGTAAGTCAAAGCGGCGGCTACGGTACCATCTTTCAGTTCACTCCCCAGGGCAAGGTCAATACGCTCTACCAGATAGGTTCCCTTGCGGGCTCAGGACGGAATGCTGGCGCGTTAATTGAGGGTAGCGACGGCAATCTTTACGGGTTGACCATCATAGGCGGCGCAAACGATCTAGGAACGCTATTCCGCTGCACGACCAGCGGCAGTTATACAGACCTCTACAGCTTCGCCAGCTCCGTGGGCAGTGACCCGGACGGCCTCATGCAGAGCACAACGGGTCTATTATATGGTTCTACGTACTTTACGGGATTTATATCCGGCTACGGCGGCATTTTCACCGCCAACCTCGGCTTAGGCCCGTTCGTTTCTACGGTTGAGCGCGCCTCCAGCGTCGGCAAGGTGGTGGAGATTCTTGGCCAGAGCTTCACCGGCACCACCAGCGTCACCTTCAACGGAGTAGCGGCCAGCAGCTTCACCGTCTCCTCCGACACCTACCTGACCGCCGTCGTTCCCACGGGCGCGACTACCGGGCCGGTGGTGGTGAGCAGCCCCACTCAAACCCTCACCAGCAATCGCAACCTGACGATTCGCTAACCCGGCTCGCCCTGTTTGTTATCCCGGCTGCGTCCATGCGGTGCTCTACCCGCACATCATGGCGCAGCGGCGCAGCCCTGCATTGCGGCAAGGCCGCTAAAAGCGCGCGTCGCCGCCCCCTAAGCCATTTCTACTATTTCGCGCCGCGCAGAATCCGCTACCCTTTAAAGGATGCCTCCTCAGGAAAGCTCGAAGCCCAAATTTAGCCTCCAGCGCTGGCTCCCTAGCCGCCGCACCGTGCTTGGCGTCGCATGGAAGGTTGGCGCGCCGTTGCTGGTGGTCTATCTTGGCTTCCTGGGCGCGGTCGACTGGGCTATGCACCAGCCGCCCGAGGAGTTTGGCCGGGTGATGATGCACATACCCGGCCCGGCCTACCTCATCATCCCGTTTGAGACGTTTTGGAACGGCGCTCGCGCGGGCACGGTC
>JANXUR010000046.1 GCA_025356095.1 Acidobacteriaceae bacterium | reverse complement strand
CCGCTTTGCTTGCGCGGGATCTCGAGCGTGTTCTAGATCTCAGGTGGCTCGGTTTGCCGACGGACCCGCACTCTCCCGCGAGTATTTTACGAAAACTTGGATATGATCTATTCCTGACGCGCGGCATCGAGACGTCAATCTCTGAGAGGTTGCTTGCGTTGGTCCGCGATGAGGCCACAAAAGCAGTAGTGAAGTTAGCTTTCGCGGTTCTAGCCGCCCTGCTTCTACTCAGACTCAATCTAAGGAACTAGGACGCGCGCTCTCCAAAGCAGAGGCCAGTCCGCGAGCGGACTGGCCCTTGTGCTTGCCGTCACCCCGCCGGAACGCGCCCGCAAATGCGATGATGTTCTGTGCAACGTTTTGACGCAATCATTGTTGGCGGCGGTGCGGCGGGCCTTATGTGCGCCATGCAAGCCGGGCAGCGGGGCCGCCGCGTACTGCTCTTAGAGCAGGGGCCCGCCATTGGCCGCAAGATCCTGATCTCTGGCGGCGGCCGCTGTAACTTTACCAACCTGCACTGCCAGCCGGAGAATTTCCTCTCGTCGAACCCGCATTTCTGCAAGTCGGCGCTGGCGCGCTACACTCCGGCTGATTTCATCGCACTGGTGGAAAAGCACGGCATCGCATATCACGAAAAGACGCTGGGCCAATTGTTTTGCGATGGTTCGGCGCGGCAAATTGTGGAGATGCTGGAGGCGGAATGCCGCGATGCCGGAGTAGAAATTCGCACCGGTGTCACAGTACGCGAAATTCGCAGCGCAGACGAACAGCGAGGGTTCCTTGCCTTAATCAGCGGGTCGGGTGATCGGCAAGATGATGAGACTGAGCTGACATCCTCTGCGGTAGTGGTCGCCACAGGCGGTCTCTCGATCCCCAAGCTAGGCGCTACCGACTTTGGCTACCATCTTGCGCAGCAGTTTGGTGTGGCCTGTGTTGAAACCCGCCCAGCGCTGGTGCCATTGGTATTCTCCGCCGAGGATCGCTCCCGCTGGTGCGACCTCACGGGGCTTTCGACCACCGTGATTGCCACCGTCGGGCCGGAAAATCCCCGCGTTGCCGCGCCGCGCTTTCGGGAGAAGATGCTCGTCACGCACCGCGGCCTGAGTGGGCCAGCGGTGCTGCAAGTCTCCGCTTACTGGCGGCCGGGGAAGGCGATTACGCTCGATGTGGCTCCGGGCCTGGAGCCGATGGCCAGCTTACGCGCCCATGCGGCGGGCCGGGATTTTGGGGCTTTCCGCGCAGCCCTGCATCGGGTGTTGCCGGGACGATTGGCCGACCGCTGGAGCGAAGTGTTCGCGCCGCAGGAGTGGACCAACTCTGCTTTGGAGGCAGCCGAACGCCAGCTCCACCAGTGGCAGGTGACCCCTGCTGGCACCGAAGGCTACGAAAAGGCCGAAGTCACGGCGGGCGGTGTGGACACGCGTGCGCTCTCCGCGCAGTCTATGGAATGCCGCAAGGTTCCGGGGCTGTATTTCGTCGGCGAAGTAGTGGACGTCACCGGACATCTAGGCGGATTTAACTTTCAATGGGCGTGGGCTTCTGGCGCGGCTGCTGGTTTGCACGTATAACTTAATGGCTACAATAACGTAGCGGCTACCAGCGTTGTAACCGCGCACGTTATGTTTCTTGACTTTGCCGAGCGCGCCGCCTATAACTGTCGAATCTGTAAAGGTCGTTGTGGCGGTCGAGCGAGCCTGCAGAACGAACTTTCAAGCTAGCTTCAGTCGCTGGAGCGGCACACATCTGCCGGACTGGCTTTTTGCAATACTTTGAGGAGAAACTATGAGCACAGAGCATTCTAAGTTAGAGAAGTTGGAAGCGGCCGGCATCATCGAGAGCCGCCATTTTTCAGCGGACGAATTGAAGTTGGTGGATACCATCACTGACGAAGAGATCGAAGTCTTGATCCAGTTGCGGAAGAAGATGGGTGCTGCCCCCGAAGGTAAGCATCACATTCGCCCGAATATTGGTATCTAACCCAGCCATGCCTCTTGACCGGGGAACCGCGACCAACTTATTGCCTCCGCCGGAGGCATTCCCTGCAAAAGCCGCTTTTGCGCCCAGCCGGATGCTGGCCCTGAAGCTGCGGCTGGCAGAAGGACGCTTGCGCTCGTCCACGCTCCGCTTCTGGGAGCATCCCCATCTTCACGCCTTGTTTCCACGATTCTTGATCGAACTGCATAGCATCATGCGTTGCAGCGTGCCTTTGATGGAAGCCGCACGCGCCAAGGCGCAAGAGTTTACCCCCCATGACCCCGTGGCAGCGATTCTAGAGCCTTACCTGATGCACCACGTTGCGGAAGAGCGCGACCATGCCGACTGGCTGCTGAATGACATGGCGGCGATGGGCATGGACGCGGTGGCGATCGCTGCGATGCCGCCCAGCCCCCAGGTGGCAACACTCATTGGCGGTCAGTATGCGTGGATCTTTCACGCACATCCCGTGGCACTCTTCGGCTACATGATTCAGTTGGAGGGTAATCCTCCGACCGAGCAGCATCTGGAAGAAATCCGCCTGACTACGGGCTATCCCGCCGAGGCCTTTCGCTGTCTGCTGGAGCACGCGGAGAAAGACCCGCACCACCTTGCCGAGCTCAATCAGACGCTGGACTCCATGCCGCTGACTCCGCAGCAAAACACTCTGATTGCCATGAGTGCCTTCCACGCGGTCGAGGCCATGGCTGGCTTGTTTGATCATCTGGTGGACAGCCACCGGGCGACTCCGGCAAACTAGAACTTCCACAGGCGGATTCCTAAACCAAAATGCAAGGCACCACCATCTCGCATTACCACATCCTGCAGGAGCTTGGCGCGGGTGCCATGGGCGTGGTGTGGAAGGCGCACGATCTAAATCTGGATCGCTTTGTGGCGCTGAAGTTTTTGCCTGCCAAGCAGGAACAAGACCCCTTGCTGCGGCAGCGGTTGATGCGCGAAGCGCGATCGGCCGCCAGCCTCGATCATCCCAACATCTGCACCATTCATGAGATTAACGAAGACGCTGATGGCCACACCTTGTTGGCCATGGCCTACTACGACGGCGAAACGCTGGCTGCCCGCATCCGACGAGGCCGATTGCCTTTTCCCGAAGCGCTGAGCATCGTGCGCCAAGTCCTTGCCGGCTTGAGCCATGCGCACGAAAAAAATGTAATTCATCGCGACATCAAGCCCTCGAACATCATGATCTCCCCGCGAGGCGAGGTTAAGATCGTTGACTTCGGTCTCGCCAAGCTGGCTGGAAGCACCGACGGGTTGACGGCGAGCGGCTCCGTGGTAGGCACAGTCAACTATTTGGCACCGGAACTGCTGCTGGGCAACCCCGCCGACGGTCGAGCTGATATCTGGTCTACCGCCGTCCTGCTCTACGAGATGCTTACAGGGGTCGCGGCCTTTAGCGGACCCTCTACCTATGCAGTGCTCCATGCAATTACTCACGATCAGGTAAAGCCCCTCACAGAAGTTCGTCCCGAGGTGCCGCTGGTGGTGGATGCCATCTTGCGCAAGGCCCTAGCCAAGGATCCAGATCGCCGCTATCAAACGGCGGCCGAATTTCTGTCCGATCTGGCGCGCCTAGCGGGCAACTCGGCCGTGCTGGAGCCCGCCGACCCGAACGTCACCGTTGCCCTCGACCTCACTCCACTACGCACCGGCGTAGTGGCAGCAGAGCGCTCCATTCTGGTGTTGCCGTTTGTCAACGTCGGCGGCGCGACAGAGTGGGAATACTTCGTAGATGGTTTGACCGATGAGATCATTACCGACCTTTCGGGCATCCACTCGATCCGCGTGATCAGCAGCACCTCAGCCATGCGGCTGAAGGGGAAGGAAGTGGATCTGGCAAAGACCGCCCGCGAACTGAGTCTGCAGTTTGTGCTGGAAGGCGCAGCGCGTATCTCTGGCAACAGCCTGCGCCTGAATGCCAAGCTGGTCAATCCGGTCACCGATACGCTGGAGTGGGCCGAGAAATATGTCGGAACTCTGGAAGATATCTTCGAGATTCAGGAAAGCCTGTCGCGGCGCATCGTGGGCGCGCTCAAGCTGAAGCTAACACCCAATGAGGAGCAACGCCTGGCCGCGCGGCCCTTTCACGACATTCGCGCCTACGAGTACTACCTCAAAGCCAAGCACGAGATGCTTTCTTACTCGCGAGAGGCACTGGAACGCGCACTCGGCTATTTGGAGAAAGGCGAAGAGATCATCGGCGAGAGCCCGATGTTGCTCGCCGCGAAAGGGCAGGTGTACTGGCAGTTTGTGAACGCTGGCATTTCCTCTGACCAGGCGTACCTGCAAAAAGCGCGCGAGTGCGCCAATCGTATCCTGGTGCTGGAACCGGAGGGCGGGCACGGCAGCCGCGTACTTGGGCTGGTGAGTCTGCTGGAAGGCCACTCACAAGAAGCGGTCTCCCATCTCAAGGCCGCGATGGCGGTGGATCCAAACGACCCTGACGCGATTGCATGGTTTTGTGCTTTGTGCGGGCTGAGTGGCAAAGCGGATCGCGCGAAGTCGCTGGCTAAACGGTTGCTTGCCATTGACCCGCTCACCCCGATCTATCAGTTTGTGCCCGGGCTGCTGGCCATGATGTCGGGTGAGTACGCGGCGGCCTTAGAGCCTTTTGAGAAAGCGCTGCATGATGAGCCGGGGAATCCGATGTTGCGCCTGATGTATGGGGTGCTGCTGGCGCAGAATCTACGAGATGCCGATGCTTGCGCGGTGCTAGCCAAGCTGGAACAAGAAATTCCAGGCATATTCTTTAGTCAATTGGGGCAAGTGCTACGCCACGCGTTGCGCGGCGACAAGGTCGCGGCTTTGGCTGTCGTGACTCCAGAGCTTAACGCCAGCGCCGCCAGCGACCCGCAATATGCCTGGCACATGGCGCAAGCTTACGCCGTGATGGGTGAGCAGGAAGAAGGTGTTCGCTGGCTGGGGACGGCTGTTTCCAACGGGTTTATCAACTATCCCGTGATGGCGGAGCAAGACCCGCTGCTGGCCAGCTTGCGAGGTGAGCCTGCATTCCTGACGCTCATGGCCGAAGTACGCGCGCGCTGGCAGGCGTTTACGGTTTAGGAACGCGTCAGCCGCTGAAATCGCCACACGAAATGGCGAGACATAAGAAGGTGACTGGTGGCAAGTAAAACATCCAAGCCTGCGTCTAGGTCAACTCCTCGACCAACTCCTAGGTCAACTTCCGGTCTAATGGCGCACCCCGGCCCAGCTTCGCCATCGCCGAAAGACCCCGCTGCCGAACTGCGCGCCACGCTCGTGCTGCGGCGTCCTAAAATGCTGGCTGATTCTCACGGAAACAGCGGAAAGCAATCGGTGCATTGTCGCAATCACCCGACCCACTCCGAATTCGCTGCCGAGCAGTCTGCGCTTGCGGCTGACGTCCGGACGGTGCGGGCGTTCGCGCGAACCCATGGTTTGCAGGTTGAGGAGGTCCAGCGCCATTCGCGACTCATGCTGCTCAGCGGCCCCGCTGCCGCCATGCGTCAGGTGTTCGCAGCATCGCCCATTCAGTTGCACGCCTCCGCAGAAGCACCAAAGGGCAAGGCACCAGCCTCCCGAAGCTTCGCTTCGACCGCGAGCGGGCCGGACGTTCCTGCGGCGCTTGCAGGCGCAGTAGATGCGGTTTTTGGAATCAGCGCCCAGCCAGGAGCGGTGCGCCGGGGTACGCACTGGAGAAGCCACAAACAGGCCACGCCCGCCAAAAATCACCTCCGCAATCCCGCTCTCATCAGGGCAAAATCTGCCTTAAGCCAACCCTCCATCACGGACCTCGAACAAGCGTATGGCTTTCCGCCAGGAACCGACGGCAAAGGCCAGTGCATTGCGATTCTGGAATTTGGCGGCGGCTACCGCCGCGAAGATCTACAACGCTATTTTCTGGCGATCGAAAGAAAGCTCCCGCGTGTCACGGATGTTCTGGTAGATGGTGCCAAGAACGACCCCGCACCGGACGCGCTAGTGCACCGCTTCTTCGATGTCGTGGAAGGCAAGCGCCCAGTTCCTAAGGCAGGGCGCGCCCTCGACGAGATTGAATCTGCGCAATGCACCGTAGAAGTCACCATGGATTTACAACTGGCTGGAGCGCTGGCTCCGGGCGCCCATCTGCTTGTCTACTTCGGCCTGCCGACCGAGCAGGGCATCGTGCATACCTTGTCACGGGCGATTCACGGTGCCGAAGCCCGGCGACACAAGCCATCGGTGATCGCCATTAGCTGGGGCGAGGCTGAGCCCAGTTTCTCCGAACCCTTCACTACACATATAGACGGCCTGCTGCAAGACGCCGCGCGCCTCGGCATCACCGTCTGTGCCTCGTCCGGCGATGGCGGTTCGCGCAACTCTTCCCCAGATGGCAAGGATGCGGTCAACTTCCCGGCTAGCAGTCCCTATTGCTTGGGTTGCGGCGGCACCACTGCAAAATTTGCTGCGGATCAGTTGGTAGAAGAAAGAGTGTGGAATGCCGTGCATCACGGCATTCCCGGGGCTACCGGCGGTGGCGTGAGCCGCCGCTTTGCGCTTCCTGCGTGGCAACGCGACGTCCCCGTGCCTGCGAACCCGCTGAGTCTGCCGGGCCGGGGTGTGCCAGATGTCGCAGGCCCTGCAGACCCCGCCCGTGGGCCTATGATTCTGGTGGCTGGACGCGCCGGTTCGGCAGGCGGCACCAGCGCCGTCGTGCCCTTCTGGGCGGCGTTGGTTGCGCGCTTCAATCAAGCATTGCACCGGCTTGAGGCCGGTGCCCGCTGCGGCTATCTCAATCCGCTACTGTATCGGCTTGCCAGTAAGGCAGGTGGTCAACTCTCTCCGTTTCGACCCATCCTCAGGGGCGGTAATGGAGGCTATGTAGCGGGACCCGGTTGGAATCCCTGCACCGGGTTCGGTTCCCCCATCGGGGAAAAGCTATTCGCAGGTTTGGTACCGCGACGGCCAGCACGGTAGTCTGCGGGATCGTCGCCGGAGTAGGGCCCAGCACCGATTCCGCTCGCCCGTCCCGCTCGCCCGGTCGCGGCGGCAAGGCGTTGCGCTATGGTACAAAGCTTCTGCGGGTATTTTTCGCGGGCTGCCGTGGCAGTCTCTCGCGCAAAGAGCCCGGTCAGGGGTGTGGGATGGGTTTGCGGACAATGGGATTGCAAAAGATGGGTTTGCCGAAGCTCGCGTTGCCGAAGCTCGCGTTGCAGTGCCTAGTGATAGGGTTGTGCGCCGGATGTGGGTTGGCGTGGCTGCCGCAGGCAGAAGCCGCCTTCAAGCCTTCGGGTGCCGTGACGATTGCCCGTGCCCTGCCGGATGGTGCGGAGGTTGCAGCGGGTACATTCAAGCTGCGCGTGACGCTGCTTTCCGACAATGTCGTGCGCTTGCAATATGCGCCGCAGGGCACCTTCAGCACCCACGCATCCTTTGCGGTTGTGCCCAACGCCTATGCTGAGAGGCCGCACTTTGAGTTTCAGTCTGGCGCGAAAGATGTGACGTTGCAAACGGCAGCGCTGCGAGTGCGCATAGATCGCGCGTCTATGCGGGTGACCGTAGAAGACCTCAAGGGCAACCCGATTTTGCAGGATCAGCCGGGGCTCACTCCGGCGTGGAATGGCAAAGAGTTCCGCGTCTGGAAGACGATGCCGAAGGACGAACATTATTTTGGCTTGGGCGACAAATCCGGCCCGCTCGACCATCGCGATCAGTCCTACAGCATGTGGAACACGGATGCCTACGGGTGGCAGGAATCCACTGACCCGCTGTATAAGTCCATTCCGTTTCTGATGGGGGTGCGCAACGGTAGCGCATGGGGGTTGTTCCTCGACAATACCTATCGCAGCTCGTGGGACTTGGGCAAAGCCAACAAGGACTATTTCTCTTTCGGTTCAGAAGATGGCCCACTTGACTACTATGTTTTTTACGGGCCAGAGCCCAAGCACGTAGTGCAGCAATACACGGCGCTGACGGGCCGGACGCCGCTGCCTCCGCTGTTTGCCATGGCATATCAGCAGAGCCGCTACAGCTACTTTCCCGAGTCACGGGTACGGGAGATCGCCAAGGGATACCGCGACCGCAAGATTCCGCTGGATGCGCTCTATCTCGACATTGACTACCAGATGGGCAACCGGCCGTTCACCATTGACACCAATGGGTTCCCCAACTTCAACGGCTTGGTGAAGGATCTGGCCGCCGACGGCATCAAGACCATCACGATTCTCGACTTGCACGTAAAGCACGAGGCCGGTTACGCGCCCTATGATTCTGGCCATGCCGGGGACCACTTCATCAAGGCTGCGGATGGTAAGGAGTACGTCGGAACTGTGTGGCCGGGTGACAGTGTGTTTCCGGATTTCACACAGGCCTCAGCGCGCACTTGGTGGGGCGGTCTTTACGCCGACTTTAAAAATCGGGGCATTCGCGGCTTTTGGAACGACATGAATGAACCAGCCGTGTTCAACCCAACAAAAACCATGCCGCTGGATAACATCCATCGCGTGACGGAAGCCACCGGCGAGCGCAAGACGGATCATCGCGAAATCCACAATGTGCTGGGCATGGAAAACGACCGCGCCACCTATGAAGGGTTGCTCAAGTTGCGTCCGAACGAGCGGCCATTTGTGCTGACTCGCGCCGCTTATGCTGGCACGCAGCGCTACGCCGCTACATGGACGGGCGACAACACCGCCAGTTGGAACCACATGAAGTTGAGCGTGCCCCAAGTGCTGAATCTGGGCGTCTCCGGCTACGCCATGACGGGCGTGGATGTGGGGGGCTATGCGGGCAATCCGCCGCCAGACTTGTTGACCCGGTGGATGGAACTGGGTGCGTTCTATCCTATCTATCGCAACCACGCGGAGAAAGGCAGCCGCGACCGCGAGCCTTGGGTGGATGGGCCGGAGCACGAGGCGATTCGCAAGAAGTTCATCGAGCTACGCTACCAGTTGCTGCCCTACACCTACACCCAGATGGAAGAGACCAGCCGCACCGGCGTACCGCTCATGCGGCCCATGTTCATGGAGTTTCCCAACGACCCGACGCAGGCGATCGAAGAGAAAGAGTTCATGTTCGGCCAGAGTCTGCTGGTAGCACCAGCGCTCACTGAGAGCGTGCGCGGGTATGCGCTGAATTTGCCCAAGGGCCAGTGGTACGACTACTGGACGGGCGAGGCCGTCGAGGGCGGCGCACCTGATTTGACGCCGGGCCAGCCGGGTGAGCCTCGCACGGTGACTCCCGCGCTGGGCGAGATGCCGTTATTTGTTCGGGCGGGTGCGATCATCCCGCAGCAGCCGGTGATTCAGCATGTGGAGCAGAAGCCGGACGGGCCGCTGGAGTTAAGAGTGTACCCGGGGCCGAACTGCGAGGGTTCACTCTACCTAGATGACGGCAATACCTTTGGGTATCAGCACGGGGAGTACTTCCGGCAGGGGTTTAGCTGTGGTTCCCTTTCGTCCCCGAATGGGCGCACGCAGGTTGATGCAATCACCGTAAACCTTGCGCCCCCGGAGGGCTTGTTCCATCCGGGTATATCAGAGATTCGGGTGACGATTTTTGGGATTTCCGGCTCGAGGGTGCCGCAGACGGTGAGATTCAATGGACAGGCTGGGAACAAATTGCAGTTTGACGCGGCGCATCATTCAGTCAGCACCACTTTGCCGTGGATTGCCTCCGGCGGCAAGGTTGAGTTCCTGTACAAGGCGGAATAGTGAGCGGCCACACGGCTGGCAGTCTGCTTGCAGTTTTCTAGAAACTCGTATGGATGAGCAAAGCAAAATCGAGAGCTTCGACTTCCGCCGTGCGCTGGGCGCTTTTGCCACCGGTATCACCATCATTACGGTGGATAACGGTGGCGAGATTCACGGCATGACGGCGAATGCCTTTTCATCGGTGTCGCTGAATCCGCCGTTGGTGCTGGTGTGCGTAGACCAGCGGGCGCGCAGCCACAGCCTGCTGCATGCGCGGCAGCGCTTTGGCATTAACGTGTTAGCCAATAGTCAGCGGGCGATTTCAGAGTTCTTTGCGCGGCCCGCGGAAGACCAGCACACACCGAGCGAAGCGGGCGCGAGTTTTGACCGCACACAGCACGGCACGCCCGTGCTGCAAGGCGCGCTGGCGTATCTGGAGTGCCGCCTGAGTCACGCCCAAATCGCTGGCGATCACACCATCTTCGTCGGTGAAGTGGAAGACCTGGTGGTTCGCGACGGCGAGCCGTTGCTCTACTTTCGTGGACAGTACCGCGAACTGGGCCCGCAGGGTTAACCTCTCCGGCTAGGTTCTGCCATATACCGGCACTTCCGCCCCATGAACGATGCTGCCTTCTTCGGAACAAAGAAATAGCACCACCTTCGCAATCTGCTCTGGCTTGGGCCAACTGGCAAAGTCGGCGGTTGGCATAGCCGCGCGATTCGCTGGCGTGTCAAAGATGCTGGGTACAATCGAATTCACTTGGATGCTATACGGCTTCACTTCTTCTGCCAGTGCGCGGAAGAGCGCCAGCGCGCCTGCCTTCGAAGCCGCATAAACGCCCGCTCCCGGAGACGCTACCAGCGCCGCGCGCGAGGCTACGTTCACCACCCAGCCGCGATTCTGCTGCACCATTGCCGGCAAAAAGGCATGAGTCAGCGCAAATCCCGCTTGCAAGTTCAACGCCATCTGCGTGGCGTAGGTCTTGGGTTCGGTCTCCCACACAGTCTTGCCCCCCGCATAGCCGCCCACCGCGTTTACCAGAATATCCACTCGCCCCGACCGCTTAGCCAGCGTGCTGGCCAGCGCAGCAACCGCGTCGCAGTCCGTCACGTCCACCGATTCGCCGCTCAGGCGGGCCGCAAGTGGCCCCGCATCAGCAGTAAGCTTGTCAAGTTCCTCCGGGCGGCGATAGGTAACCACTACAGTCGCGCCTGCTTGCAGCATGGCGAGAGCGATGGCTCCGCCCAGGGCGCCAGTGCCTCCCGCAATTACCGCCACTCGATCTTGTAACTTCGTCATGATTGCCGATCTCCTAGGTGAGTCTTCTTGAATGGCTTGCCACGGTAAGAGGATATAACTGAAGGTGCGATGCGTGCAGCAGCAGAAGGTTGCGGGACGCAATGTTAGAGGTGAAGCGGGTGACGGTCGAAGGTCACGACGATGCCGCCCGCGAGGAGATGCCCGTGGAATTCCCTAAACCGATGGAGTTGTTGGATCTCGGCGCCGAGCCAGATGTGGCAAGCCGGCGCGAGTGGCTTGTAACCAACGGCATTGGTGGCTTCGCGGCGGGCACTGTCTCCGGCGAATTGACGCGCCGGTATCACGGGTTGCTGGTGGCTGCGCTGCGTCCGCCGGTGGCGCGTACGCTGCTGGTAACCAAGCTGGAAGAAACGGTACAAGTGGGCGGCCAGACCTGCGAGCTTGGTTGCAATCGCTGGGTCGGTGGAGCGGTGAACCCCTTGGGCTATCACCAGATTGAGCGTTTCTGGCTAGAAGGCACCACTCCGGTTTGGCGATTTGCCTGTGGACGGGCGCCGCGACCCAGCCCGCAGCGGCCAGAAAGGCTAGAAAAGCGCATTTGGATGGAACAGCTCGAGAACACGACCTACGTCCAGTACCTTCATGCGGCGGGTAGCGAGCCGATTACCTTGCGGTTGAAAGCTCTGGTCAACTACAGGGACTTCCACTCGTTAACTACTGCGGGCGATTGGCAGATGCAGGTGCAGCCGCTGGCCAACGGCGTGCGAGTTCTCGCCTTCGAGGGCGCGGTGCCAATTCTGCTGCGCAGCGATCGCGCCACCGCAATTCCCGCGCATGACTGGTACCGGAACTACGAGCTGACCTGCGAGCGCGAACGCGGACTGAGTGACCATGAAGACCACTTGCATGTCGCGGATTTTAGCGTCACCCTGCAAGCAGGGGACAGCGTAACCTTTGCCGCCAGCACCGAGGAGTCAGCCGCGAAGCTCCCGTCGCCGGTGGAGGGAATTGCAGCGTTGCAGCGACAACCAGCGCGGCAACGTTCGCTGCTCGCGCAGTGGGAAGCAGCACAAACAACAAACCCGGCACACCCGGCACAAACAACAAACTCAACGCTCGCCGCGGCGGCACCGGGATGGATTCAGCGTCTGGTGCTCGCAGCAGATCAGTTTGTGGTGAGCCGTCCCCTGCCGGATGACCCAGACGCGCTCTCCGTCATTGCGGGCTACCACTGGTTTGGCGATTGGGGTCGCGACACTATGATCGCACTACCGGGTCTGGCGCTATCAACGGGTCGGCCGAAGGTGGCGGCGAAGATTCTTCGCACTTTTGCGCGCTTGGTCAGTCAGGGGATGTTGCCCAACTATTTTCCAGATGCTGGCACAGCGCCCGAATACAACACTGTGGATGCAAACCTCTGGTATTTCGAGGCGATTCGCCAGTATTACGCACAAACGCAAGACCGCGTGCTACTGGCGGAGCTGTTCCCCGTGCTGGCCGAAATGATTGACTGGCATGTGCGCGGCACCCGCTTTTCCATCCACGTGGACGCGGCTGATGGACTGCTCTACGCTGGTGAGCCCGGCGTGCAGCTCACGTGGATGGATGCGAAAGTGGGCGACTGGGTCGTCACCCCGCGCATCGGCAAGCCGGTGGAAATTAACGCCCTGTGGTTCAACGCGCTAAGTACGATGGCGGGATTCGCACACGAGCTCGGCTCAGATGCCGCACGCCAAACCGCGCACTATGCCGCCATGGCCGAACAAGTGCGTACCAGCTTTTCCCGCTTCTGGAATCCTCAAACCCAGTATTGCTTTGATGTGATTGACGGCCCTGCCGGTCGCGAGCAAGTTTCTAAAAACGACCCTACGATTCGCCCCAACGCGCTCTTCGCCGTTTGCCTGCCACAAAGCCCGCTGACGGCTGAGCAGCAGAGGGCCGTGGTCGCCCGTGCGCAGCGCGACCTGCTGACGCCGTGCGGACTGCGCAGTTTGGCGCCGGACGATCCCCAGTATTGCGGCACTTACGGCGGCGACCCCGGGCAGCGCGACGGTGCTTACCATCAGGGTACGGTTTGGGGATGGCTGCTGGGGCCGTTTGTGCTGGCGCATTTTCGCGTACATCGTGATCGCGAGGCGGCGTTGCGATTGCTGGCGCCGATGGAGGCTCAACTGGCCTCCTTGTGCATGGGCACGTTAGCAGAAATATTCGATGGCGATGCCCCGCATGCGCCCCGGGGTGCCGTGGCGCAAGCGTGGACGGTGGCTGAAGTGTTGCGTGCTTATACCGAGCTGAGCCAGCAATAAGGTGTGCTCAAAGGTCAAGACCTCTTACAAGTTGCGTCAATTCAGCCGCTTGCGGCAGTTGCATCCTTCTCGCGAAATTCTCATCTAGATGATGGAAACGGAGGGTAACCAAATGATTACTATTCGTCATAAAAATGAGAGGGGCCACGCCGACCACGGCTGGCTAAAGACCTGGCACTCTTTTTCGTTCGCGGACTACTACGATCCGGCGCACATGCACTTTAAGACCCTGCGGGTACTGAATGAGGACTATGTGGCAGCGGGCCGCGGATTTGGGATGCACCCGCATAATGACATGGAAATCCTCACCATGGTGTTATCAGGTGAGTTAACTCACAAGGATTCTATGGGTAACACTTCGGCCATTCGCCCCGGTGAATTCCAGCGCATGACGGCCGGTACCGGAGTACTGCACAGCGAGTTCAATCACTCGAAAAACGAACCGGTGCACCTGATGCAGATCTGGATTTTTCCAGAGAAGAAGAATCTGGAACCGGGGTATGAGCAGAAAGCATTTCCGCAGGAAGAGCGCAAGAATCAATTGCGGCTGGTGGCGGCGCGTGATGGCCGCGACGGTGCGTTGACGATTCATCAGGATGCCAACGTGTACGCCAGCTCGCTCGATCCGGGCGCGGAAGTGGCCTACTCACTCGCCGAGGGTCGTGGCGTATGGCTGCAGGTGGCTACCGGCGAACTGGAAGTGAATGGAGCAAAGCTTGGCGCTGGCGATGCGGCCTCAATTACGTCCGAAGCTGTGCTTGCACTCAAAGGCGCAGGCACAGAAGCCGCGCAGGTGTTGCTGTTTGATTTGGGGTAAGCGCGTTAGCTGGCTTGTGGTGGCGTAAGTACGAGAAGCAGCGGGCGAGGCGAAATGCGCTGGCTGCTTCCATTCTTTTGAAATATACCTACGCACACGCCGAGCGCCGCTACTCCCGCGTTCGCACCCCATCTACCAGCCGCATGATTCCCAACGTATTTTCGCTGCGCAACTCTTCCAGTAGCGCGACCTGTGGCGCATCCTGCCAGCAGACTGGGCGTGCGAAGCGCTCGATTGCACGTCCACCCACCGAGGAACTGCGGCTATCGGAAGTGGCAGGGAATGGGCCGCCGTGCACCATCGCTTGGCACACTTCCACGCCTGTGGGATAGCCGTTGAAAACGATGCGGCCTACCTTGCCTTCGAGCATGGCCAGAAAGTCGGCATGGCTCTTCAAGTCGGCATCGGTGGCGTGTACGGTGGCGGTGAGGTTGCCTTGCAGGCTCTCCACCAGATGCAGCAGCTCACTCGATGTGCTTGCTGCTTCGTAGCGAACCACTAGTGAGGAAGGCCCGAAGACTTCATCCTGCAAATGCGGCTGCGCAAGAAATTGCGTCGCAGATACTGCAAACAACGCGGCAGACGCAGCGCACCCCGCGGGGCTTGCCGCTGCGGCTGTGGCAACCGTCATCACCCCCGCGTCATCATCTCGCGCGGCAACCGACTTCGAATACGCCGCGTGGATACTAGCGTTCAGCATCGTCGCGGGAGCGGTGGCTGCCATCTTCCCGGCGAGCGACTGAACAAGGGTGTCAGCATCCGGCGATGAGTCGAGCATCAACAAGCCGGGGTTGGTGCAAAACTGCCCAGCCCCTAAGGTGATAGAGCCGTGCAGTCCAGCCGCAATCTGTGCGCCGCGTTCCGCGAGCGCGCCCGGCAGCACGAATACCGGATTGACACTGCTCATCTCGGCATAAAACGGGATGGGCACGGCGCGTGTGGCGGCGATGGCTTGCAGCGCCAGTCCTCCCGCGCGTGAGCCGGTAAAGCCAACCGCGCAAACCACTGGATGCGCCACCAGCCGCTGGCCGATTTCCTGTTCCGAGCTGAACAGCAAAGAGAACACGCCTTCCGGCAATCCACACTCTTGCGCCGCACGCTGAATCGCGAGTCCAGCGAACTCCGCCGCACCGGGATGCGAGTAATGCGCATTCACCAGAACGGGGCACCCGGCAGCGAGCGCGGAGGCGGTGTCACCGCCAGCCACAGAAAATGCCAATGGAAAGTTGCTGGCGCAAAAGACCGCGACCGGGCCTAGCGGCCGCAGCATCGAGCGCAGGTCTGGCTTGGCGGCGGGTTGCCGCGCTGCGTCAGCAAGGTCAATCCGTGCGTCCACCCACGAGCCTTCTTCTGCGATGCCAGCGAAGAAGCGAAGCTGGTTGCACGTGCGAGCAAGTTCGCCTTGAATGCGGCCTTGCGGCAGGCCCGACTCGGCGACGGCACGAGGGATGATCTCGGCGGCGATCGCTTCCAGTTGTGCAGCGATCTCGCGCAGAAATGCACCCCGCTGCTTGCCGCTCAGCCGTGAATACACAGGGAACGCAGTCGCGGCGAGAGCAGTTGCCCGGTCGAGCTCGGCCACAGACGCGGAATGGAATGTAGGTTCCAGCGTTCCGCCGCTCGCTGGGTTCGTCGCGTAAAAGGTGCTTCCCCCAACGCTGCCGCGCGTGGTGCCGAGTATGGATGTTCCTACGATCGAAGCGCTAAGTATTGCTGTCATGTCCACCAATCGTTGCCGTGCAAATTCCTGCGTGCCTGTAGGGTTAGCCCAGCGCGGGTCGCGTACGTTGCGCCTCCGCGATAATCGCCAGCGTTGCATCGAGTTCAGCACCCGCAATTTCCATGCGCGGCGCGCGCACAGTGGCAGTGCCCATGCCAGCCTTGGCTTGCACCAGCTTGATGAGTTGCGGAAATTTAGGCACGGTATCCAAGCGCAGCATAGGCAGAAACCAGCGATACAGCTCAAAGGCCTGTTGCGTCTTGCCAGCCAGCGTGTATTCCACCAGCTTCACGGATTCCACTGGATATGCATTGGCAAGTCCGGCAATCCAGCCGACGGCACCGGCCTGCAAACCTTCGACAATGGCATCGTCTACGCCCATTAGAATGCGCAGGCGATCGCCGGTTAGCGCGCGGATCGCAGTCACGCGACGCACGTCTGTTGTGGATTCCTTCACCGCATGAAAGTTGGCGAATGCTCCTGCAAGTTCCGCAATCTGCTCCGGCACAAAGTCCGTCTTATAGGCCACCGGATTGTTGTAGAGCATGCAAGAAAGCTGCGTAGCCTGGAAAATGGCGGCCACGTGAGCGCGCATCTCGCGCCAGTCGCCCACATAGACGTAGGGCGGTAATACCATCAGCCCCCGGCAGCCCAGCGATTCGGCCTCTTTGGCTAATTCCACCGCCTCTGCTGTGCTCAGCACAGAAATCGCAGCCACCACTGGCACAGTGGCTCCGACTGCCGCCACCAGTGTCTGCAACACGGCCCGCTTTTCCTCGCGCGTAAGCGTCGCGCCCTCGCCGAGAGAACCCAGCGCAACGATGCCGGTGCATCCGCAGCCCACCAACCATTGGCTATGCGAGGTCAGGAAGTTGTGATCCACCTCGCCATTCGATTGAAAAGGAGTGGTGATGGCCGGCAATACACCGGCCCAGTCAGTAGGTTGCATCGAAGGCATGAGGTCATTCTCCTGAAATCAAAATGGCTTAGCTAGTTTAGCGGTTCAGTTGGTTCCAGTCCGGCGGCGCAAGCGCAGCTAGCTGTTTTCTTCGCGGCGGGCACCCAGTGCTGCAAGGGTTTCCGCGCGTACCGGAAACACCGGCTCACGAATGGATTCTACCTGCCAGCCGGTCTTGCCGCGCATCACGCCGAGCGCGGCTCCGCAGATGCGACCTTGGCACGGGCCCATGCCGCAGCGAGTGTGCAGCTTGGCTTCAAGCCAGTGGCTGTGTGCGCGGATGCGCCCCCAAGTCACATCCTCACAACGGCAGACGATGGTTTCGTCATCGGCTAGCGTCGAGAGCTCGGGCCGAAGTGCGAAAGCATGGTTGAGCGAAGCTTCAAACCGACGCCAGCGTGCCCGACTGCGCTGCAACGCAGCCAGCGCCGTCACTGGTGCCGCCCCCAGCACACTTCCCGCGACCCCTCCCTCATCCAGTGACTTCTGCACCCCTCCAATGCCTGTGACTTCTCCGGCGCAATACACATGCGGCTGCGATGTCAGCTGTGCATCGTTCACCTTGACGAAGTCACCTTGCATCGCGCATCCCATTTGCTGCGCAAGTTCAGTGTTTGGTACCAGGCCGAATCCGCAAGCCAAGTAGTCACATTCCAGCTCAACGCGCCGCCCCTTGCGCATCACCATCACCCGCTCCAGTTGCTGGTTGCCGATGCACGCGACGGGCCACGCATCCGTCCAATACGGAATGCCCCACTGCATCGTGCGCAGGGCAGCTGCCTGTAAGAGCTTGGCGGGATGCTGAAGCAAGCTCCATGCAAACGCGTTCACCGCGCGGGCAGGTGCCTGTTCTGCAATGGCCACCACCTTCGCACCCTTGCTGCGCAGCACATCCGCTACCGCGAGCAGCAGCGGGCCGGAGCCTGCCACCACGATGCGCTTGCCCGCAATCGGCAGACCGCCCTTCACCATGGCTTGCAGTCCGCCCGCGCCCATCACGTTGGGCAAGGTCCATCCGGGGACGGGCAGGAAAAGCTCGCGTGCACCGGTGGCGAGTACGAGGTCGCGATAGCGAATCTGCAGCGCGCCGGTTGCGGTCTCCGCCCGCAGGGCGCGGCGGGCCGCGTCGCCTGCAAAGATGCGCACCCCAAACATACGCTGGATGCGCGGCGATGCGAGGGGGCCGGTCTCGCGTCGCCGGGTCAGGGATTGCAAGGCGCGCTCGCTCGCACCGCGCCAGATCTGCCCCCCGGCAGCCGGGTTGTCGTCGAGCAGCAGCACGCTGCGCGACTGGGTTGCCGCCCGCGCTGCCGCCAGGCCCGCTGGACCCGCGCCCACAATCACTACGTCGGCTTCGATGTGACGAACCGAGGTGTTCATGTGGTTTCAATCTCCATGCCCTCAGCGCAGACGGTCTGGCAACTGCGCTGATGTGGTTGGCCGTTGATCGTCACCCGGCACTCAAAGCAGATGCCCATGCCGCAAAGCGCACCGCGCCGCTCGCCGCTCACCGAGGTCCGCATAGCTGGTGAGCCTGCCATTGCCACGGCCGTCGCAACCGTCGTGCCTGCGGGTACCCGCAGATTACTGCCACCGACGCTAACGCTCAGAGATGCGCTCACGCTCAAGCAGTGCCTCCGTCGCGGGCATTGTCATTGGCAGGGGTATAGCGCGAAGGTTGGTACGGCGCGGCCGGAATCGCGGACGTACGCCCAAGGATGTGATCCGCGATCAGCTTTGCGGTACCCGTCGCGGTGGTAATGCCCAACCCTTCGTGTCCGGTGGCAAGATACACGTTGCGATATCCCGGCGCGAGGCCAATCAGAGGCAGTTTGTCTGGTGTGGACGCCCGAAAACCCGTCCAGGCGCGAACCCCTTGCAGCTTGCCGATTTCGGGCATGAACTCTTCCGCGCGGCGCAGCATCCGCGCCAACATCTGCGGCTCAACCGCAGAATCAGTAGCGCCATATTGACGCGAACTGCCAATCAAAATCTGCCCCGTGGCCCGCGGTTGCGCGTTGAAGGCAACCGAGTCGCCCCCCGCCGATGCCGCACTCTTTAGATAACCAAGTTCCACCAGTTGATGTCGCAGAAACCCGGCGTAGCGCTCGGTAATCAGCAGATGCCCCTTTCGCGGATGCACGGGGATGCTCGGCAGCAGTAAAGGTGTCCACGTGCCAGTGGCGTGAATCACGCAGTCTGCGGAAAGGATCGAACCATCGGCCAGCGTCACTTCTGCGTGATCGCCACTTTCGCAGAATGCCGTGGCCCGTTGCCGCACGAATGCTGCGCTCAGCATTTCGCATTGCTTCAGCATCCATGCCGCCACAACAGGCGGGTAAATGACGACATCTTCCAGCACCAGCAATCCCCCCGCCAAGCCGCCGCGCAAGTTGGGTTCGGCTTGAGCCAGTTGCTGCGAATCCAGAGTGATTGTGGACACGGCCCGCGCGGAATAGAACGCATGTTTGCGATGCACTTCGGCCATCTCGTCGTCGTCGGCTGCCACCCAAATGGTGCCGCACGGCAGCCACTCGGCTTCGCCAGGAAGCGGCGTTGCCGCATCATTGCGGATGGTATGCCAAAGCTGCTGCGAATAACGCGTCAAGGCAAACTGTGGCTCGGAGTCATCCATCACCGTGACGTGTCCCATGCCCGCAGCAGTCGCGCCACCGCCGACTACGCCATCATCCACAATGGTCACGCGCAGGCCGCTGCGCGCCAGTTCCAACGCACAGGCCGTTCCCACAATGCCAGCGCCCAGCACAATCGCCTCGGCAGTCTGCGTCACCAGCGAATGCCCCAGCGAAAGGGGTCGCGCTCGTCGAGAATCAAATCCGCCTCCGCAGTCACGAACGCGGAACCGCGAATGGTGGGATGAACCACCGCTTGGGCAGTTGGCTCACCATGCCAGTATTGGGCCGCAAATACGCCGCCCACAATGCCTTCCTGCCGCCAGAGCTCACCCTCTGCCAGCTTGCGATCCGCCGCCAGACACGCCAGCTTGGCGCTTGTGCCGGTGCCGCAGGGCGAACGGTCATAGGCTCCGCCGGGGCACAGCACGAAGTTGCGGCTGTTCGAATCGGCGTGCATGGCCGCCGAAGTAAACAGTTCGATGTGGTCAATCTCCGCGCCATTCGCTCCCGTGATCCCCTCCCGCACCAGCGCGCGGCGAATGCGCCAAGTAAAGTCTGTGAGCCGGTCGAGATCCTCCAGCCTAAGCTCATTGGCACCGTGATCCACTAGAAAAAACCAGTTGCCGCCCCAGGCAATGTCCCCCACCACCGAGCCATGGCCTTCGACGGGAACACTTACCGCTTTGGCCAAGCGATAACTGGGTACGTTGCGCACCGAAACTTCATTTGCATTGGGTGCTTTGTGCAGTTCCGCAGTCACGTTGCCGACGACGGTCTCAATCGTGTGAACGCCGGGCGAGATGCGGCCCATGTGGGCGAGTGTTACCAGCAGGCCAATGGTGCCATGCCCGCACATGCCAATAAATCCCACGTTGTTAAAGAAAATTACGCCCGCCGCGTGTGCCGGGTCTTGTGGCTCACACAGCAAGGCACCCACCACCGCATCCGACGCTCGCGGCTCATTCACCGCCGCCGAGCGGATATGGTCGAATTGCTGACGAAAGCGGTCACGCCGCTCGGCCATGTTGCCGCTGCCAAGGTCAGGCCCGCCTGCTGTAATCACGCGGGTGGGTTCGCCGCCGGTATGGGAGTCAATCACGTGGATATGCACGACTAAACATTACCAGCAAAAAGCAGCCCGCCGCCAGTGGGCACCGGCGGCGGGCTCGTTGGGTGCAATTGTGTTACTTGCTGGCGCCGAGTGCCTTCACAATTTCCCCGACGAACGCTTTGGCGTCCCCGAAGAGCATCAGGGTCTTGTCGAGGTAGTAAAGCTCGTTGTCAATACCGGCAAAGCCCGGGTTCATGCTGCGCTTAATCACCATGCAGGTATGTGCCATGTCGGTGTTCAGGATCGGCATCCCGTAGATCGGGCTGCTTTGGTCATGTCGCGCCGCTGGATTGGTCACATCATTCGCACCGATCACCAAGGCTACGTCAGCCTGAGCGAAGTCGCTGTTGATGTCGTCCATCTCGAACAGCTTGTCGTACGGGATGTCCGCTTCCGCGAGCAGCACATTCATATGCCCCGGCATACGTCCAGCCACCGGATGGATCGCAAAACGGACATCCACGCCCCGCTTGGTAAGCATGTCGTAGAGTTCGCGCAGCTTGTGTTGGGCCTGGGCCACGGCCAAACCATAGCCCGGAACCACGATTACCGAGCGCGAAGACTCCAGAATTTCTGCCGCTTCATCGGCGCTGGCGGAGCGATAGTTCTTGGCTTCGCCCTTGACCGCTGCCGAAGTCTGCACCTGCCCGAAGGCTCCGAACAGCACATTGGTGAATGAGCGGTTCATGGCACGGCACATAATGACCGACAGAATGAAGCCCGACGAGCCATCCAGTGCGCCAGCAATGATCAGCATCTTGTTGTTGAGCGCGAAGCCCATGGCGCTGGCTGCCAAGCCAGCGTAAGAGTTCAGCAGCGCGATTACGGTTGGCATATCCGCGCCGCCAATGGGCACGATCAGCAGCACCCCAAAGGTCAGAGCCAATCCTGCGAAGACCGGATACAGAAACGTCTGCTCGGGGTTGAACATCAGATACAGGCCAGTGAGAATCGCTGCGGCCAGAATCGAAAGGTTGATATAGTTCTGGCCTTTATAAGTAATGGGTCGGGTCGGCAGAATTTCCTGGAGCTTGCCAAACGCCATCAAGCTGGCGGTAAAGGTCAAAAAGCCGAGCAACGTTTCAATCACCAGCGCAACCATGGCAAAGCCATGCGGAGTGTGGCGATAGTATTCTGCGGTTCCGATGAGGGCGACTGCGAGCGCGCCGAAGGCGTGGGAAATCGCCGTCCGTTGCGGTACTGCTGTCATTGGCATCAGATATGCCAACGGAACGCCGATGGCCGAACCGAGAAAGAACGCGACCAGTATGAGGCTGTAATCCATCACTTCATGCCGCATCAGGGTGCCGACGATGGCCAGCAACATACCCAGTTCGCCGACGATGATGCCGCGTCGCGCGGTCCCCGGCGAGCTCATCCACTTGAGTGACAGGATGAACGAAGCCGCCGCAATCACATACGTCAGTTCAATTACGTGTCCCATAATGGAGGATTCCATGACTAGTGTTTCCCTCCGGGCGCACGTTTTTTGAACATCTTGAGCATGCGATCGGTAATCAAAAAGCCGCTCACCAAGTTGATGGTTGCGGCCAGCACCGCGGTAAAGCCCAGAATTTTGCTGAGCATCGGTGCATCATGCTCACCAGCCAGCAGAATCGCTCCCACCACTGAGATGGCTGAAATGGCGTTGGTCAATGACATCAGCGGTGTGTGCAGCAGCGGCGATACCCGGCGGATCAGCTCAAAGCCTAAAAACGCCGCGAGCATGAAGACAAACAGTAACGACTCATCAAATCCCATGCCGAATCCTCTCTTGCATCATTTCTTGTAAATCGTGCCCTGCAAAAACCAAACGTGCGATGCGATTACGCCAGCCCCAGGAGCGGCTTGACTCTTGCATGCACCACTTCGCCGCCAAATGTCACCAGCGTTTCGCGTGTAATTTCGTCTTCGCGATTCACCACCAAGTCGCCTTCTTTGTTGATTAAGTGGTTTAAGAAGGTGGCGATGTTGCGCGAGTACATCAGGCTGGCGTGTTGCGGCACCGAGGATGGGATGTTCAAAGGTCCGATCACCGTCACGCCATCCACCACCACCGACGCGCCGGGTTCGGTGACCTCGCAGTTGCCGCCGCGCTCGGCAGCGATATCCACCACCACCGATCCGTAGGCCATGCCCCTCATCATTTCGCGCGTCAGTAAAATCGGAGCCTTCATGCCCGGCACCGCAGCCGTGGTAATCACCACGTCATGCTGTCGCACTACTTCGCCCAGCAGTTCGCGCTGCCGCTTCAGGAACTCTTCGCTTTGAGCCTTAGCGTAACCGCCCGTGCCTTCCGCCTGCGCCGCGTCGAGCCCCAGTTCCACGAACTTCGCGCCTAGGCTCTCAATCTGCTCTTTAACGGCCGAGCGCACGTCATAAGCGCTGACCACCGCGCCCAAACGCCGCGCCGTAGCGATCGCCTGCAAGCCTGCCACGCCAGCACCCAGCACCAGCACCCGTGCGGCTGGAATGCTGCCCGCCGCCGTCATCATCATGGGGAAAAATCGCGGCAGGTTCTCGGCAGCAATCAGCACCGCCTTATAGCCCGCGATGGAGGCCATGGAAGAGAGCGAATCCATGCTCTGCGCCCGCGTAATGCGGGGCATCAGCTCCATGGAAAAGGCACTGACGCCAGCCTTGGCCAATGCAGCAGCTTCTTGCGGCGCGCTTAGCGGTTCGCAATAGCCTACGAGCGCCTGGCCAGACTTCATCAGGGCAATGTCCGACTTGCCCTCCTCAGGATTGGCACCCAGTGAGCGCACTTGCACCACCAGATCTGAGCCGCGGAACACCTCAGCACGGTTGGCGGCAATGCGGGCACCCTTGGCTACATAGTCCGCATCGGCGATTCCAGACAAAAAACCGGCGCCCGGTTCAACTAGGAACTGGACGCCTTTTTTGCTTAACATTTCCATTCCGCGAGGGGTCATCGCGGTCCGGCTCTCGCCGGGATAGGTCTCACGGGGTACACCAATTGTGATCGGCACAGGTAGCTCAGCCTCCTGCCTTGTGAGCAGAGTCACTTAATTCCAGCCAACCGATTCTATTGCATTGCAGGATTTTGCCAAGTGTTCCCGGTCACACCCCCGGTTGCACGCAAATCACACAACTTTTATCAACCTTTCATTCACTCTGGCTAAACTGGTAATGCAAGGGCTGTCCGGCCGGACGAGAGGCGCGCTCCGCCCCTGAATTCTGTGGCACAAATTAAAGGAGACTTTCCATGGCAACTCTCGACGAATTGAAGGCAAAGTACCAAGGCGCCATTGATGCCCTGACCCACTTCGGCTACACGCCGGAAGTAAGCCAGGACGGAGACAAGCTGAAGATCAAGGCCAATGTGACCTCGGACGTGGTGAAGAACCGGGTTTGGGATGAAGTTAAAGCGGCTGACGCCAGCTTTGCCGACCTGACGGTCGAAGTCACCTCGGATGGACCGAACGATTCCTACGAAGTGAAGGCTGGCGACAACCTGTCGCACATCTCCAAGTTTTTCTACGGCACCCCCAACAAATACCAGAAGATTGCCGACGCCAATGGCCTCGATAATCCAGACCACATCAAAGTCGGCCAGACGCTGGTGATCCCGGCGTAAGAGCGGATTCGGGTTGCAACTTTGGGGTGGGAACGGCCTGCTCACGCAGGGTGCAGCACCGATGCGTTGGTTTCTCTGCCAGTGCTCCCCCCAATCCAGTTCCGGGTCTGCCCTGTGGGGCGGTGAGTGGATTCGCCCCTCCGCAGGTAGGCCGGAGCCCAGCAAGTAAATCAGCAAGCAAGTTCAGCAAGCAAACTCAGCGCGCCTCCATCGCAGCAAATCCTGAGTTCGCCGAAAGCCAAGGCTGCTGCCGGTGCTACTTTACCCGGACCCGCGCGACGGATACGCACGGCGGAACTTGAATCTGCGGCACAGAAACCTGAAACTGTACGCATGAGCAAGATCGCCCGCACCTTCGCCCGCACCTTCGCCCGCACCTTCGCCAGCGACAACAACTCCGGCGTGCACCCGGAAGTCCTCACCGCGATCGCCGCCGTCAACACCGGCCATCAAGTAGCCTATGGCGACGACGACGTCACTCGCCGCCTCGAAGCTCGCTTCCGCGAGGTTTTCGGCTCCCAGACCGAGTCGTTTCTCGCCTTTGGCGGCACCGGTGCCAACATCCTCGGTCTCATGTCCGTCATGCGGCCCTTTCACGCCGTAATCTGCTCCGAGTGGGCGCATATTCACGTGGATGAGTGCGGCGGCCCGGAAAAGCTCACCGGCTCCAAGCTGCTCGACGTGCCCGCGCCACTGGGCAAGCTCACCCCCGAGTCGGTGGACACCCAGTACCACGGCATTGGCGACTACCACCACGTGCAGCCGCGCGTGGTGGCGATTACGCAGAACACCGAACTGGGCACCGTTTACACCCGTGAGGAGGTGCAGGCGCTGGCTGACTACGCTCACGAGCGCAACATGATGCTGCACATGGATGGGGCGCGCATCGCCAACGCCGCGGCCGCACTGGGCTGCTCGCTGCGCCAAGCCACCGCAGATTGCGGCGTGGACGTGCTTACCTTCGGCGGCACCAAGAACGGACTGATGGGTGCGGAGGCGGTGCTGTTCTTTGGGCCGGAGGCGGAACAGCGTGCCGCCGACTTCAAGTTCCTGCGCAAGCAGCACGCCCAACTGGCCAGCAAGATGCGCTTTCTGGCCGTGCAGTTCGAGGCGCTGCTGGCGGAGAATGCACTGCCACTGAATGCACTGGCACTGAACGCATTGGCACTGAATGCAAGCGAAAGCGCCCCGCTCTGGCTGCGCAACGCCAGCCATGCCAACGCCATGGCGCAACTGCTGTCGCAGGAAGTGCAGAAGATTCCCGCGCTGAAGCTGGCTTACCCGACCGAGGCGAACGGGGTGTTCGTAGTGGTGCCGCGCCACCTTATTGAGCCGCTGCAGCAGCGCTGTTTCTTCTATATGTGGAATGAAAAACAGTCCATCGCCCGCTGGATGTGCTCCTGGGACACTACCGAAGAGGATGTGCAGGGATTTGTGGCGATGGTGAAGGAGTTGCTGTGAGGCGGCACTTGGTCACGTCCATGGCCGCGCGTGGTGGCCCATTCAAGCCCGATTTTGGCTTGAGTGGGGCGGCAAGACGTGCAGCGCACCGCATAAATCACCTCCTTGCTCCCGCCGCCGCGCCGTCCACTCCGACTCGATCTCCACCCGCCCGACTTCTCCGCTTGCATAGTGCCGGAAGCTGCTCCACGGCCAGTCTTCCGGACGCTCGCACAGTCCCTGCCGCACCGGGTTGCGGTGAACGTAACGCAGCTTCTCCAGGAACTGCGGGTAATCCCGCAAGTTGAAGTCGTAGTAGCGCTTCTGCCAAAAGTGAGGGGCATCGCCGATCAAGCGCCGTGCCACGCCTTGTTTCAGCGACTTGATTGCGTCAGCCAGCGACCCTCGTTCCGGCTCGGTCAGCAGCAGATGCACGTGATTGGGCATCACCACATAGCCCAGCACGCACAGCCTGCGGTTGCGCCGCACCCGCTCCAGAGCTTGCTCGAACGTTGCCCTCGCCGCATCAGTTGCCAAGCCGCGACGACGGTGATAGCAACCGAAGGTCACAAAGTGGCTGCGTCCGGTTTGTTGAAAGCGATGGAGTTGGCTCGGCATCTCCGCAGGCTAACGTACGCGGCCCGGGGAAGATGTGATGGATAAACTTTTGCGGGTAAGCAGACTGGTCATGCTGAGATTCGGGGCATGCTGCGCTTTCTGCAGTAGTGTTGTGCCCCACTCAAGCCAAAACCGGGCTTGAATGGGCCACCGGATCATTTGGGGGCTGGGCGGGGCTTCCATTCCCGGGCCAGACGTTGCGCCTCGGCAATCTGCGCGGGCGACATGAGCTTGGCGAGATCGTCCCGAAGTTTGCGAGCATCTTCGTCTTTCGCCCCTGCAAGGTTGAACCACATGTGCGCCAGCACATAGTCCTGCGGCACGCCTTGGCCGTTGTCGTACATGACGCCGAGGTTGAATTGGGCGCTAACGTCGCCCTGCTCGGCGGCCTTGCGGAACCACTTTACAGCCTCGGCATAATCCTGCGGCACGCCTTGGCCGTGGGCGTACGTGAGGCCAAGGTTGAACTGGGCATTAGCGACGCCCTGGTCGGCGGCCTTGCGGTACCACTTGACGGCCTCGGCGTAGTCCTGCGGCACGCCTTGTCCATTGTCGTACTTGAGGGCAAGGTTGTACTGG
>JANXUR010000040.1 GCA_025356095.1 Acidobacteriaceae bacterium | reverse complement strand
ATCGTGAACGCCGCCATCGCCGCCATTCTAGCCGCCGGAGGCCCGCAGCTCACTAAACGCCAGGTGACGCTCTTCGGCGGAGCTTCGTAGCTAGCTGTCGCAACGGTGCTGCCCGCGCAACGGCCGCCTCGCAAGTGCGACGGCTGCCCCGCCAGTGCAACAGCCGCCCGCCAGTGCTTGTCGTTCTGAGGCCGCCTTTGGCCGAAGAATCCCTACCCGGCCGCCGCGCCCCGCAAGCTGCGACGATAGTTCGCGGTGAGGTAGGGGTTCTTCGCCCGCTTAGGCGGGCTCAGAATGACAAACAAAGCCCTTGTGCGCCGCTGCTGTCCACCTGCTTGCACCCAACCAGCCTTGGCTGTCATCCTATGGGTAGATTTCACTTCAGGAGACCTATTCTGCCAACTAAAGCCTACGCCGCTCTGACTGCTAAAGCTCCGCTCGTTCCATTTACCATTGAACGCCGCGCGCCGCGCGAGTTCGATGTTGCCATTGCCATCAAGTACTGTGGAATCTGCCACTCTGACATTCATCAGGCCCGCGACGAGTGGGGCAATGCCACCTTCCCGATGGTTCCGGGACATGAGATTGCCGGGATCGTCACGGCGGTGGGTTCGGGTGTCAGCAAGCACAAGGTCGGCGACCAAGTTGGCGTCGGCTGTTTTGTGGATTCCTGCCGCACCTGCGCGCAATGTTTGGCCGGGGAAGAGCAGTTTTGCCTAGGCGGAATGAACTTCACGTATAACTCGAAAGAAAAGGACGGAACTCCATCATTCGGTGGGTATTCGCAGGATGTTGTGGTGGATGAAAACTACGTACTGCGCATCCCTGCGAACCTGCCTTTGGACGCGGCCGCGCCGCTGCTGTGCGCGGGCATCACCCTGTACTCGCCGCTGAATTACTGGAAGGCAGGGCCGGGTAAAAAGGTAGCCATTGTGGGCATGGGTGGCTTGGGCCATATCGGCGTGAAAATCGCGGTGGCAATGGGCGCTGAGGTGACGGTGCTGAGCCAATCGAACCGCAAACAGGAAGATTCCAAGCGCCTGGGCGCGAGCCGCTTTTTCGCAACTTCTGACCCGGAAACCTTCAAGACCTTGGCGGGCCAATTTGACCTGATCATCAACACCGTGTCGGCGGATATTGATTGGAATCAGTATCTTAGCCTGCTGGCACCGAGCGGGACGATGGTGGTGGTTGGGGTTCCGGAGAAGCCGGTTCCGGTGAATGCTTTTTCTCTGGTAATTGGGCGGCACTCGCTGTCTGGGTCGATTATTGGTGGCATCCGAGAAACGCAGGAAATGCTGGATTTCTGCGCCAGCAAGGGGATTGCGTGCGATATTGAAGTGATCGCGGCAGACAAAATCAACGAAGCGTATGAGCGGGTGCTAAAGAGCGATGTGCGGTATCGTTTTGTGATTGATACAGCGACGCTGTAGATGGCGACAAAGTAAACTTCGCTTCGCAGCAAAGATTACCAGTACGTTAAATTTCAGCATGAATTCAAAGCCCCGAAAACTACGTTTTCGGGGCTTTTTTGTGGGTGAATTGTGTGAAAAGTGCGAGTTCCATGCGGGATTCTGCATACCAAAGCGCGGTGCGCTGCAAGTGATTGTTGCGTAGGGGTTTACGGGTGGAAAAATTTTTGAGCGGGAGCGGAGAAGAATGCAGTTTGTGTGGACGGAAAGCGATGCAAAGTATAGCAAATAAACCAGTTGTAAGGTAATGCAGGGTGGGTTTTTGCATCGCGCGAAGGTCGCGACATGATTTTGCGCTTGTTGGTGTGGTGCTCTGCGGGCCCGTTGACTGCGAGCGTGGGTCCAATCGCGTGTGTGCCCGACTGAATCGGACACACTACGGTCGGGACTGATGCAGTCCCGATTTGGGACGGTGTTTGGGGATTTTTAGGGGAGGGCTGGGCATGGGGCTGACTTAAGGAGGTGGGGTGGGTAGGGTGGAAGTATGTCGAACGAAGCGCAACACCCGTGGAGTTACGCAGCGGTGGTGCAGACGGAGGAGACGGCGCGTCTGATCCGGGTGTTGGGTAGGCCGATTCCGTTGCGGTTGCTGAATATGGTGTGGAGCGAGCCGCTGTGCGTGGAGTTTTGCACCCATGTGATGGGATTAACACAGCCGAAGGTGTCACGGGGATTCGGGGAGTTGTACCGGTTGGGGCTGGTGCGGGTGCGGCAGGAGGGGCGGTACCGATTCTACTGGCGGGTGAACCGTGGGATGCATCCGGTGTATGCGAATTTTATGCGGATGGCGCGGGCGGTGGCGAAAGACTCGGTGCAGGTGGCAGACGACCGGGACCAAGTGGTTTTGGCGTGGCGTGGTGTGTTGGAGTTAGGAGACCTGCCGTGGCCTCGGCGGGATGGGTGGTGGTGAGGGGGATGGGGCACCCGACTTTTGAGAAGTTGAACGGTGTTGCCTCCATTTCCCCGATGCGAGCAGCTCGTGGGGTAAGGGGATTATCAACATCGAGAAAGTGTTCTAAAAAGTGTTCGGAATGAAACCGGGGTTGGCAAGTTATTAAAAAGATGGAGCGGGAGACGGGGCTCGAACCCGCGACGTCCAGCTTGGGAAGCTGGCATTCTACCACTGAATTACTCCCGCATTCCTCAACCTTGTGCTGGTGCCGCCGGGTGGTGCTCTTCGGGCACAAACCAGCACGCAGCGGCCTGCAAACGATTGTATTCCGTTTCGTGTACATCACCAACATCTTACGGTTTTAGGAGCGGAGCGGATTGTCGCGCGGACGGTCGAGCAGATGACTGCGCGAACGGTCGAGCAGATGACTGCGCGAACGGTCGAACAGGTGATGGCGCGGGTTCTCGCGCAGATGACCGAGCAGATGACTGCACGGATGGGAGGAGACCTTCCGGGCGTCCCGTCCCTTTGTCACCACCAGAAGTCCACCAGTTGGTGTCGCCTAAGCAGACTCGCCTGACCAGACTCGACCAACTAGATCCGAGTACAAGCCGACACCGGCTTTCTTCGCGCTACAGCAATTTTCTGGGAGAAAAACTTAGAACGAATCGCCCTCGACCTTTTTCAGACGGGAAGAGCGGCAATTCCGATCGCCGCGCACGATGCCACAACCTGGTAGTGCTTGCTGTTGCTAGCCTACGACTGACTCTGCCTTGACGGACAGTGGAACATGGCCTGCAATTTCTATGCCGAAGCCTTCTAGGCCGGCTACGCGGCGGGGGTGGTTGGTGAGCAGCTTGATGCGGGTGAGATTGAGGTCACTTAGTATCTGGGCGCCGATGCCGACGTTCCGCTGAGTGCGCCGTTCGCTTTCCGGCAAGGCGGGCAGGTGCCGCTCGCGATGAAAGCTGAGTACGCTGCGTTCGCCGAGGTGTTCGACGGAGAAGGCGGGCGAAGTTTGGTGGAGATAGATGATGGCACCGCGTCCGGCTTGAGCGATGATGCGCATGGAGCTTTCGAGGGTCTGCTTGCAGTCGCAGTCGCTGGAGCCGAAGACTCCGCCGACGAGACAATGGGTGTGCATGCGGACGAGGACTGGCTCGACTGCTGGTTCGAGCGGAGGTTCGAGTGCTGACGGAGGATTTCCGAGGGCACCCGCCGTGTCGCCCATCACGTCGCCCATCACGTCGCCGATCACGTCGCCCATCACCAGTGCTACATGACTTTCTCCTCCATCCACTTCACTGGCGTAAGCGAGCATGCGAAACTCACCATAGGGAGTGGGAAGCATGGCTTCGCCGATACGGAAGACGTAACGCTCGGTGAGGCGGCGATAGCGAATGATTTCCGCGACGGTAATCATTTTGAGTTGGTGTTCGCGACAAAAGTCGATCAAGTCGGGGACGCGGGCCATGGCGCCGTCGTCGCGCATAATCTCGCAGATGATGCCAGCAGGAACAAGACCGGCGAGGCGGGCCAGGTCAACGGAGGCTTCGGTTTGCCCGGCACGCACCAGGACGCCGCCTTTGCGGGCGCGCAGAGGAAAGACGTGGCCCGGTTTGGCGAGGTCTTGCGGCTTGCTGGCGGGGTCAATTGCCACTTGGATGGTGCGGGCGCGGTCTGCGGCGCTGATGCCGGTGGTGACGCCTTCGCGGGCTTCAATGGATTCACAAAACGCGGTACCGAAGGCTGAGGTATTGTGCTGGGTCATCGGACCGAGGCGGAGGTAGTCCAGTCGTTCTTCCGTAAGGGTAAGGCAGATGAGGCCGCGGCCAAAGCGAGCCATGAAGTTGATGGCTTCGGGAGTAACGAACTCGGCGGCCATGGTGAGGTCGCCTTCGTTTTCGCGGTCTTCGTCGTCCACGACGATGATCATGCGGCCTGCACGGAACTCGGCGAGGGCGGTGGGTACGTCAACAAACGCGGGATTGGGCGACATGAGGAGCCTCGGTAGGGAACACGTTAGTTTAACAAAGGTGCTGAGACGGGGGCGCAGAGGTGAAAGCGGGGTTATACTTTAGGAGTTTTGCATCCTATTTTGCAAGGAGATTGAGACGATGAAAATTCAACTACGTGCTGCCGGTGTGTTGGCGGGTTGCCTGATGCTTGGTATGAGCTTGAGCGGGTTTGCGCAAGATATGAAAGATGATGCGAAGAAGGCTGCCGACGCGACCGAAGATGGTATGAAAAAGGCTGGCCACGAGACAAAGAAGGTGGCGAAGAAAGCGGCGAAGGGCACCGAGCACGCAGCGGACGCGACCGCCAAGGAAACCAAGAAGGTAGCGCATGTGGCGAAGAAGGACACTGTGAAGGCCGCGGACGCGACTGCTGACGCGACCAAGAAGGTAGCCCATGAAACCAAGAAGGGTGCGAAGAAGGGCGCGCATAAAGTCGCTAAGGGTACGGAGAAGGTTGGCGAGAAGATGGATCCAGACAAGAAGTAGGTTGGGTTGAAGGCTAGAAGGTAAGGCGGGGACGGGTGGCTACGGCTGCCCGTCCTTTATTTTTGTGGTGGCGGATGGCGGAGGGATGGCTTGAATGGGCGGAGTCTAAGGAGTTGGGGCTTAAGCGGCTGGGGCTGCGTCGGGGCCGGTGCTGAACAGCCGCTTCATTGCCCTTACCACCCAGCGCATGACGAAGAGGGTGAGGACGAGGGCGACAACAACGAACCCTGCGGCCGCGTAGGGATGCTGGGTGGCGGCCCAGGAGAGGCCGATCGCGGTGACATCTTCACCCATGCTGAGGGCCATATTGCTGACAGGTTCCGGGGAGGGAGTGACGGCGGCGCGGGCGGCTGTCTTGCCTCCGTGGGCGGCAAAGGCGATGAGTCCGCCAGCGAGTGTGGCAACCATTTGCCACTGAGGCTCCAAGTGCGAGGTGGCACCCCAAGCGATGAGAGATGCGACAGGCACGCGGATGAAGGTATGGAGTGCGTTCCAGATGAGGTCGAAGGCGGGAATTTTGTCGGCGACGAACTCGATGGCAAAGAGCACGGTGGCGGCGGCGATGACCCACCAGTTGGTGATGAGGTTGAGGGCGTCTGGAAGGACGACCATTTGAAAGTGGCCAAGCAGGCCGAGGGTGGCGACGGTGGCATAGACGTTCAACCCGGCGGCAAAGCTGGTGCTGACAAGCAAGGCGACTAATTCGCCGTCCGTGATCGGAAGCTTCAGCATTGGGGCGGCTCCAGCTCCGCAGGGTGCAGTTTATCGTATTTTTGTGGGTAAGTGGGCGAGTTGGGGTAGCCATCTTGCGTGAGGAAGATATTGGCGGGCTTGAGGTCGCGGTGGACGAGGGCGATGGAGTGAGCGCGATCTAAAGCGTCGGTGATCTGGAGCGAGATTTTGATCAATTGCTCGAAAGGCAGAGGATCTTCAGCGATGCGGGCGGCGAGGGTGGCGCCGTTCAGGTGCTCCATGACCAGATAGCTGATGCCGTCAGCGGTACCGACGTCATAGAGGTGGCAGATATGGGGATGGTTGAGTTGGGAGATGGTTTTGGCTTCGCGCTCAAAGCGCTCGCGGAAGTCGCGGCTCTGGGAAAGATGGGGATGGAGAATTTTGATGGTGACGGTGCGTTGGAGGCGGGTATCGAGTGCACGATAAACCGTGCCCATGCCGCCGGAGCCGATGGGGACCGCAAACTGGTAGGGGCCGAATTTGGTACCAGCACTCAGCGGCAATAGAGAGCCTTATTATCGGGGCATCTTAGGCTTGGGCTGTGAATTTAGGGCGAGATACGCAGCGAATGAACTTGGGCTGGTAGAGTGCGCAGCGATTGATGCAGGTTCGCGGAAATTTGCTGCGAGGCAGCGGAGCGGGTGGAGCGGCCATGCTCCCTGAGACGTGAGGGGAGCATGGCCGGATGGATATGCGAATTACATCTGGTTCAGAACAAGAACTTGAGTGCAAACTGCACGAGACGTGGAGACTGAGCGGCTAGGATCTGGTTGAAGGTTGGGGAACTGATGTCGCTATCTGGCAAGCGGAAGTTGGTGTGGTTGAGGACGTTGAACAGTTCGGCGCGGAACTGGAAGGTTTTCGACTCTGCCGGATGGAAATCCTTGAAGGCCGAGACGTCCCAATTGGCGTAGCCGGGACCGACGGCGATGTTACGGCCCGCGGTGCCGAACTGTTGGACGGGCGAGTTAGGGTCTTGGATAATGCGCTGGAAGGCGTTGGCGTTGAGCCATGCGCCGTGGGTGCGGGCTGGCCTTTGGAGTCGAAGCCGGGAATGTATACAGCCGGATTGCCTTCGACGAAGCGAGGCAGCTTGGTTCCCTTGGTGCCTACGTAACCGACTTCGAGTAGCATATCGGCGCCGATGGACCTTTGCAGGTTAATGTCCCAGTCTTGCGGATAAGGCAGCGCGAGGTAGGAAGCGAGGGTGAGGTTGGTAAGTGGGGTGGCAAACGCACCCGGCGCAGGGGGATTGCCGTTGTAGGGGTCGGAGAAGTTGGGCAGGCTAATCTGGTCGGTTTGAAGGTACGGAGGAGCGCTGATGGGGGGCTGAAGCGGGCCACCTTGTCCGGTGTAGTAGGGCTCATAGAAGATGCCGTAAGCAGAAGTCACCAACCATTTGGCACTGTCGGTAGGATCCCACGCGATACCAATGCGGGGAGCGAAGCCCTTTTTGAAAGTGGGGATGAGGCCAGCAGGTACGCCGCGATCGCCGGGGTAGAGCAATCCGGCGGGTGCCTTGGGAAGCACGGTGGATTGGCGTCCGGGAATCCAGAGAGTCTGGCGGTTCTTGATTTCGGTGTAAGGGAAGGGTAGCTGATAGCGCAAGCCATAGTTGAGGGTGAGGCGCGGTGAGACCTTGAAGGTATCTTGGGCGTAAGCGTTGAGCGACTGGCCATTGATACCGCGCGAGAAGTCTCCACGACCCTGCAGAAAGAAGACCGGCTGCCCGAAGAGGAAGCTGGCGAAGGCGTTGGGGACGACGGGGAAGAGCGCGAAGACAAAGAAGCCGTTGGTGGCAATACCCAGCAGGACGTTGATGTGTAGGTGCTGATACCCTCTGCCAAATTTGACATCATGTCGGCCATGAACCCAACTCAGAGAGGCAGAGTAGTCAAAGGCGTCCTCATAAGTGTTGCGGGGGCCTGTGATGGGGTCACCGACGGTGGTATAGCCGTTGACTTGAATGAAGGGTGGGCCGATGGCTGCGTCCAAGCTCGGCGAGTATTGGAAGCCCAGACTTTGTGGAGTGGTGTGGTTGGTGGGTTCACGGTAGAGGAATTTATTGCGCAAGACCGAGAAGCGAGCCACGCCGATCATCGAGGGCGAGAAGGTATGGGTTTCTTGCGCGACGAAGTTTTGCGCGCGCTGCTCTTGCCCGATGGGAAAACCGGGCAGGCTGGCTCCGGACGTAGGGATGGGATTGAATTGAGTGCCGTTACTGAAAGCCTAGCGGAAATTCAGGACATCCGACGTGCTGATGTAGTGATCGAGCTGCAAGCCAAACTGATTGGTGTCTTGACGCACGACTTGGGTGGGGGTGAAGACGTTGGTGCCGCTAGTGGGGAGGGGGAAGTAGCTGAGTAAGCTGGAAGAAACGGGGTTGATCTGTTCGACGGGGAGCTGATTGTTGGGGTAGGGCTGGTTCAAAAAGACGTTGAAGAGTTGGTGGTCTTGATTTTGGCAAAAGCCTTGGACAAAACCTTCGGTACAGATGGCGGAGAAGTGACTGCCGCGTTCGAGGAGCGAGGGGAGGGTGGAGGAGTCGGTTTCGCCCTGACGATTGCGGAAGCCTTCGAAGTAACCGAATACGAAAGTTTTATCTTTGCGGATGGGGCCGCCGATGCTGCCTCCGAACTGGTTTTGCTTGAGGGGTTCGATGGTGCTGGCAAAGTAATGTTTGGCATCGAAGACGTCGTTGCGGAGGAATTCCCAGAGCGCACCGTGGATAGCGTTGGTGCCGGAGCGGGTGATGATGTTGGTGGTGGAGCCGAGGCTACGGCCGAACTCGGCACCGGCGTTGTGGGTGAGGATATTGAACTCGGTGATGGCATCCACGGGAGGTTTGAGGACGAAGCCGCGATCCACGCCGTTGAAGTTGTTGGCCCCATCAATCAGGAAGTTATTAGACTCTGGGCGCTGGCCGTTAACGGGGTAGGCCTGACCAGCGCGCAGCGAGCCTCCGGCTTCGGCGAGGCCGGGCGTGATGGGTACGACGCCGGGCTGGAGCAAGCCGAGTTGCGTAAAGTTACGGCCGTCAAGAGGCAGGTGGAGTACCTCACGGGGGGTAACGGTCTTGCCCAAAGCGGTGGTGGTGGATTGAATGGGCTGGGCGTCTGCCATGACTTCTACCTTTTGGGTTTCGAGGCCGACGGCGAGGTGGACGGGGATGGTGGCGGACTGATTGACGGTGAGGATGATGCCTTGCTGGACGTAGGTGCGAAAGCCCTTGGCTTCGGCCTGCAACTGGTAGTGTCCGACGGGTAACTCCACGAGAACGTAGGCACCGGTGCGGTCGGTGGTGGCGGTGCGGGTCAATCCGGTTACCGTCTGCTTGGCGCTGACGGAGGCACCTTGCACGATCGCATTACTGGAGTCGGTTACGGTGCGGCGGATGCTTCCAGTAATTTGTTGTGCTCGAGCGTTAAGACCAGTCAACAGAAATGCGAGCACACACAGCACGCTCTTCAAATGGCTCATGCGATGCGAATTCTCCCTTAGCAAAATAGACGTGAAAGAAGGAAGGGGCAGAAGGCGGCCACAGACTCGGGGTGCCATGACTTTCTCTTTCAGGAAGTTATGGAATTATTGGGGACAAGGAAAATGGGGGCAATAATAGGAACGCAGTAGCAGCGTGGTGCGGGTTCGACGGTGCGTGGCTTGTGTGTAGGGGAGGAGGGTCTCAATTGACCGAAGTGGAAGTAGAAGTGGAAAAGGTGAGGCCGCCTATTGGGGCGGCCCTTGGTTCGCTTGGTGTTGATGAAAAGAGTTGGGGGATTACAGAGCCGACTCGATCTCGAAGCCCCAAGCTTCGAGGAGGGGTTCGGGGATGTATTTGGAGTTTTTGTTGCGGCGAGCCCACTCGCGGAGGCGGGTGGAGCGCAGGTACTGATCTGGGGTGAGCTTCCACTCTTTCACCACTTGCTCGAACTCGGTGACGGTGGGAACTACGGGGCCGATGGGTTCCGGCTTGCCCCAGTTAGGATTTCCGCGTCTTTTAGCCATGTGACCTGCCTTATGTGTAAAAAGTGATGAGGTGCGAGTTTACTGGTTGCTCGGTCTATGCAATCAAATCGGGCGAGCCAATCCAGAGTCGAGCAATTCATGTTGGAGTGATCCAGAGTTGTGGCAAGACTTCCCTCGGGGATGCGGTAAGGACAGGCATCGCCCGCAGGTTGTGGAATCTGCTCCAAACATACAATAGTACCGCGAACTGCCCTTAGAATCAAGCAAAATCAAGGGGCTTAGTGTGGGGCGGGCTTTAAGTGAAGTTACTTGTTTACATAGGTTTGGGAGGAGCGGCGCGCAAGCGGTGCGGGGATGCCGCCGCGCGAAACGCCGCAGTATGGTGGAAAACTGTTAGAAGGCAAGAGCATGGTGCCAAAGTCAGACGCGAAGGGGCGATTCCATGAGCGCGCCTGCACCCAGCGTGGCCTGAATTACATTCAGCAACTCGTGGTTATCGGCCGGTTTTTGGAAGAAAGCTACGGCTCCGGCTTCCAGACTGCGGCGGGCGTTGCCTTGGGGGTCGCGGGCGCTCAAGACGATGACGGGGATGCTGGAGAGCGAGTCGCTTTCTTGGATGCGTTGCAGCACGGAGAAGCCGTCGCCAGCGGGCAGGCCCAAATCGAGAATAATGAGGTCGGGCTGCTCTTTCTGAGCTTGAGCGATGGCGGTATAGCCATCGGAGGCGGTGACGGTTTCGTAGCGGTTCGCTTTGAGACGCAACTTCATGGCGGTACGCAAGTCCTGATCGTCGTCCACGATGAGAATCTTCTGGCGGGGCTGGCTGTTGGTGTTGTCAAGCGTTTGCATATTGCTTCCTTTGAGTGACGGAGTGTGAGCCTTTGTCGTGCAGGTCGGCGGTGATGAGTTGGGTAACGTGGGTGGCGACTGCTTCCACCTGAGAGGCCAGAGGGGCACTGTAGTCCGTTGCAATGCGGGCGACTGGCTTGGCGGTGACGGTGATGGTGGCGTTGGATTGGAAGTGGGGGAGGGCCGCGATCTGTTCGGCGATGCGAGCAATCATGATGTTGACCCGCACCATGTCTGTGGAGGCGAGGATGTAGAAGCTTTCTTCCAAGCTGGTGGCAGCGAGAGGGGGCAGAACCAGGTCAGTATCAATGTGGACGCAGCGGCGAAGGAGATCTAGGCAATTGAGGCAAGTTTCGCGCCAGTGGGCGCGAGCCACATGGGGGAGCGGTGCGAGATCCACGCGAACGAGGACAAGGGAATCGCGTAAACGGCCCTTGTGGAGGACGATAGGCATGAGTAACTTGGCGAGGGAGTGTTTGGGGAGCTTGATGGAGAAGGTACTGCCGCAACCGATCTGGCTGGTAGCCCAGATCTGACCACCGTTGAGAGTCACCATCTCCTTGGCAATGTAAAGGCCAAGGCCGAGGCCAGAGCGGTTGGTGTCAGCCGACGAAGGATCTTGATAGAGCCGCTCAAAGATAAGGGGCAGAGCTTCTGGACTAATGCCGCGACCGGTATCGGCCACCGAGATGTAAACGAAGTCGGGGTCATTGGCCATGGTGCTGGCGCTGACGGTAATGTTGCCTTCTGGGGGTGTGAATTTAATGGCGTTATCAATCAGGTTGAGGACGACGCCGAGGATACGGTCGGGATCGGCGTAGGCCAGAGGGAGTAGAGAATCAACCGACAAGGCGAGGTGGATATGGTGTTCACGAGCCAAGGGTTGCATCATGGCGACGGACTCGCGCAGCAGGTCGGCAAGAGCCAAGCAGCGGGGTTCGATGCGGGTTTTGCCCGACTCGGCGCGGGTGGCCTCCAGCAAGTCCTTGATCATGGCTTGAAGCTGGTGGACGCTTTTGAGCACGGTTTGGAGGTGGGCGCGCTGATCGGGCGAGATGGAGCCGGCGAGGCCATCGAACAAGAGGGACACATACTGATGAATGCAGGTAAGGGGGGTTCGCAGTTCGTGGGAGACGTGGGATAAGAACTGATTTTTGAAGTCAATCTGCTGTTTGCGGCTCATATCGAGCGAGCGCAACAGGGCTTGGCGCTCGACCGCATAATGGATGGCGCGTTCGAGGGAGAGGCTGGTCAAAGAGCCTTTGACGAGATAGTCCTGAGCACCTTGATGAATGGCCTTGATTGCCAGTTCTTCGTCGTCTTGACCGGAGAGGATGACGACGGGGACGGTGGGTGCAGTTTCGAGTATGCGCTGAAAGGTGTCGCTGCCATGGCTATCGGGAAGATTGAGGTCTAGCAGGACGAGCGAAGGGGGGCATTCGAGAAGAGAGGCCAAGCCAGCGGCGAGATGAGTAACGCAGCGGATTTCGACTTGGGCTTGGGCGTCGGCGAGGCACAAGCAGACGAGGTCGGCATCGCCGGGGTTGTCTTCAATCAGGAGGATGTGGGAGGGGTGGCAGCGCATCATATCTCCTGTTTGGGCAAGCTGGCGAATCCGATCCAGAATTCGTCAAGGGATTGGACTGCGGAAAAGAACTCGGAGAGACTGACCGGTTTACGGAGGTAGCAGTTGGCACCGAGTTCGTAACAGCGGGCGACTTCTTGAGCGGAGTGAGAAGTGGAGAAGATGACGACAGGAATTTGATTGAGTTCGGGGTCGGTTTTGATTTCGGCGAGTACGGCGCGACCATCTATGCGAGGAAGGTTGAGGTCGAGGATGATCAAGTCGGGGCGGCGGGCGGTGCCGTAGGGGCCGGTGCGGCGGAGCAAAGCGATGGCGGCTTCGCCGTCAAGCAGGGTGGTGACGTGGTTGGGATGGCTGCTGGCGGCGAGTACTTCGCGGGTGAGGTCAGAGTCAGCCGGATTGTCATCCACTAACAGGATTTCACGTGTAATTCTCATCGCTACAGGCACCATCGGCAGACTTTAGGGGGAACGTGAATCGAAAGGTCGCTCCCTTTCCGACCACGGATTCTACCCAGATGCGGCCACCGCGCTGTTCAACGATTTTTTTGCAGATGGCGAGACCGACGCCATTACCCGTGTACTCGGACCGCAAGTGCAATCTGTGAAATGCCTTAAAGATATCTTCACTATGTTCTGGGGCGATGCCGATGCCGTTGTCGGAGACGGCGAAGGACCAGTGGTCTTGATGGCGTTCGGCGGAAAGGTGAATTTTGGGGGCGCGGGTGCCGCGAAACTTGATGGCGTTGCCGATGAGGTTTTGGAACAACTGCAAGAGTTCGACGTGATCGGCGCAAACCTGAGGCAGAGGGGAGCGGCGCAGGACGGCTCGACTTTCTTGGAGGGCGACGGCCAAGTTGCGGACGGCTTCATCCACGACGCGGTCACATTCGATGGCTTCTGGTTCGCCGCGTTTGCGGCCGACGCGGGAGAAAGCGAGCAAGTCGGCGATCAGGGTATGCATGCGGGTGGCGCCTTCGACGGCGTAGCCGATGTATTTGTCGGCTGTGGCATCGAGTTGTCCGGAGTAGCGTTTGGCGAGCAACTGGGTATAGGCGGAGACCATGCGCAAGGGTTCCTGGAGGTCGTGAGAAGCGACATAGGCAAACTGTTCGAGGTCGGCGTTAGAGCGGGCGAGTTCCGCCACTTTGGTGGCGAGCTCTTCCTGGGCGAGTTTGCTTTCTTCCCGGAGGCGAGCTTCTTCGAGGGCGCGGCGGATGCAGTGGGGGAGGCGGTTGAGGTTTTCTTTGAGGATGTAGTCGCTGGCACCTTGCTTGACACACTCGACCGCAGTGATGGTTTGCATAGCCCCGGTCATCAAGATGAGCGGGGTATTGAGGCCTAGTTCGCGAAGGATGTCGAGGGTTTCCATACCGCGGAAGTTGGGCAAGTGGTAGTCGGCGAGGATGATGTCGTAAGGTTTGTCGCGCAGCGCGGCGGCAATGGATTCGCGGGATTGCGCCAGGTCGCTGGAGACGTCCATGGCATCGCGGCGAAGGGCGGCGAGGGTAAGTTCCGCGTCTGCGGGACTGTCTTCAATGAGCAGCACGCGGAGTGGGGCGGGCTGGCACCGGGCGGGAGCGGCGGCGCTCATGGCTTGCCAGCGGCCATCGCGGCGTCCGCCGGATTAGACAACGGCAGCTGGTTAATGACCATCCAGTAGAGGCCGGCGTTCTTGATGACGTTGCGAAATTGGTCGAAGTCCACCGGCTTCTGGATGTAACTGTTAGCTCCGAAGTGGTAGCTGGTGACCAAGTCGCATTCTTCTTTGGAGGAGGTGAGGATGACGATTGGAATGGCGCGGGTGCGGGGATCGTTCTTGATGCGTTCCAAGACTTCGAGGCCATTGACTTTGGGTAATTTGAGGTCGAGCAGGACGAGGCGGGGTTGCTGGCTACCGGCGCGGTCTGCATAGCGGCCGGTGCAGTAGAGGAACTCGAGGGCTTCTTCGCCATCGCGCACGGCGAAGATGTTGTTGGCGAGGTGCTCGCGGCGCAGGGCGTGGAGGGTGAGTTCCAGATCGTCTTTGTCGTCTTCGACCAAGAGGATATCTAGGACGCTGAAGTTGTTCATACTATTGTCTCCGTGAGGTTAGATGGGTTGCTGAAGTCGCTGTGGTTGATGCCGTTCAAGGTGAAGCAGAAGGTGGCACCCTTATCCACTTCAGCACGGGCCCAGATGCGGCCTCCGTGTTTTTGCAGGATGCGCTGCACGATGGCGAGGCCGACGCCGGTGCCGTCGAAGTCTTCGGAGCGGTGGAGGCGCTGGAAGACGCCAAATAGTTTGTCGGCATATTTCATGTCGAAGCCGACGCCGTTGTCGCGGATGAAGATCACGGAATGGCCTTCGCTCTGCCCGTGTCCGACTGCAATGATGGTGTGGGCACGGGGTCGGGAATACTTGAGGGCGTTGGAGAGCAGGTTTTGGAAGACAACCTTCATGAGTGCGGGGTCCATTTCCGCGCAGGGCAGCTCGCCCACGATCCATTCCACTTGGCGCGTGCCGATGTCTTGCGTGAGGTCGGTGATGACTTCGCTCACAAGCATTCCAAGGCTGGCAACCTGCTTGTGCAGTTCATGGCGGCCGATGCGCGCCAGATTGAGCAGGTCGTCGACTAGAATGCCCATGTGGCGCGAGCCTTCCTGAATCCGCTGCAAGCAGTGCTGGCCGTCCTGGTCGAGGGCGCTGCCGTAGTCCTCGGAGAGCATCTTGGCGAAGCCCGCCATGTGGCGGAGGGGGGCGCGCAGATCATGAGAGACGGAGTAGGTGAAAGCCTCGAGGTCTTCGTTGACAATTTGCAATTCTCGGGTGCGGTCGGCGACGCGCTGTTCGAGGGTTTGGTTTAGGGCGCGAACCGCTTCCTGAGCTTGACGAAGGGCAGTGATGTCGCGGGCAACTTTGGAATAGCCATAGAGTTTGCCGGTGTCGTCGAGCAAGGGAGTGATGACGACGTTGGCCCAGAATGTGGAGCCGTCTTTGCGGACATGTTCGCATTCGCCCTCGAAGCGGCCATTGGCTGAGGCGGCTTGCAACTGCCGGAGCGGCAAGCCAAGGGTCTGAGCTTCGGCCGAGTAAAACAGTGAGTAATGGAGGCCCATGACCTCGGTGGCGGAGTATCCCTGAAGCCGAACAGCGCCGGCGTTGCAACTCAGGATGCGGCCTTGGGGGTCGAGCATGTAGACGGCGAAGTCTTTGACGCCATCGAGGACGAGGCGGAAGCGCTCTTCACTGGCGGTGCGGGAGGCTTGCGTTTCCGCGTCCCAAGCGGTTTCATGCTGAAGCGAGGTGGCGAAGGATTTGCTTTGGATGGTACGGTCTTGCAGCTTACGTTCGAGGTTGGAGATGCGTTGGGTGAGTTCGAGCTCGCGAGGCGGTTGGCTGACAGTTTTCTGCTGGGGCGTGGGGCGCTTGGTGGGCGAGGCTTCCTTCTTGCTGACGGGGGCGGGAGTGGCGGTGGTGGCTGGCATCGGATGTATGCTCCCTTGGCAGGTTCGGTACGAACGGGGCAAAACTCTGCCTGATACTTGACTATCGTCCGTTGAGGGGGGTGAGAGGCGGGCAGGGGGGAAGATGCGGGGAACGAAAGGGGCTATCCCAGAGAGTGCAGGTCGGTTTGGCGAGGCTTTCTGGGTCGGGGTGCGGGAAATTGCGCACTGGAACCGGGATGGAGTGAGGAGGGGCGGCGAGAGGGAGCGGAAGGCGGGGATACGGAGCCGGGGGTTCGGCTTGCCACGCGGCTTCTACATCAATTAACCTCTATTTATCAACATGTTACGGCGCGAATCGAGCGCAAGGGCCGGGATGGCGAAATCGGCAGACGCAGCGGACTTAAAATCCGCAGACCCGCAAGGGTTGTGGGGGTTCAAGTCCCCCTCCCGGTACCAGAAGCAGTTATTAGAAGCTGCTTATGACTCCCAAAATAGTTCCCGAAAATAGCCCCCGAACGTAATGGAATCACTTCTGCTTTTCTGCCGATTTGGCCGCTTCTTGTTCGACGTAGGAACAGCGAGGCAGCGGGCAGGCAAAGGTGTTACTGCGACCCCACCTTGCACCGACGGAGTACGCGAGTGCAAGGTGGGGCACGATAGGGCTGGACTGGGGTTGGGCTGGGTACTGTGGGTTTAGAAGTTGAAGGCGATCTCTCCGGTGTAGGTTCTGGGCGAGACGAAGTGGGTGCCGCTGAAGGTGGAGAGGAAGTTATAGAGAGTATCTTTGTTGGTTAAGTTAATGACGGTGAACTGAGCGGAGATTTTGCGCTTATCGGTACGGAAGAGGTTGTCGTGGCCGATGGCGAAGTCGAATAAGTTGCGGGGTGCGATGCGGGCCGGGTTATGGTCGGGATTCTGAGTACCGGGAGCGGGAATCACGGCGCGCGAGGCGCGTAAGTCCGCAGGGGCGCAGCTAGTAAGTGGGGCAGTGAGTGTGGGCAGGGCTCCGGCGCAACTTAGGCCAACTTGTAACTGTTGGTCGCCGGTGTAGCGAGTCAAGTCCACTGGGGTCGTGGAGTCGAGTGCGAAGGGTACGGCACCGGCCACCGAGCCGCTGTCGTAGCGCCAGTTAAAGCCAATCCAGGGACCGTTTTTGGGGACTTGATACTGGATGTGGGTGGTCTGGTTGAACTTCTCATCGTGGTCAATGCGAAAAGGCAGTCCGCTTTGGCCGACGGTGGTGCCGAGGCCGCCAATCTGCGGCGGAAAGAAACGTGCTGAGACGCTGGAGAAGACAAACTGCCCAGAGATGCCCTTATAGTTTGGGACGCTGATGCGTCCGGCGAAGCCGGGGATCTTGGAACTCTTCCAGGCAATGGGAAATGAAATGGGGGTATTTGCCAGCACACTGAAATCGTAGGCGTTGTGGGTGTACTTCCAGATGTATTCTCCGGAAAAGACCAGATACTTACCCCAAGCCTGTTCAAGGCCAGCGTGGAATTCATTGCGCCATCCGGGGCTGAAGTTTGCGGGAACGCAAGGCACTAATGCGGCGATCACGTTGAAGTTACATCCGGTGGCGGAAAGGATCAGGTTCTCATTGAAAGGGGTTTCGAGGGCGCGGGCGTAGGAGACGCGCAGTACGGTACTGGTTTTCTTGATGTTATAGGAGACGCCGAGGCGCGGTTGCACTTCGCTATGCGAGGCGAGGCCACGATAGACGTCGCCACGGAGGCCGAAGCTAACTGACCAAGGGCCTTTGGTGACGGTGTCTTGTCCGTAAAGCGAAAGCAGTTTGATGTTGGTGCGGCCGTTGAAGCCGTATTGCGTGCTGGGGCCGACGCAGTTACTGCTGGCGGCGGGGCTGGGGCGGGTGAGGTCATAACAAGATAAGAAGGGGAGAAAGGGCGCAGTGGCGAGTGGATTGGCCGCAGTGTTCGATTGCAGGCCTTCTGCGGCGCACTGTGAGGGGTCAGTAAAGCCGGCGACGGGCGTGCCGGTGGCGTCGAGACACGGCGCGTTAACGAGGGGAGAGACGATGCCGAGTAAGTCAGCTTCGCGCAGGCGGGTCTGCTGGTAAGTAATGCCGAACTTAGCGTTGTGGATGCCCTTGGAGTAGGAGAGGCTACTGCGGATGCCAGCGTTGTTCAAGCCGCGACTCTGGGTAATGCTCTCCTGCTGAAGAGGGCCGAGGTCGGCGAAGAGATTGTTGCTGGGGTAGTAATTGTATTGGTCGTGGCGGTAGAAGCCGCCGAGCGAAAAGATAGTTTGATTGTTGATGAGGTGCGTCCAGGTAGGCGCAAGGTTGTAAGTCTGAATCTGCGAACGCTGATCGGTTTGGCCGGTGAGGCTGCCGAGTGGATCGGTAAGTGTGGGGTGCAGATTGTCGTAAGTGTTGGGGGTCTGGAACCAGGAGCGGGTAAAGCCAAGGTTGAGGCGAATGGAATCCTTGGCATTGGGCTGCCAATCAATGCGGTCGAAGGCGTTTTCTTCGTTGCCGCGGTCGTGGAAGGCCTTGAACTCGGGCGGATCGAGGAAGCGGCTGGTATTGAAGCCGCTGAGCGAAACGAAGTTACCCCATTTCTTGCCGCCAAAGCCAAGGTTGAATCCAAGATTGGCACTGCCGAAGCTGCCGTAGGAAAGCTTGACGCTGCCCTTGGGGGTGGTGAGTCCCTGGCCGGAGCGGGTGGTGACGTTGATAACGAGGCTGGTTTTTTCGCCATACTCGGCAGGCGGTGCGCCGGAGATGACTTCGAGCGACTCAATGGAATCAAGGGGAATCTGGTTGGAGAAGGACTTGCTTTGCTGGTCGGTAATGGGCTGGTCATCCACTGAGAAGGAGTTCTGGGCGTGATCACCGAGCCCGTGAAACAGACCGTTGGAGTCGGCGGCGACGCCGGGGGTGGAAAGCGTAACCAGAGAGCTGAGCGAGGAGGACTGGCTTTCGAGCGGCAGTTTCTCGATGAGTTCCCGATCCACGTCGGTGTGGAAGCTGGCGGTGGTTTCGAGCAGATCTTCACTGGAGGCTTCTACGTTGACGGTTTCGGTGGTGGATTTGACCTGAAGGAGGAGGGTGAGGGTGACGGGGACGTTGGAGCGGACATCCACGTCTTGCGCGAGCTGATTGAAGCCGTCGCGGGTGACGATCAGGTGGTAGTTGTTGAAGGGGACGTTGGGGACGGTGAACTGACCGGCGTTGTCGCTGATGACGGTGCGGTTGAATCCGCTGACCGGGTTACGAAGGACGGCGGTAGCACCGGGGACGACGGCACCGGTGGCGTCTGTAACGGTTGCGGTGACGGAAGTAGAGTTGCCGCCGGACTGGGGATATGCGGGGGCGGCAAGCGACAGAATACCGAATAAAAGTAGAGCGAATGCGGCCAAGAATGGCCGCTGCGAGCGAACTGACATGAAATCCTCCAACCAGATGAAAGCGAAACCGCCCACACATCGCTTGGATGCGATGCAACGCATTGAGGGCTAGGTGGCAGGAGGAGGCCGGACGGAGAGAGCAAAGGCGATGATGGGCTGGCGAGGGGCAGGCCGGGGCGCGGCAAGAACCGGTGACCACATGGCCACGACAGAGGCTTGTTGAGCAACCTGGGTGGAAGCCGGGGCGTGGACGGCGGCACAAACGGCGCACTGGCCGGATTCGCTGGCGTTGGCGTGATGGTGCGCGACTACGGCGGCCGCTGACCCAAGGGTCAGCAGCAGGCAAATGAGCGCGATCCACTGTTTTAAGCCTTGCAGGGTCATACTGCCACTTCTTTGACTTTACAACGTTGGTTCGGCAAGAGGCAACCGGCGGAGGCGAGTGCGAGAGGTGACCCTTTTGTGGGGGCGACTGACACATTCGTTACATTGACCTCGGTCTGGTAGGAGCATAAGGTCGGAATTGGAAGGCGATTCTCCCCCCGCCTGGCGCTGCCGGAAGCCAGATTCGTCACCAGCGCGAAGCGTGTATGAGCGGTGGGGGAGGTCGAGGAATGATGAAGTTGCTGCAATTTTTCTACGTGATGTTTGGGTTCGCAGTGGCTAGGTGGGTCTTCCACCGGGAAGCGGTGACGGATCCGGTGCCGCGATTGCGGAGCATGGGTTTGCTGTAGTCTGCACGTTCTGCCAGCCTAAATGGCAGCGGTCTGGCGGGGCCGGTCATCTTATTGCGCGTTATCGGCAAGTTGCGGGTCATCTGCAAGTGGCGAGTGATCTGCAAGGCATTTGCAGTTAAGCGCATTCTAGCGAGCAACCATCGCGACCGGCACCGCTACACCATCCTTCCAACTCTTGTAGGCCGCTTCTAGAATCAACTGATTTTGCCAGCCTTCGCGGCCCGAAATGGGGAACGGCGCGCGACCGAGGACAGCGTCGGCGAAGGCGTCGGCCTGGCGCGGGTAGGTAAGGGCGTTGCTCACCACCTCTGCTTCCACAAATTCTGACATCTGATGCAGTTCGATGGAGACGTCGCGGTCTGAGCTGAAGGCGTTGGGGCTGAGGAGCGAGCCGGTGTTGCCAACAACCTCGAGCGGGGTGCGGTAGGAGGCGCGGGTGGATACGGCGACGACGGCGAGTGCTCCGCGGGAGAAGCGAAGGTTGATGAGGGCGGCGGCTTCGACGGGGCCGGAGGCCGAGTCGGTGACGGCGGTGGTGGAGAGAGAAACGACTTCATCGGTAAGGATCATGCGCAGGGAGTCTATGCAGTGGACGCCGATATCTGTAATGGGGCCGCCTGCGGCGACGGTGGGGTCGGTGAGCCACTTACGGGGATGGGCGGCGGCGATGTAGCTGAACTCGGAGCGGGCGAAGACTGGGGCACCGATGTCGCCGGAGAGGATGCGGTCGCGGAAAACGCGGGTGCTTTCGTGGAAGCGGAAGGCATGGGCGACACCGAGAGTCACGTGGGCATTTTCTGCGGCTTCGACCATCTGGCGGCATTCGCCGGCAGTCATGGCCATGGGTTTTTCGACGAGCACGGGCTTGCGATGGCGGATGCAGGCGAGCACGTCGGCGAGGTGGGCAACGTCGGCGGAGGTGACGAAGACGGCATCCACGTCGGGTGAGGCGGCGAGGGCGTCAGCAGAGTCGAAGGCGAGGGCTATGCCATATTGCCCGGCAATGGCTTGTGCCTTGGGGAGTGAGCGGTTGGAGACGGCGGTGACGGTGCAGCGTTCGGATGCGAGGAAGGCGGGCATAAGGCGTTTGTGGCCGTGGAGTCCAAAGCCGACGATGCCGAAGCGGACGCGGGGGGAAGAAGTGGAGGTCATGGAAAGATTCTCGCAGAAAAGCAGCGGTGAGTTTCAAGTTTCAGGAACAAGCGGGGGGGGCGCGCGGCACTGAAGCGTCACTCCCCGCAATGAAACGGCAGGCTTGACCGGTTGACGTGAGATTCCAGAATGGATGCCCTGCTGCTGTGGGATACTTCGGGAATGGGGATTCGGTTTGCTGGGCGGACGGAGTGGGTGCTGGCGAGCAATCGGCTGACGCAGGTGATTGCGGCGCGGCGGGCTGATGGGCTGGGTATGGTTGACTTGACTGAGTCGAACCCAACGCGGGTGGGGTTGAGGTATCCGGCGGAGTTACTGGAACCGCTGGCGAGTGCGGCAGTGCTGCAATACGAGCCGAATGCGGTGGGGATGCTTTCCGCGCGGCAGGCGGTGGCGGAGTACTACGGCAAGCGTGTGCCTGCACAGGCGGTGCGCCCGGAGCGCATGGTGCTGACGACGAGTACGAGCGAGGGTTATGCCCATGCGTTTCGCCTGTTGTGCGATGCCGGGGACGAGGTGCTGGTGCCGGAGCCGAGCTATCCGCTACTGCAATTTTTAGCGGACTTGCAGGATGTGAAGCTGAGGCATTATGCACTGGTGTGTGACCCGGGTGACCGGGGTTGGCAGATTGACTTTACGAGTGTGCGGGCGGCGATAACGGCCAAGACGCGGGCGATTGTGCTGGTGCATCCGAATAACCCGACGGGGTCGGCGGTGAGCGCGGGCGAGCGGGAGGAGTTGAACCAGATTGCCGCAGAGTTGGGGCTGGCGCTGGTGGTGGATGAGGTGTTTCTCGACTATGGGCTGGCGGACGAGCGGCTGGGGGCCGCGGCATGTTTGCGCAGCTTTGCGGGGAACGAGGGCGCGCTGACGATTACGCTGAGCGGGCTTTCGAAGATATGCTGTTTGCCGCAGATGAAGTTGGGATGGATGGTGGTGAGCGGGCCAGCGGAGTTGGCGGCGGATGCCATGGCGCGGCTGGAAGTGATTGCGGATACGTTCTTATCTGTGGGGACGCCGGTGCAAGTGGCTGCGCCTGTGATGCTGGGGCAACGGGGTGCGATTCAGCGGCAGTTGCTGGAGCGGGTGCGGACGAATCTGCGGGAACTGGATGACGCATTGGCTGCACTGCCTGCGTGTTTGCGGCTGGCGGTGGAGGCGGGCTGGTATGCGATTGTGCGGGTGCCGAATGTTGGCAGCGAGGAAGAGTTGGCGGTGCGGATGGTGGAAGAATGCGGGGTGCTGGTGCATCCGGGGCACTTTTTTGACTTCCGCCAGGAAGGGTATTTGGTGCTGAGCCTGATTGTGCCGGAAGCAGTCTTTCGCGAGGGTCTGACCAGAATGGCCCCATTGTTGGCAGCCCGCTAATCTAGCGCCTATTGCGGCGTGTTCACGCCTTTGCCCCAAGCAAAGGAAACTACGGGTGCGCAGGCGGCGGACTTGAGGGTTACCTGCGTCAAGCCCTTGTCTTTGCCCTTTACATAAGGCAGCAGCGAGGTTCTGAATTCACCTTTGCTGTCGGCTTGGAGCGAGGAGTTTTGCTGCTCGCCGGCTGAGGTGGAAAGCATTTGGACGGGTGCGTTGGGGGCAAAGCCTGAGCCTTCGATCAACAGGGCTTCTGAGTTGGGATAGAGCAGCACGGCGGCGGCTTTGCAGCCCGCGTCCGAGGCTTCGTTGGGGATGGGTATGGTTTTTGCAAAGGCGCGAATTTCGGGCCCGGCGCCGGTGGCGAACAGCGCCACACGATAAGGCTCACCTTTGGCGGGCTTGAAGATCAGGGCCACGGGATCGTTGGCTGTGGCTCCGGCGCAATGTCCGGTGCTGCCGGTGCAGATGGCGACGCCGCTATCGTTCAGCGAGACACCCTCCATTACAACCACGGGCAGGTCGCTGGTGATGGGAAAGCTGACCAACTGATAGGTGCGGTTGAGGGGAAGCCCGGTGGCCGTGAGCTTGTAGTGAACGCCGTCGCTGCCGCGCGAGAGTTCCGACAAAGCGAGCGATGTGCCGGGCTGGTTGAGTTGCGGACCCCAGGCGACGTAGTCGCCAGCGCGGGCTTGCACTATTGTGGCAATGTCGGCGTCTGACCTGGGGGTTTGGGCGTGGACAGTGGAGAGCAGGGCCGTGGCAAGAAGTATGGCTGGAAGCGGACGCATGATTGACCGAGAATAGCACGAGTTTCGGGTGAGGGGGCTGCCGGGGTAGGGGTCCTTCGACTGCGTGGGGGGAATCGCTTTGCGATTCCCCCACTGCGCTCAGGATGACAGGCGGTAAACCACTCAGAATGACAGGTGGTAAAGAAGGTTCCGGTATCTGCTATGCAGTGAAGCTACCGCTTAATGAGGAAGGGGTTGGATTCGCGTTCGTGGCCGATGGTGGTGAGGCCGCCGTGGCCGGGGACTACTTTGGTGTCATCGGGTAGTGCGAGCACGGTGTTGTGAATAGAGCGGATGATTTTTTCGAAGGAGCCGCCCGGCAGGTCGGTGCGACCGATGCTGCCAGCGAAGAGGGTATCGCCAGCAATGAGGGTTTGCTGAGGCTCGAAGTAGAGGCAGATGCTGCCTTCGGTGTGGCCGGGAGTGTGCAGTACGGTGGCGCTAAGGGGGCCAGCTTGCAGTTTGCTCAGATGCGGGGGGCTGGCGTCAATGGTGACGGGGCCTGGGGTGGCCATGCCGAGCCAGGCGGCTTGCATATCGAGCAGCTTCAGCAGGGCGTAGTCGTTCTCATTCAGCAGAATGGGCGCGCCGGTGAGGGCGCGCAGCTTCATGGCACCGCCGACGTGGTCAATGTGGGCGTGGGTGATGACGATCTGCTTGACGTGCAGTTTGTGCTTTTCGAGGATGGCGGTGATGCGGGAGATGTCGTCGCCGGGGTCAATGACCATGGCGTCGTGGGTGGCCTCGTCACCGAGGATGGAGCAGTTGCACTGGAGGGGGCCGACGGCGAGGATTTCGTGAATCATGAGGGCCTCGCCGTCAGTGGAAAACGGTGGTTGGGTTTACTTGTTTGCAGGCGCGGCAGGCGCAGGGGTCTGCGGCGCGGGTGCAGCCGGTGCTGAGGTGGTGGGTGCGGGCGCGCTCTTCAATTGTTCGATCACCGAGCTATCGGCGTGTTTGCTTTGGCCGAGCGAAAGGGTGATGGAGGTGAACATGAAGATGACGGCGGCCCAGGTGGTGACGCGGCTGAGCAGGGTAGCGGCGCCGCGAGGGCCAAAGGCGGTTTGGCTGCTGCCGCCGGCGAATAGCGCCAAGTCCGCGCCTTTGCCGTGTTGCAGCAACACCACTCCGATGAGGATCAAGCAAGCAAGGACATGAATCGTAGCGACTGCATACATCCACCAAACCATAATCGTGTGCGCGGGTGAAAGGTACGGCCCGCTTTCCTTTGCGTTCTGAATTTTCGTGGTGCTTGCAGGCTGATGCTGGTGGAATTCGCCAGCAGGACGAACCTGATAAAAATTTGGTGCGGAAGAGGGGACTTGAACCCCTATGCCTCTCGGCGCCACCCCCTCAAGATGGTGCGTCTGCCAATTTCGCCACTTCCGCACAGTGTTGCCTAACGAGTTGAGGGACTTTCAAATTATAGCAAGGGCAGGGGATGTTGCGGAGCTGGAATCGCGGCGTTGAGCATTTTTGTTGGTTCATTGGATGGTCTGTTGGATGGTCTGTTGGATGGTCTGTTTGCTGATCTGTTCGACGATCTGTTCGACGATTTCTGCGGGTGTGCCTGCGATGTCTACCACCGTGGCGTCGGTTGGTGGTTCGAGGGTTTGGAACTGGCTGGCGAGGATGGCTTCTCCAGCGAAGTGGTTGTGGCGTTCGCGGAGGCGGGAGGCGATGAGGTCTGGGTTGCCCTTGAGGTACACCAGTTGTACATCAGGGTACGGCGGGGTGCCGCAGAGTTCCGCCTGATAGCTGTGCTTGAGGGCGGAGCAGGCGAGGACGGCGGATTGTTGGTTGGCGAGCCATTGGAGGATGAGGTTGTGCAGAGTAGCGAGCCAGGGGGCGCGGTCGTCGTCCGTCAGGGGAATGCCTTGGCTGATTTTGAGTTTGTTGGCGGGGGAGTGGTAGGTGTCGGCGTCGGCGAAGGTGCAGCCGAGGCGCGTGGCGAGCAGCGAGCCGATGGTGGTTTTGCCGGATCCGGTGACGCCCATGATGATGAGAACCATGAGATGGATGGTAATAGGTTTGCGGTGTGAGGTTTGGAGTGCGGCGGGTGGGAGAGTGTGCCTGCACCCGCAAAAGGGAAATGATTGCGAAAGTAAATTGTAAGTTGGGGGTTGTAGTACGAATGTGAAAACCGAAAAATGCGCAACCCACCCAGCTTATCTAGCTTGCTACGATTTTGAACCTTAAGTCAACGGGAGATTGGGATTAGCGGAGCATTTCTGGGATTGGTTGTCGCGGGTGTGTTGGCGGGTGAACCCAGCTTCCCTCCGCGAAGTGCAGGGAGGAAAGCTGGGCTACCTAGTGCATGTGGGCGAGTACCCGATTGGTACTTACAGCAGGGCGGTTACCAGTGCACGATTTTGAAAAACGACACTGCGTCTAAGCTGGCGCCGCCGACGAGTGCGCCGTCAATTTCTACTTCAGACATGAGGGCGTTGGCATTTTCGGGCTTGACGCTGCCGCCGTAGAGGATGCGGGTTGTGTTGGCGTGGTCGTCGCCGAGGCATTCGGCCACTTCGGTGCGAATCACCTGATGGGCTTCGACGGCCATGGCTGGGGTGGCAGTTTTGCCGGTGCCGATGGCCCACACGGGCTCGTAGGCAACGATAAGGGCTGCGGCTTTTTCTCCAGACATGCCGCGCAGAGCGCCCTGCACCTGGCGGCGCAACACGTCTTCGGTAAGTCCCGCTTCGCGCTCTTCCAGTACTTCGCCTACGCAGACGATGGGCACCAGATGAGCTTCTAGCGCGGCCTTGAGCTTCAGGTTTACGGTGTCGTCGGTCTCGTGGAAATACTGGCGGCGCTCGGAGTGGCCGATGATGACGTGCGAACATCCAGCGTGGTGCAACATTCCGGCGGAGATTTCTCCGGTAAAGGCACCTTCCTGCTTCCAGTAGAGATTCTGTCCGCCGATATGCACGCTGGAGGCGGTGGTGGCGGCGACGGCGGCGGGGATGCACAAGAAGGTGGGGCAGATGACGATCTCGTCACGGTCGTGGCCAGCGACGAGGGGCAGGAAGGCCGTAAAAAATTCGTTGGACGCTGCGGTGTTCTTGTAGAGCTTCCAGTTGGCGGCAATTACCTTTTTTCGGGACATGAGGGAATACCCTTCGAGTTTTAGATTTCAAATTGCTGACTACGGTTTGATTCGGCAAGGGTCAAAGCCGTGGTCAGGAGCGAATCGGGGCATTGCGGGGCGCAGCGAGATCGCGTTGCCCCTTTTTGCCACTACTTGTCATTTAAGGCTTCAACCCCGGGCAATTTTTTGCCTTCCAGAAATTCCAAGGAGGCACCGCCGCCGGTGGAGATGTGGGTGATGCGCTCGGCTACGCGTGCGGCGTGGACTGCGGCGACCGAATCGCCGCCACCGACGATGGAGACTGCACCGGGATTGTCGGCAATGGCTTCGGCGACCATCATGGTGCCGTTGGCGAACTGCTTCACTTCGAAGACGCCCATGGGGCCGTTCCAGATGATGGTTTGAGCGCGGCTAATTTCTTTTTCGTAGATTTCTACGGTATCGGGGCCGATGTCGAGGCCCATCATGTCGGCAGGAATGGCCTGACCTGCGGAAATGGTTTTGGCTTGGGCGGTGGCATCGAGCTTGTCGGAGACGATGTGATCCACAGGCAGCAGGAACTTGACACCTTTGGCGTTGGCCTCGGTGAGCAGGCTGGTGGCGAGGTCGAGTTTGTCGGCTTCGAGCAGGCTCTTGCCCACTTCAAGGCCCTGCGACTTGAGGAAGGTATAGGCCATGGCGCCGCCGATGAGCAGGGTGTCTACTTTGGCGAGCAGGTTTTGGATGACACCAATTTTGTCGCTGACTTTGGCGCCGCCGAGGATGGCGACGAAGGGGCGCTCAGGATTGGTGAGTGCCTTACCCATGTAGTCGAGTTCTTTTTGCATCAGCAAGCCAGCGGCGGATTTCTGCACCCATTTGGTGATGCCGACGGTGGAGGCGTGGGCGCGATGGGCGGTGCCGAACGCGTCATTAACGTAGTAGTCGCAGAGTGCGGCGAGACGTCTGGAGAAGGTCTCGTCGTTGGCTTCTTCTTCGGCGTAGAAGCGCAAGTTTTCTAGCAGGAGGGCTTGACCTTTTTCGAGCTTGCCAGACATCTCTTCGGCTTGCGGGCCGACGCAGTCGGGGCAAAAGCCGACGTTTTGGCCGCGGCCCATTTTTTCATCGAGCAGAATGCGCAGACGCTCGGCGACGGGCTTCAAGCTGAGCTTGGGGTTGACTTTACCTTTGGGGCGGCCGAGGTGCGAGGCCAGAATGAGGCGTGCGCCGTGGCGCAAGGCGTACTCGATGGTGGGCAGGGTTTCGCGGATGCGGGTGTCGTCGGTAACGCGGCCCTCTTCCAGCGGAACGTTGAAGTCAACGCGCATAAAGACGCGCTTGTCATTTAGATCAATATCTTTAATGGAAAGCTTGGACATGGCTGGCTCTCTTTCGAGAAGTGTGTTGAAGGAGGTGCGACAACGGGTGCTGTGTGTTTTGTGACATCCGGGACGAAAGCAGCGCCCTCGTCCCGGCGAATCGGTGGACCTTACAGGCCCTTGTTGTTGAAGAAGTGGATGAGGTCTCGCACACGGCAGGAGTAACCCCACTCATTGTCGTACCAAGCGATGACTTTGACGCAGTTGCCGCCAATGACGCGAGTCATGGGAGCATCCACGATGGAGGAGCGGGAATCGCCCTTGAAGTCGCTGGAGACCAGTTCATTGGTTTCAAAGCCGAGGTAGCCTTTGAGCGGACCAGCTTCAGAAGCGGTCTGGAGAGCGGCGTTGACTTCTTCTACGGTCGTCGTCTTCTCGCAGAACACCACAAGATCTACCACCGAAACGTTGGGGGTAGGGACGCGCATGGCGAAGCCATCGAGCTTGCCTTTGAGTTCGGGGACGACGAGGCTGATGGCCTTGGCGGCACCGGTGGAGGTAGGAATCATGGAAAGAGCAGCGGCGCGGGCGCGGCGCAGGTCTTTGTGGGGGAAGTCGAGAATGACCTGATCGTTGGTGTAGGAGTGGATGGTGGTCATGGAGCCGTTGATGATGCCGAAATGCTGGTGCAAAACCTTGGCGACGGGAGCCAGACAGTTGGTGGTGCAGGAGGCATTCGAGACGATGTGGTGGCTGGCTGCGACGTATTTGTCGTCATTCACGCCCATGACGATGGTGATGTCTTCGCCTTTGGCGGGAGCGCTGATGATGACCTTTTTGACGGTGCCGCGCAGGTGCTTTTTGGCATCTTCGGCATTAGTAAAGTGGCCAGTGGATTCAATCACGACCTGAGCGCCGACGGAGGTCCAATCGAGCTTGGCGGGGTCGCGCTCGGCAAACACTTTGATTTTCTTGTCGTTAATCTGGAGGAAGTCGTCGCCAGCAGTTACGGTGTGGTGCAGGTTACCGAGGACCGAATCGTACTTGAGCAGGTGAGCCAGCGTCTTGGGGCTGGTAAGGTCGTTGACCGCCACGAAATCCAGTTCCGGATCGTTGAGGGCGGTGCGAAGCACGTTACGGCCGATGCGGCCAAAACCGTTGATTGCAACTTTGACTGCCATACATCCTCCATTGCGAGGGAATTGTTCCGGGCTAAGCCCGCGCCTGCGTTATCAGGCTGCTCTTACACGGCAAACCAGGGCCGGGTAAGAGGAGATTTCAGGGTTTTGCGCCTGTGTTTTCGCTCAACGATATTCTACGCGAGATCGGCGTGGGATGCAGGGGCGGGCGCACAGAAAGGGGCGTCAGCCGTCAGAGGGGTGGAGGAGTGGGTGGATGAGCGGGTGGATGGCATAGCGGATTGCGAGGAAGAGGTTGTGCTTGCTCCACAGAAAGGTGAGGCGCATGAGCCAATACTTGCGAGCCAGCAGGCGGCGGGCGGCGGGCCATTCCGATGGGGGCAAGATTGCGGCAGCGGCATTCTGGTAGGGGCCGGTGACGCGTCCGCGCATGGAGCAGGGAGCCACCTGCACGGCCGGATTGTTGCGGATGCGGCGAATTTTGAAGGAGTTATCGCGGGTCATGACCAACAGGGTGCCGTTGTGCTCGGCGAACCAAACCGGGGTTGGAACGGCAGTGCCGTCTTTGCGGAAGGTGCAGAGCGAAATATAGTTTTCACGTGCCAAGGTGGGATGAAAAGAGGCCATAAGCGCATTATTTCATGGGGAATGGCGGTGGGGCTGGAAGCGAAATGGTGGCACATGAGGTGCACCCACGTTCGTGCAATCGTCAAACTGTATATACTGCTGGCAGTGGAGCTTTTGCCGCGTGCTACTGTCGCGCAGGCAGGTTTCGATTTCTTCAGAAACTTCGACCAACAAAAATATGCGCAATTGGTTGCGCGATCGCTTTGGGCGACGCAAGGAACAGACGGATACCGGGAGCGCCCCGGATCCCGGCATCATGAAAAACGAAAAACCTCAGTCCTCCGCTGGCGACGCCAGTGCGGAGTCAAACTCTCTATTACCCGGAGAAACGCGCCGGGACGCGGTACGGGACGCTGAACCGGCGAACCCTCCGCCAGCAGCGGTGGACGACAAGCGTCGCCGGGGGCGGGCCGAAGCTGCCGCAGTGCCTGCGCCGGAAGCGGTAGACTCCAGTGCCAGCGATGAAGCTGGTGGGGACGAAGCTGACGACGGCAATGCGCAAGCGGGTGGTGAAGGTGCCGATGGCAAAACGGCTCGTGCGCGACGTCGTCGCCGGGGACGTGGTGGTAAAGGCCCGCGAGGCGATCGCCCTGCGGGCGAGGCCGCTCCGGCTGCCGCTGCGGTGAAGGCGGAAAAGCCGCTGCAACCGACGATGGACCACCTGAGTGGCGTGGCGGAGCGGGGCGACGAAGCCGCGCCTGCGGCGACACGTGAGGGTGGCCGCCGGGAACGCGGTGGCCGCCGTGAACGCAATGAGCGTGGCGACCGCAGCGAACGCCGTGAACGCAGCGAGCGTGGCGAGCGTGGCGAACGCAGCGAGCGTGGCGAACCGCGCCGTGAGGCTGCTGCTGCCTCCTCTGCGGAAGCGCCGGAGTCCGAGGAGCCGTTGGCTGCATCGGCGGCTGCGCGCAAGTCGAAGGGTGCAGTGGTGCTTTCGATTGGGTTGCCGGGTTCGGGGAAGAGTTCGTGGTTCAAGCGGCACAACATCACGCCACTCTCCAGCGACCAGATACGCTTTCTTTTGTTCGATGACGAGACGGATCAGAAGCTGCCGGAGCACGTCTTCCAGAATCTGCGTTCGATGTTGCGGTCGCGGATGGTGGCGAAGCGTCCGATGAGCTATGTGGATGCGACCAACCTGACGCCGCACGACCGGCAGATCTGGATCAAGCTGGCCCATGATTACGGTTATGAGGCGCAAGCGGTGTTTTTTGATGTGCCGCTGGAGGTTTGTCTGCTGCGCAACCAGACGCGGAAACGTCAGGTAGATGACGAGATTTTGCGCAAGATGGCAGCTAAGTTGAAGGCTCCGACGTTTGAAGAGGGGTTCGTCAAGATCACTGTAGTGAGGGTGAAGAAGAAGGCGGACGACTTTGCGGCTGCGGAATCGGGCGAAGAGCCAGTGTACGAAGCGCCGCAAGAGTAAGTTGCAAATTGAGCAGATAGGAAAAGCCACCCAGCGATGGGTGGCTTTTCGCTTGGTTGGCGCGTGGTCTGCGAGTGATTGGCCAAGGGATAGGCCACGAGATACGCCGAGGTTTTCATTTCCGCATTTGATTTGGCGGGTTGCGCTAGGCCTTCAGGTGAGGCAGCATAGCCTTGAAGGGCTCGGTGCCAGAAGCGCGCATCAGTTCGTACATCATCATTTCTGTGGACGAGATGACGGCACCGGCGTCGCGCATACGGTCCAGGCCAATCTGCCAATTGGCTGCGGAGCGGGAGCCGACCGCATCGGCTGCGACATGGACGATGTAACCTTCGTGCAACGCTCCCAAGGCGGTTTGCATGACGCAGATGTGGGACTCCATGCCGCAGAGGAGCAGGGTGTTGCGTTGGCCGGGCAAGGCTTTGAGCAGGGCGGGGAAGGTGTCGCTGGCAAAGCAGCCGAAGGAAGTTTTGTCGCAGGTGGCGGCGGTGGTGGTGAGCGCTGCGACTTCTGCGACGGTGCCGCCCAATCCCTTGGCATATTGCGTGGAAACGATGGTGGGAATGTGCAGAATGCCGGCGAGGCGAGTAAGCAACTGCGCGTTGTGCAGCAGCGCGTCTTTTTGGTGGATGGCGGGGAGGAGTTTTTCTTGGATGTCTATGACGAGGAGCGCGCAGCGGGAGGACTCGAGCAGGTGGGCGGCGGGGTGAGAAGTGTTTTCGGCCGATAGGGTGAGCGACATGGGGAAAAGCCTCCAGCGGGTTGGGTTTGACCCATGCCCGCGCTGCCCGTAGAATACCAATAGTTCCAGTCGCAATTGCTCCGCACGGTTGTAGGGTTAATAGTGCGGGCGTACGCTTGCTGCCCCCTCGTTCAACGGTTAGGACAGCTGATTCTGAATCAGCATATTGGGGTTCGAATCCCTGGGGGGCAGCCAAAACTTATTTTTCTGGCATTGTTCTAGCATTGTTCCTGCGTTATTACTGCATTATTACTGCATTGTTACTGCATTGTTCCTGCGTTGTTCTCGCATTATTCTGGCGTTATTCTCTCTTAAAGTTTTCCGTTTCTGCTCTTTTTCTGCCTTTGTGAGACTATGGCGGAATGTCTCTGACGCCCGGAACCAAGCTCGGTCCTTATGAAATTGTGTCGCCACTGGGTGCAGGTGGCATGGGAGAGGTGTACCGCGCGCACGACACGCGGCTGGGCCGCGATGTCGCCATCAAAGTACTGCCGACGGAGCATTCCGCCGACCCTGACCTGAAGCAACGGCTGGAGCGGGAGGCTCGCTCCGTCTCCTCGCTGAACCATCCCCACATTTGCCAGTTATATGACATTGGCTCGCAGGACGGCACAGACTTTCTGGTGATGGAACTGCTGCAAGGGGAGCCGCTCGACGTGCGGCTACAAAAGGGGCCGCTGCCGGTAAAGCAGGTGCTGGAGTTCGGCGTCCAGATTGCCGACGCGCTGGAAAAGGCGCATCGAGCAGGCACGGTACATCGTGACCTGAAGCCGGCGAACATTTTTCTCACTCCGAGTGGGGCCAAACTGCTCGACTTTGGCTTGGCGAAGCCTACGGGCGCTGCGGTGCCTTCAGGCAGCGCGACTTCAATCGTCACCGACTCTGGCATGGCTAGTCCTACGCTTGACGTGACGTCTCTAAGTCTGCCCGCGCCCGCGCTGACGCAGCAGGGAAGAATCGTTGGGACCTTCCAGTACATGGCACCTGAGGTGATTCAAGGGGGTAGAGCCGACGCGCGCAGCGACATCTTTGCGTTCGGCTGCGTGCTGTATGAGATGGTCACGGGCAAGCGGGCATTTGAAGGCAAGTCGCAGTTGAGCGTGATGACGGCGATTCTGGAACACGAGCCGGAGCCACTGAGCACGGTGCGGCCCGCCAGCCCGGCGGCGCTCGATTACGTGGTACAGAATTGTCTGGAAAAGAATCCCGGGCATCGCTTTCAAACCGCACACGATGTGAAGCTGCAACTGGCATGGCTTGGCAAGTCGGACTCGCAGAGTTCCGCCGCTGCGCTTGCACTGCCGAAGCGTTCGTGGAAGCAGTGGACTTTATGCACTGTAGCGTTGCTCGCGGTGGTGGCGGCCACGGCATGGCTCAGCCACGGGGTGGGCCAGCCCAAGCGGCAGGTGATGCGAACCACCATTCTGCCGCCTGAGGGTACAAAGTTCGCGCCGCTAAATCAGGACGGCCCCCCAGTGCTTTCGAGCGACGGAACCCGGATTGCTTTTGTCGCGAGTCGCGAGGGACACCTGAGCCTTTGGGTGCGCGATCTTACCAAGTCGCAAGCTCGAGAGCTGCCGGAAACCGAGGCCGCGTACTATCCCTTCTGGTCGCCTGACGGACACTTTCTAGCATTCTTCGCCAGCCACAAGTTGTGGAAGATTGATGTGAGTGGCGGCTCGCCCGTAGCCATTGCAGCGGTACACGCCGCCCGCGGGGGTAGCTGGGGCAGCAAGAACCTGATCGTATACGCCCCGGACTATCTGGGGCCGCTCCGGGTGGTGCAGCCAGATGGCAGCGGCAGCGCAGTGGCAACTGCCCAAACGAAGATAGATGGCCGAGGGGACTCGGCCCGCTGGCCATCGTTTCTGCCGGATGGTAAGCATTTTGTGTATCTGTACTCACCCACAGGTGCGTATTCGACGACCAACGAAATCCATATGGGGTCTGTGGACGGCAAGCAGGACAGGCGCCTGCTGGCAGGGCCTTACACGGTGGCTAGTTACGCTTCCGGCTATTTGCTGGCGGTGCGCGACCGGGCGCTGCTGGCGCAACGGTTTGATCCGGACTCCGGGAAGCTTTCTGGCGAGCAGTTGCAACTGTCCGGGCAGGTGGCGATGGACGAGACGACGGGCAGCGCGATTTACTCCGTCTCGCAGAATGGCATGCTCTTAGTGCTGGAAGGGCGGGAGAAAGTCGGGGAGCGGCAAGAGTGGTTCAGTCCGCAGGGAAAGTTGTTGTCCGCGCTATCAGACTATCGGTTCTATGGTGCGCTCAGACTGTCGCCCGATAATTCGAAACTGTCTACGGGCGTGGTGGCGGACGGTCGCACTGAGACATGGATATGGGATTTGCAGCGGGGAAGCCGGGCACAGATTTCGCACGGATCGGGACTGAATAACCCGTCGTATTCGGGGGTGTGGTCGCCGGATGGCGAGCGGTTGTACTACTCGGTATCTGACCCAACCGGCTCAGCCGGATTCGGCATCGCAGCTTTGCGAGCGGACGGCGGGGGAGAAGAACGCTCGCTCATCTCGAATCCATTCCCGGTGGTTCCAGCCGATACGACTGCCGATGGACAGAAACTGCTGTATCGGGCGAATCTGGCGAACGGCAATGCGACGCTGAGCTTGTTGCCTTTGGTGGGCAGCGGGTCGCCGACCGTGGTGCTGCAGGATGCTGAGGCGGGCAGTTCCGCACAGCTTATGCCACGGACAAACCGGTGGATGGCCTACCAGGCCAGCGTGGGTGGCGAATCGCAGGTTTATGTGACCAGCTTTCCTGCTCCCGGGGCGCGGTATCAGGTGTCGCCCAATGGGGGCTCGCAGCCGCGATGGAGCAGCGACGGCAAGCAATTGTTCTATCTGGATGCAGGACGGCACATGACCGCCGTGGTGGTGACTGAGGACAAGCAGGGAATCAGCTTCAGCCCGCCCAAGACGCTGTTTCCGACCAGCATCCGGGCTTCGATCGAGCTGCAGGGGTACGATGTGGCGCGCGACGGACGGTTTCTGGTGAACAACGCGCTGCTGGAAACGGCGCAACCGATGACGCTGGTGGTGAATTGGGATGCAGAAGTGAATGCAAAGTAGGGGACGCGAGGTAAGAAGGCAGGGAGGCTCGAGGAAAATTTGGACTTGGGAGACCGAGCGTGGGGAAAAAAATGCCGTACTGTGGAACGAAACACAACTATACGAATTTACTTGCTATAGATAGAATTTGCCGCGCGCATTTGCGGGCCTTGGTGCACAGTGCCACCACGCCGGCTTTCGTGATCCATTTCGTCCGACATTTGTGCAGGGCTTTATCCCGAGAATGTGTGCAGGGCTTTACCCGAGAAACTCTGCCAGCAGCGCGTGGAAGTGGTGCAAGCCGTTTTCCCGCTTCACCGAGTAGCGGCCGCGATCATAGGTGGCGGACCGCAACCCTTTCTGCACCGACTCACACAGAAAGATGTCTTCCTGCTGCACTTCGTCACTGAAGGCGATGGCACGGGCAACGCGTTCGGCTATGCGCTCGCGGTCGTTCGGTGATTTCGGCTTATGGAAAAACCACTCGAAGATGGTGAGGGTCTTATCCGGCCCTAACGGCACAATCAAATTCGTGGAAATATTATCGCTGTAAATATTCAGCATCAGGTTAGGGAAGAGCCAGAAATAAACCGCCTCGTTGGGGGCGTCGCTGCCTTCCGCCGGGGTGTAGAAACGTTCGGCAGCGTCATCAGGCCGCACCCCGCGCAAAGGGGCAAACTGCTGCGAATAGTAACGAAACGTCTCCACGCGATACTGGCTGTAGTCAATTTCGCGCATCAAGCCGGGGTGTGCAATGGGGATGTGGTATCCCTCCAGATAATTGTCTACGTATACCTTCCAGTTGCAATCAATGATGTAATCGCGGCGCTCGACCATTGCAAGGTCGTTGAAGTGAAAGCCAGCGGCCCGCTGCGGAATCTCTCCGAGAAATGTTGCCAGCGATTCGGCTTCGCTATCGAAGTTCACAAACAGCAAGTTTTCCCACTGCTCCAGCCGCACCGGAAACATCCCCATGCTGCTGCGGTCGAAGAACTCCACTCCCTCCACATCGGGCGTACCAATCAGTCGTCCATCGAGGGCGTAACTCCATCCGTGATATTGGCAGCGCAGCACGTTAGCGCAGGGGCCGGAACCGGTGGCAATGGGACCAGCGCGATGGCGGCACACATTGCTGAAGGCGCGTAACGTACCGTCTTTGTCACGAATTACAACCACCGGCTCACCGGCGACTTCTGCGGTGAAGTAGGAGCCGGGGTCGGCGATGGTGCGAGTGGCGCCATCCCGCTCTCCGCAGGGCTGGTCGGCGGTACCTACCAATTGCCAGGTTTTGCGGAAGATGTTGGCGCGTTCGACCTCCAAGATGCGGGGGTCGGTATAGAAGTGTGAAGAAAGGGTGTGTGCGCACTCAATGCGCTCGTGTACGTCGAGATTTAAGGGCTTGGTTGGCATGAAGAGGAATCCTACTTCGAGGCTAGCACAGGGATGGGGCAGCAAGCCGCTGCAAGGAAGCGCGGACGGAGGTTGGCGACGTTCGGCGTGGGGGAGAAAAATAGGGCAAGAAACACGGGCAAGAAAAAAAGCGAGAAACTCGGAAGGACCTCTGGGCTCAAGAGAGCGAAGAGTGAGGTTGACGAGGTTGCGAGCGCAGCGTCTAATTGACTATTCCTGTATGCTCCATCAATTCACTGTGAGGTTCACTTGCACATGAAGCGTTCTAGCGGGACGAAGGCTTACGCAGTCCTATTCGCGGTTACCCTTGCTTTTGCGTCTGTAACCGTCTTTGCCGCGGAAAAGCCCAAGCTCTCTATGGCGGAAGCCAAGAAAATTGCACTGGATAAGCATCCCGGTAAGATTAAGAGCGCCGAACTTGAAACGGAAAACGGCGTGCAACAGTATTCCTTCGACATCAAGACCACCAAGGGCCTCTACGAAATCGGCGTGAATGCCAACGATGGCTCGATTGTGGAAGACAAGATGGAAAGCGCGTCAGCGGAAAAGGCGGAGAAGGCCGCCGACGCGGCGGCAGCCAAGAAAAAATAACGCGGCCATATGGGTGCGTTCGTGCGCCAAGCGGGGGCGGATGCGATCGCATCCGGCCCCTACCATTTTTCAGCTAGTATGGGTCAATGGAAGAGCAAGCAGCGAGTCTCGTGGGCAAGTCAGTGATTTTGTATGACGGGGTGTGCGGCCTGTGCGACCGCACGGTAAAGTTTGTGCTGAAGCATGATCACGAGGGGAAGTTTCTGCTGGCTCCGCGGCAGAGCGGGTTTGCGCGGGCCCTGCTGCTACGGCGAGGGCGCGACCCAGAGAACATGGGGAGTGTGATTCTGGTGAAGAACCCCGGGACGCCGGAGGAAACCTTGCTGGAGAAATCCGATGCCTCGCTGGGTATTGCCGAAACCCTGGGCTGGCCGTGGAAGCTGGCGACATTCGTCCGCGTGTTGCCGCGAGGGCTGCGCGATTTTTGCTACGGGATCGTGGCCCGGTACCGCTACCAGATATTCGGCAAGTTTGATCAGTGCAGGATTCCGACAGGGCCGGAGCGGTCGCGGTTTTTGGCTTGAGCTAGCTACGAACTGAGGGCTGACCGGACATCGGTCTGAGCAAAATCGTTCCCCTTGAACAGTAGCGGCTCGCCGGTTGCTTTTGCCAACGAGTAACTGAAGCAATCTCCAAAATTGAGGCCTGCAGGATGAATTCCCTTACCGAAAAGCGCAAATGCGTCATTTGCCAACAGCGCCTGTTCATGAGTAAAGGGTTCGATGACTGCCCCAATGCGCCGCAGCAGAAGCCCGAGAATCGTAATGGCACGTGCATCTACCCGGCCTCGTAACGCCGAGTGCATTTCTACGTACGTCGCGGCTGAAACGCGACAAACCTCGGCTCGAAAAATTGCACTTTGATAGATTGCGGCGTCCGGTTCGGCCAACAGAATAGCCATGATGGCACTGGTATCCACAATCATTTGGGTAAGCCGCGCTCGTCGTAGAGCAGGTCGCCGTGGGACGCAAGGGGTTCTTGCAAGAGTGAACGAAACTGGCGACTCATTTCGCACACCTCTTCATGAAAGTGTGCCTCTTCACGCTGCTTTTTAAGGTGATTCAGCCTTTGTCTGAGAGCTTCGGTGACAGCTTCGGTCATGCTCTTGCCGGTAAGTAGTGCCAGTTCACGGGCAAGCCGGTAGGTTTCCGGATTTTTAAGGCTAAGGTTCACGGACGAATTCTACCATGACTCGCCCCTAATCTACCATGCGCTCTTTTCGCCAGTAGTGGGCCAGTTTCCTTCTTTCCGGGGCGCGGCTCGACCCGCAACTCCGACGCACAATTTGATTCTCAGGATGACAATGGTGCATCGAGTCGCGTCCGGACAAAAGAAACCAAACTGACCCACGCGATTCGCGCGCAACGCTCTTTGCGTTATTGCGACTCGCGCGGTAGCCTTCCATGTTGGCCAATTCGTGTCTCGAGGTAGCGCCTTGTCCGGTAACAATTACGCCAGCCCTATTGAATCCATTCTGCATGAAGGCCGGGTTTTTGCGCCTTCGGAAGAGTTTCGCGCCCGGGCTTTGATGAACGACCCGGCTGAATATGAACGGTTGTGGCGTGAATCTATTGAGGAGCCAGACGCGTTTTGGAGCCGCGTAGCCAGCGAGTTGCATTGGTTCCAGCCGTGGCAGAAGACGCTGGAATGGGATTGCCCGTGGGTAAAGTGGTTTAGCGGTGGGCAGCTCAACTTGAGCTACAACTGTTTGGATCGTCATGTGGCCTCAGCACGGCGAAATAAGGCGGCGATTATTTGGGAGGGCGAGCCGGGCGAGATACGGACGTTTACCTATCAACAACTGTTGACTGAGGTGGAGAAGTTCGCTGGCGTGCTGAAGCGGTTGGGGGTGCAGAAGGGCGACCGTGTGGCCATTTACATGGGCATGGCGCCGGAGTTGCCGATTGCCATGCTGGCATGTGCGCGGATTGGCGCACCGCACTCCGTGATTTTTGGCGGATTTTCAGCAAGTGCGCTGGTGGACCGCATTCACGATTGCCAAGCGACGCTGGTGATTACGCAAGATGGGTCGTTCCGCAAGGGAACTGAGGTAAAGCTGTTTCCGGTGGTGGAAGAGGCGCTAAAGGCTTGTCCGGCGGTGCAGAGCGTGGTGGTGCTGCGGCGGACGGGGACGCCGATTGAGATGCAGGCAGGCCGTGACTATTGGTGGCATGAGTTGATGGCAACTGCCAAGCCGGGTACCAGGGCGGAGCCGCTGGAGTCTGAGCATCCGCTGTTTATTCTTTATACTTCAGGCTCGACGGGCAAGCCCAAGGGTGTACTGCATACTACGGGTGGTTACTCGGTGGGAACTTACCTGACGACTAAGTGGGTGTTTGACTTAAAAGAAGACGATATATACTGGTGCACCGCAGATATTGGTTGGGTTACGGGACATAGTTACATCCTATATGGGCCGCTACAGTGCGGAGCAACAGTGCTGATGTATGAAGGTGCGCCGAATCATCCGCAGCTTGACCGTTTCTGGGACATTATTGAGCGGCATCGGGTGAACATTCTATACACTGCGCCGACGGCGATCCGCACATTTATTAAGTGGGGCGATGAACACCCTAACGCGCATGACTTGAGTAGCCTGCGACTGCTGGGCACAGTTGGTGAGCCCATCAATCCCGAAGCTTGGATGTGGTATCGCGAAGTGATTGGCAAGAATCGGTGTCCGATTGTGGATACATGGTGGCAGACTGAAACCGGGCACATGATGCTGGCACCAGTACCAGGAGTAGTGCCGACCAAGCCGGGCTCGGCAACCAGGCCTATGCCGGGCGTGCTAGCTGAGATTGTAGATAAAGACGGCAATGTGGTGCCGGACGGGCAGGGCGGGTTCTTAGTAATTCGGCGACCGTGGCCGGGGATGCTGCGGACTATTTACGGCGACCCGCAGCGGTATGTGGAGCAGTATTGGTCGCAGATACCGGGAAGTTACTTTACTGGCGATGGGGCGCATCGCGACAAAGACGGTTACTTCTGGATCATGGGCCGCGTGGATGACGTGATTAATGTAAGTGGACACCGGCTAAGTACGATGGAAGTAGAAAGTGCGCTGGTGTCTCATCCGGCAGTGGCGGAAGCGGCTGTGGTGGGGCGTCCGGATGAAGTGAAAGGGCAGGGTATTGTTGCGTTTGTCAGCTTGAACCACGAGCATCGCGAGGCGGGCATGCTGCCCGGCTTGAAGGAAGAGTTGCGTAAGTGGGTAAGTAAGGAGATAGGCTCGCTGGCTCGGCCGGATGAGATCCGGTTTACGGAGATTCTGCCCAAGACGCGCAGCGGGAAGATTATGCGGAGGCTGCTGCGCGAGATTGCCAGCGGTGGCGAGATAAAGGGCGATGTAACCACGCTGGAAGACTTCAGCGTGCTGGCGCGGCTGAAGGAAGAGGAGTAGGGCCTTTCGTGATCTTGAGGTTGATAGGAGGATTGTGATCCTATGGGGAGATGGATCCCAATGTTGCACGCCTCATTGCCCGCGTGAATTCGAAATTTTGGTGGCGAACTTGTCTTCCGAGTAACTATGCCCTGCGAAGGCGTGGGTTGTTTTTG
>JANXUR010000021.1 GCA_025356095.1 Acidobacteriaceae bacterium | reverse complement strand
GATCTGAGCGAGTTCTACATCATCAACAACAACCTTGCCGACATCATGACCGAAAGCTTTGGAACCTGTGAAGCTTTCGCGAGTAATTCGCAGATTAATGCCACTGCAGCCAACGCCGAGCAGGCAGCAGCGCAGGGTATCAGCTATTTTGTTTCCACCGGCGACAGCGGGGCAGCCGGTTGCGATAACCCCAGCAGCAGCCTGGCACAGAGCACCAATTCCGTGAATATTCTAGCCTCCACCCCGTTTAACACCGCTGTGGGCGGCACGATGTTTACCGAAAACGGCAATGACGCCAAGTACTGGAACGCCGCGAACGATCCCTCGACCCTCTCTTCGGCCATCTCGTACATCCCCGAAGATGTGTGGAACGAAAGCTGCTCAACGGCAGCCTGCGGCAACAATGCCAACCTTTTTGCCAGCAGCGGCGGCGCTAGTAGCGTCTTTACCAAACCAGCATGGCAGTCTGGTGTCGCCGGCATCCCTTCGGCGAACTTCCGCACTTTGCCGGATGTTTCCCTCAGCGCGGCAGGGCATGATCCTTATCTGATTTGCATTACCGGTTCGTGCGTCCCGGATGCTCAAGGCAACGTCGGCTTCGCCGGAATTGGTGGCACCTCGGCCTCCACTCCGTCGTTTGCCGGCATCATGGCACTGGTAGTGCAGAAGCAGGGTGGCCGCGTTGGCTTGGCCAACTACACGCTCTACAAACTCGCAGCCAGTGAGACCTACGCCAACTGCAACGGCTCCAGCACCTCGGCCGGGCCGGGCAGCACCTGCGTCTTTCTAGACACTACCGTGGGTACAAACGCAGTCCCGGGCAGCATGCCGGCTGGCGTGTATAACGCGGGCGTGGCTTATGACGAGGCCACTGGCCTTGGTTCGGTGAACGTTACCAATTTAGTGAATCAGTGGAGCAGCGTTACCTACACGCCCACCACGACTACCCTGAGCCTGAATGGCGGCACTGCGGTGAATGTGGTTCACGGGACGTCGGTACCGGTGCTGGTGACCGTGGTGCCCACGGGGGGTGCTGGTACACCTACTGGTGACATCTCGCTGCTTTCCAGTGGTCAGGTTGTGCAGGGCGTAGATGGCTTCCCCTTGTCTGGCGGCACAATGTCTATTAACACAAGCCTGTTGCCCGGCGGCACCAACAGCATTGTGGCGCATTACGCGGGCGACTCCACATTTGGCGCCAGCGATTCGACGCCAGTGCCGGTAACGGTGACGCCAGAAACCAGTGGCGTCAGCCTGATTCTGCAGACGGTGGATATGAAGGGCTTCCTGATCCCGTTTAGTTCGGGCCCGGTGGGGTCAGTGGTGTACTTCAACGTGGCGGTAGGCGGCGGATCCGGTGCAGGTGTGCCGACCGGCAGCCTGACGGTGTTCGATAACGGTGCCACTGTGACCACGCAGGCGCTGAACAGTACCGGCAATGTGCTGGTGGGTACCAGTTCGTTCGCGGTGGGCACTCACGCCGTTACTGCCAGCTACTCAGGTGACGCCAGCTTCGGCGCCAGTGTTTCCGCCGCAGCGAACGCTACCATCACGGCTGCGCCGACCTTTACCCTCACGAACAGCCCGACAAGTGGATCGGTAACGGCGGGCGGCTCAACCAGTAGCACGATCACAGTGGCACCGGTGAGCGGTTTTACGGGCACCGTGACCTTCTCCTGCATCGGTTCGCCTGACCTGGGGACGAGTTTGATCTCGTGCACAGCGCCAGCGGTTACCGGCGGTACCGGCAACTCCACCCTAACCATCACCACCACGGCTGCAAGTGCGTCGCTCACACCCAGTGAACGCTCCAACTCGGGTGTTTACTTTGCCAGCACATTTGGCGGGGGGCTTGGCTTGGCGGGTATGTTCCTGCTGGGCGTGGGCGGGCGCCGCCGTCGCCGCGCTCTACTGGTGCTGACTGGCATGCTGGGGCTCTTGCTGCTGCTGATTCTTCCCGCCTGTGGCGGTGGTTCCTCCAGTGGCGGCGGTTCGCTCGGCACGCCGAAAGGCCCCTACACCATCACGGCTACGGGAACCTCGGGCACGACTTCTCACACGGTAACCTTCGCTTTGATGGTGAACTAGCGTGTGCGCGTAGTTTGATTTGAGTAGTTTGATCCAAAAAGCAAAGAGCGCCGACCCTTCTGGGTAGGCGCTCTTTTTTCTGCGATCGCTTGCGAATTACTGCTTGGCCGCTTACGCCTGCGGCGGTTCGGCAACAGGAGCCGGGGCGGCGGCTGCAACGGCGGCTGCAGCAGCAGCTGCGGCCACAGCTTCGCCGTTCACCAGATCCTTAAGCTCTTTGCTGGGCTTGAAAAAAGGAATCCGCTTAGCGGGCACCTCGACGCGATCTCCGGTTTTGGGATTGCGGCCGACTCTGGGTTTTCGCTGGCGGGTGCGAAAACTGCCAAAGCCTCTGATTTCAATCTTTTCGCCCAAACGAAGTGAGCGAACAACGCTATCAAAAATAGTTTCGACGATGACTTCCGAGTCCTTGCGCGTGAGTTCGGCGAGGCGGGAAACTTCTTCGATTAAATCGGCCTTGGTCATTGTCATTGGCTCCGTAAAAAATAGGACAGCCGGAGCCAGCGGATGCTCCGGTGAATATGAGATAAGTTCTCATTTTTGAGGCACTTCGCGCAAGGGGAGGGCCTGAAAAAGTGACGGAAAAGGTAACCCTTGGGGGCCTGGCCGGGCCCCCAAGGGTAGCGAAATTGCTAGGGCCGCAGGGCGACAGCTCCCATCAGGCGACCGGTGCGGCCAAACGCGGCGCGATGCGAAAAGAATCGAGATGGATTGCAGGAGGTGCAATTCGGGACCACATAAATATCCGATGGATTAACCCCTAAGTCCAATAATTGCAATCGGTTAGCCTCTGCTAGGTTCAGCATCAGCTTGGTGATCATGGGGGCGTGGCCGGGGGCGCGCTGGTTGAGGAAGAGCATGGGATATTTGTGGTGTAAGCCCTCCTCGTCTTCGACCTCTTGAATCACCTGCCCGGCCCAAGGGAATTGCGACTCAAATTTTTCCTGAACTTCTTCGCCCACGTTGTAACAACAGGAGCCAATTCCTGGACCGATGACTACGCGCAAGTCGTTGAAACGAGTGCCATAGGCGGCCATCATGCGGCCTGCACCCTTGGCCGCGATCCGCTTAAGAGTGCCGCGCCAACCGGCGTGGAAGACGCCGATGGCGTGGTGCTTGGGGTCCACGAGGATGATGGGCAGGCAATCCGCCGCCTGCACCGCCAGCACGATACCGGGGACGTTGGTGATCAGGCCGTCGCCAACCAAGCGTGGCGATTTTCGGGTTGCGGTGGCGGATTCGGCGAACTGCTTGGCGGTCTTGCGGTCAATGGTGTGGATGAGGTCAGAGTGCACCTGACGAAGGGTGATGAGCGGCCAAGGCTGAGACGGCTTGCCGCGAGTGGCTGAGAGAGTCGCTGGGCGAGTCGCACCGAGAGAGGTGAGGAATGCTTCGCGGTTGCGGCGGACGGTGGCCGGGCGGTCGTGGTCGGTGAAGCCGAGGTTGAGGTCGCTGGGCTTTTCGGGGCCTTGAGGGGCGACTTGTGGAGGAGACCCCGCCCAAGCGGAGATTGGACGGGGCACCCGGTCTGAACCCCGGTGGGCGTGTTCGTTGGCGATCCGCTTTTGGGAGTCGGCAGTTTGGGGGCCGTCCTGCGGTGCGTCAGCGGGTACGTCAGCGGGTGTGTCAGCGGGTACTTCCGCAGGCGCGTACACGGTGGAAAAGCCGCCGGTGCGGGTGCTGAATCCGTGGACGAGCCAGCGCAGGCGTACGAGATTGGGAGCGTGAATAAGTTCGGGGGAGGGCACAGATCTATTGTAAGGGCGGGGCTGTAAGGGCGGGGCTATAAGGGGGGGCAAAGCCGATGAACGACGGAGTCGCGAAGACCAGTCTTGAGTTTCCGGGTTGGGTCACGCCAGCAGGCCTAAGCCGTAATGCCCAGCCCCACCCAGGTCGGTACTTCTTTCCACCGGCCGCGCATGGCGAAGCGGGCTTTGGTCATTACTAACATGGCGACGAAGATGACGAACAGGCCCATGGTAGCTTGGCTGATGGTCGCAGCGCGTGGTTTAAGAATGGTGAACAGTCCGTAGACCATTTCTATGTGGACCCAATAGACCATCAGCGAGTTTTGGCCGAGCGAGATGAGCGGCCGGACCGCGAGACGTTCGCCCAACTTACCGGGTAACAACGGCCGTGCGCCCCAACCCCAGCGGCACCAGGCGAATCCGATCCACAACACCATGAGTAACAGGCCTACTCGAATCACAAAGAAGTCAACGCTGGTGTGCCAAAAATCGTAGCTTTCAGTGGGATAGACTTGGAAGCCGAGCGCGCTGAGTCCGCGGACGAGATACTCGGTGCCGAAGAACAGTGCGACGCCGAGCGCGCCCGCGATGTTTGCCAGGCGCACTTCATTCCTCTTGGCCCAATCGCTGCCGATGACGAAGCCACCGGCCAAACCGATGAACGCGAGGCCCATCCACGGAAACATAGGGAAGAGCCAAGGCTGGGGTTTGTCGTAGATATGCACACCGTTGATGTAGGTCTCTAGCTCCCAGGGTAGCCAGCGGGGGCGCCATAGCGTCCACATCATCGGAGCGAGTGCGGAAATGGATAGTGCGGTGGCGAGTGCCATCCACGCGCTGACGGTGCGCAGGCGCGAGAGTTGTGCGTCGCTCCCCACCCCAACCGCCGACTGCGGGCGGTTAGCAGAGGGCGCCCATCCGCGGATGAGGTTGGCGATTTTCGCTGCGGCGAAATTCATCACCGCCATCGCCATCATAGAAAGGCCAATCATGTTCAAAACATCCACGCGGAACAGGTCGGTCCACGGAGCCCAGCCGAGGCCGAGGGCAAATTCGAATAAGCGGAAGCTGAGGCCGATGGCGAAGATTTCCGCGCCCCGCTTCAGGGTGAAGCGGAAGGTTTGCGCGGCGCTCAAGCCTTCGGCGCGCAGTTTGCTGGTGATGAAGGCGAAGCCAACGCCCGCGAGCGACAGAAAGAGCGGCGCGGGCAGAGTGCCGCCGCGCTGCGACCACTCTATGAGTTGCGAATGGCGCGCATCGCCGCCGAGCCACGCGTCGTAGCAGTGAGTTTGGAACATGAAGATGCAGGCGAAGCCGCGCATCCAGTCAATGTAGGCGAGGCGTGAGGGCTTAGTAAGGGCCATGAGGGTTGGATGATTTCGGCGTCGCGTGGTGCTGATTCTCGCTGACTGGCGAGTATAAATGGCAGGGGTGGCGTTCGCAGCAAGAATTGTGCTTCAAGCGCGCGCGGCGGATGGGTCAGGAGTATCAGGAGTGTCAAGAGTGTCAAGAATATTCAAGAGTGTAGGGGTTCTTCGACTGCTGCGCTGAGAATGACACCGCTTTGAGGAGTCGGAAATGCGGCTACCTCTTCGGAGTGGCAGGTGGTGCGGCCTTCGCCAGGGCTGCGGCGCGGGCGGCGCCGTTATTCGCGGCTTCGCTGCCAGGGTCGAGGAGGCCAGCGGCTTCGAATTGGTCGAGCGCGGCTGGTGCGTTGCCGAGTTTGAGGTAGGTTTCGCCGAGCAGCAGGCGGGCGTCGAGCTGGCCGGGGCGCAGCGTGAGCGTAGCTTCGAGGGCATCTTTGGCGGCGGCGTTGTCGCCGAGACTGGCGAGTGCGCGGCCTTGCGCCAGTGCGGCGGCTGCGTCGTCAGGGCGAATGGCGCGGGCGCGGGCAAGGTAGTCGGCTGCCTTGCGGAAGTTGTCGGTGACGAGTTCGAGTTGGCCGAGTTGGAGCAGTGCGGTGGGTGATTTTGCGTCGAGCGCGAGAGCCTGTTCGAGTGACTGGCGGGCGTCGTTGGTGCGATTGTCGGCCCCGGCCATCATGGCGCGGTGTAGCAGGTTCTGCTCTTCGATTTTGTCTTTGGGGTCGGGTAGGGCAGCGTATAGGGGGTTGGGTTCGGCGGGCTGGGGCGCGACTTGCTTGGCACGCAGCCGATTCAGCACATCCAATAGCCCATATCCCGCACCAAGGATGTTGTGCTGCTCGCCCGCATCCGACCCGTAATCGTATAGCTCAGGCCTCGGCGCTTGGATGAACTTCTTGTCCAGAAAGCGCACGGCGCGCAGCGGTGCCCAACCAAAGCGCAGCGGATAATCCGTCTCTGCCAGCAATGCGCGGCCTAAGAAGTCGCCGGTGAGCATTTCCTGCTTCAGCGATTCGCCGTCGAACTGCGTTTCTGCATGGATGTTCAGCCAGTCGAGGATGGTGGGTGTAATGTCAATGGTCTGCACCTGAGAATGTGGGTCGCGCCAATGCGATACTGGCGGCGGCTTCTCGCCCGTTGCGAACGGCACTTTGAAGATCAGCGGTACGTGCAGGGTCGAGTCGTACAAGAAGATGCCGTGGGTCTCCTCTTTGTGTTCACCAAGGCCCTCGCCGTGGTCGCCTGTCACCACGATGAGCGAGCGGTCATAGTCGTTGTGCTTCTTGATGAAGTCGAGCAAGTGCGCGATTGCGGAATCGGCGTAGGCGATTTCGCCATCGTAGGGATGATTCTGGAACTGCGAGGCGAAAGGCTCGGGTGGTTCGTAGGGATCGTGCGGGTCATACAAATGCACCCAGAGGAAGCGCGGACCGCTGGATTTGGTGGCGGGATGCGCAGCGAGCCATGCTTCAGCGTGGGCGACCACTTCATCGGCGCGGCGTTCCACGCGGCCAAAGCGCGAGGTGGGTTTGCCGTTTTTGGCGATCGCCGGGGCGTCTGCGGGAAAGTTGTCGTAAAAGTCGAAGCCGCGATCGAAGCCGGGGGAAAGCGTGGCACTGTCGAGAATCACGGCGCCTATGAAGGCGGCAGTCTGGTACCCCTGCGCCTTGAGCAACTCAGCCAGTGTGGCGTGGCCAGCAAGCGGAATGCCGAAGTCGGTAACGCCGTGCGAGCTAGGCAGCAGTCCGGTGAGGATGCTGGCATGCGAAGTGTTGGTGATGGGGCTGGGGGTGAAGGCTTGGGTAAAACGGATGCCGTCGGCGTTGAGCGCGTCGAGCGCGGGGGTCTTGGCCAGCGCGTAGCCGTAGCAGCCGACGTGATCGGCGCGCAGGGTGTCTACAGTGATGAGGATGACGTCAGGCCTAGCGGGCTGAAGGGGTTGTTTGACTGCGAGGGCTGGGGGGGCGGCACTCGCCGGATGCGCCAGCAGACACAAAATGACGAGCGCAATCCTGCGGCGCAGGTTGGCGGGCAAATCGAACGGGCGGGTTGGCATCAAAGCTATAATCGCTGTAGTCAAGGCATCATTCTAGGCCATTTTCTATACTTAGTTGGGAGTCGTGTGCGCTGGTTGTCCACCTTTTCCGGGCAAAGCTTGCTGATTTGCACTGCCATGATTGCGCTTGCGGCGAGCGCCGCTGCGGCTGCACCCACGCTGTTGGCAGAACCACGCGCGCAGCAGCCGAATGTATTGTTCCTTACGATAGACACGCTGCGTGCTGACCATGTGGGCTGCTACGGGTATAAGGGCGGGCGTACCCCGGCCATGGACGCGCTCGCCGCCGATGGTTTTCGCTTCGCCGATGCGGTGACGCCGGTGCCGATCACGCTGCCGTCGCATACGGTGATGTTTACTGGGACGTTTCCGATGTATAGCGGGATGCACGACTTTAGCGCGAATGTGCTGAATGCGGAGCAGCCCACGCTGGCTAGCGTGCTGAAGGACCATGATTATGCCACCGGTGCGGTAGTAGCAGCGGCGGTGCTGGATTCGCGGTTTGGGCTGAATCGCGGATTTGATTTTTATTACGACCACTTCGACTTTAGCCGCTTGCAGGAATCGAACTTGGATGAGATGGAGCGGCCGGGGAATCTGGTGGCTGACCGCACGCTGGAGTGGCTGGCTGCAAACGCCGCTCTGGACGCTCGCAAAAGGCCCGCCAAGCCGTTCTTTTTCTGGATGCACTTGTATGACCCGCACGCGCCGTATCGTCCGCCAGAGCCGTATGCCAGCCAGTTCAAGAATGCCCTTTACGATGGCGAGATCGCTTTTGCCGACGCGCAAGTGGGGCGCGTGATCGCGTGGCTGAAGCAGCACAAGCTTTACGACAACACGCTGATCGTGCTGAGCGGCGACCATGGCGAGGGGCTGGGAGACCACGGAGAGCAGACGCACGGATTCTTCATCTATCGCAGTACGCTGCATGTGCCGCTGATAATGAAGTTGCCGGGGGCTGGTGCGGCGAAGAACAACGAGAAGCCAGAGGTGGTGGAGACCAGCGTCAGTACAGTGGATTTGATGCCAACTATACTGGGGGCGCTGGCTTTGCCGATACCGGGGCAAGTGCAGGGCCACAGCCTGTTGCCGCTGTTGGTAGCGCACGAAGCAAAGGGTGCAAATCCCACGGCTGCAACAACGACCAGCAGCTTGTATGCCGAGACCTTTCTGCCGCGTCTGCACTTTAACTGGAGCGAGCTGCGCGGGCTGCAGCAAGGCAGATTCCACTTTATCGAAGCGCCGAAGCCCGAACTATATGACATTGCTGCCGACCCCGGCGAGTTGCACAATTTATTTGGGGAGAAGAAAGCGGTGGGCGGCGAGCTGCGGGTGCAACTGCAGAAGGTGATTCACGACTACACGCCGGGTCAGGATCTGGCGCAGAAGGTGGGGCTTGATCCAGCGCTAGCCGAGCGGTTGAAGTCGCTAGGGTACGCGGCGTTTTCCGGGGGCGGCGATGCCAATGCCAAGGCCAGCGACTTGCCGGATCCGAAGGATCGGCTGCGGGTCTATGATTTGGTTTCAAGCGCGATGGATGACAGCCAGCATGCCCGCTACGAGCCGGCGGCGAGCAAGCTGCAAGAGGCGCTGGCGGCAGAGCCGGATTCGGTGCCCGCAAACTATTTGCTGGGGCTGAACTACTACCGGTTGCGCGATTTTGAAAGCGCGACTACGCGCTTTCAGCATGTGCTCAAACTGAGTCCCGATTACGCCCTTGCGGTTTACAACTTAGGGCTGGCGCAGGCGCGCAGCGGACATTTGGAAGATGCAGTGACCACGCTGAAGCGCGCGCTGGCAGTGGATGCCACGAATTTTTCTGCTGCCTACAATCTGGGTGCGGCGTATTTGCAGTTGCATCAAGTGGCAGAAGCGGAAGCAGCGTTTCGGCAGTCGGTGGAGGTCTATCCCGGCTACGCTGCGGGGCATCGCGCGTTGGGTGAGATATTTCTTTATCAACAGAAAGTTGCGGAAGCACTGGCCGAGTTGAGGCGCGCCGTAGAGTTGGCACCGGAAGATGGGGCGAATCATGCGTCACTGGCCAAGGTGCTGGCGGCAAGCGGTGAGAATGTAGAAGCGGAACAGGAGATGCAGCGTGCCCAACGACTACGGCGGCAATAGCGCGCTGCGGAAGCGGCGAATCGCTGGCGTGGTGCGGGCGTGCCTGGTTGCATCGGCCTTGCTGATATCGGCAGTGGCGCAGAACGCGCCCTCCGGCAAGCGCCTGATGCCGGGGCCAACGAAGGCGCTGGCAGCAGCTGGGCCTGCGAATGTGCTGCTGATTACGCTGGACACCGTACGCTACGACCGCGTGGGTTGCTATGGAGCCCATGCCAATCGAGTGCCGTCATTTACTCCGGCTCTCGATTCACTTTGCTATGACGGCATCGCATACACGCGTGCATTTTCGCAGGTGCCGCTGACGTGGCCTTCGCACGCGGCGATTCTCACGGGTACCTACCCTTTTCAAAATGGGGTACAAGACTTTACCGGCCCGCCGATGTTGCCCAAGTTCCGCAACGTTGCGGAAGCCTTCCGCGCTCACGGATATGCGACCGGCGCGGTGGTTAGTTCGTTTGTGCTGGACCGGAGTTGGGGGCTGTCGCGCGGGTTTGACGCTTACGACGATGCGTTTGCGGGTAACAAATTTCTGAATCGCGACATTGCGCTGGTGGATCGTCGCGCGGAAGAGAGTGTAGACCACGCGCTGACCTGGCTACGAGGCGCGAAGCGACCGTTCTTCTTCTGGCTGCATTTATACGATCCGCACAGTCCGTACGATCCGCCAGAGCCGTATAAGACAGACTTTGCCGATGACCTTTACGATGGCGAAATTGCGTATGCCGATAGCCAGATTGGCCGGGTGTTCGATTGGCTGAAGAAGTCCGGCCTATATGACCATACGGCCATAGTATTTGTGAGTGACCACGGCGAATCGCTGGGTGAGCACGGCGAATCGGAGCACGGATTTTTTCTGTATCACGCTACGACGCATATTCCGCTGATTGTGAAGCCTGCGAAGGCGGCAAACGCGACGAAGGCTGGCGTTGCCGCGAAAACCGAAGAAGACAATGCCGAGGCACGTCCGGCGAACGCCAAGCGCGCCAGCGACCCCGTGGAGACAATCGCGATTGCACCGACGTTGTTGAGTTTGGCGGGCATCTCGGACGCGATCTCGGCGCAATTGTCTGGCAAAGTGCTGCCCGGAGTTGGCGGCCAGCCACTGTTTGGCAACAGCGAACTGGCAGCCTACTCAGAAACTTTTTATCCCTTCAGCTCGTTTGGATGGAGCCCGCTGCATGCGCTGGAGCAAGGTCGCTATCGCTTGATTGATGCGCCGGTGCCGGAGCTATATGACGTGGTGGAAGATCCGAATGAGGCGCACAACCTGGCCGAAGACAAGGCAGCAATTGTGTCAGTGATGCGCGACAAGCTGCATGCACTGCTGCGGCAGAAGCCGTTCGAGGCGCAGGCAAATGCGTCGAATGCAGGCGTGAGTCCCGAGGCGACGGAGAAGTTGCGCGCGCTGGGCTACGTAGCGTATCGCTCCCCAGTCTCGGCGCAACAGTTGGCGAATCTTGCCGACCCCAAGACCAAGCTATGGGAGTTCAACTCGATTCTGCGTGCGGCCGATGCGTTTCAGGCGAAGGACTTTGCGACGGGCGAAGATTTATTGCGCGAGGTTTCGCAGAAAGATTCCAGTATGTATCTGGTGTCGTTCATGCTGGGGGAAGCGGCGCTGCGTCAGCAGAAGTGGGCCGACGCTGCTGCGGAGTTGAAGAGCTGTTTGCAACTGAATCCGAATTTTGATCAAGCCATGACGGCGCTCGCACGCGCATTGCAGGCGCAAAGTGATTTTGTTGGCGCACGCGAATGGTTGCGGAAGGCGATTGCCATCAATCCGCAGAACTATCGGGCGTGGTACGCGCTGGCCTCGCTGGAAGCGCAAGCGGATGGAGCAGGCCCAGCGGATCTGGCAACGGCGAAGGCGGCGATTGAGGCGTATCAGAAGACGCTGGAGATACAGCCGAATTTTGGGCTGGCGCAACGCGACCTCGGCATGTTGTACTTCCGGCAAAGAGACTACGCAGATGCTTTGCCGCATCTAGAGCGAGCGATTGCTTCCGGCTTGGCGGAGGCCAAGCTGCATAACTTTTTGGGAATCTGCTACAGCCGTGCGAACCGGCTCGCGGAGGCGGTGGCGAGTTATCGCGAAGCGCTGCGGCTGGAGCCGAAACTTGCTGAAGGTCATGCCAATCTGGGCTTTGCCTTGGAGCGCCTCGGCAAAGCCGCCGAAGCGCAGGCAGAGTACACCAATGCGTGTGGGCTGGACGCCAAGCTGTGCCGGGGGAAGTAGGGCTAACCGTTACTTGGTCTTTTCCAGCCGCGCAAGCACTTCACGCGCCTTGGGAGCGAGCGGATCATCGGGTGCCAGCTTTAGGAAGTGACGCAGTTCTTCGGTAGCCAAGTCATTGCGCTGTGCCTGCATATACAAATTCACCAGAGCCAGATGCGCGCGCGATAGGCTGGGATTGAGTTCGAGACTGCGCTTTATTTCAATTTCTGCGTCTCGCGCTTTGCCTTGCTTCTGGTAGACGCTGCCGAGCAGAAAATGTCCGAGGCCGGACTGCGGCTCTTTACGCAACCCCGCGCTGATGGTTTCTAGCGCGAGCGGGGTGCGCCCAGTGGCCAGTTGCACGTTGCCTAGATTGAAGTAAGGTGCGGCATCATTCTGGCTCAGTTCTATCACTTTGCTGAATTGCTCTTCGGCGCCGGCGAGGTCGCCGCGTGCCATCAGCGCGGAGCCCAAGTTGTTCCGCGCGGGATAGAAGCCGGGTGCAATCTCGATTGCCTTGCGATAGGCAGCAATGGCGCCGTCGGGTTTTTTCTTCTGCTCCAGCTCCAGGCCCTTTTCAAATTGCTTGGTCGCGGCTGGGGGAAAAGCGCTATCCAGTTGCTTCAGGCCCACCATGCCAGGATTGCCGCCCGTCAGGCCACCGACGTCCTTTCGGGTGTCTTTATCGCGCGCCACCAGCACAATGTTGATGATCGCTGTGGTCTCGTGGGGTACGTCAATGATGGTGGTTTCTTCCACTGGCTGAAATGCAGGGTCATCAATCAACACGTGGTAGGCATTGTTGGGCAGATTGTAGAAGCCGAAGGCACCGGAACTATCGGCGTAGGCAGTCTGCAAAGTAAGGCCGCGTGTCTTTAGCGTGACCAGAATGCGGTGGTCGGGTTCGGTGCCGCGCTCAATGCGCAGATGTCCGATGATCTTGCCCGTCTCCTGCTGGGCGGCGCAGGTGTGCGGAAGCAGAAGCGCCGACAGTAGCAGTGCCGCTGCGAGCAGGCATGGTGTGCTGCGATACGGCAATCGTATCCATTCCATAGCAGGAGCCTTCGCCAAGAAGTATGGGGCTTGTTCCGGTTAGGAACAAGCCCCAGATTTATACCGCGCGCGCGGTTCTGGTTAGAAGGTCAGCTTCAGGCCCAACTGCACCTGACGCGGGTTGAGGGTGCCACCCGCCTGACCAAAGTTCGCGGTCTGGATCTTGTTGTTGGCACCGCCGCCCGCAGTTGCCAGCAGGAAGTTCGTGTGGTTGAAGATGTTAAACAGGTCACCGCGGAACTGCATGTTGAAGCGCTCGGTGATCTTAAACGTCTTGCCGAAGGTGGTATCCACCACGAAGGCACCGGGGCCGACAAATACATTGCGTCCCAAGTTGCCGTTGCTGCCCGGGGTGGGAGCGAAGAAGTGAGCTTGCTGGAAGGCGTGAAGGTTGTCGCCGTTTGCGCTCACGCCAAAGCCATTCGCCCAGTCGCTGTGGCTGGCGCCAGAGTAGTTTCTGAGGTCAGAACTCGGGCGGTCATTCTTAATGGCATCCAAGTTATAGTCGCCACCCGTATTGATGCAGGCGCCTGCGTCCAACCCCGCTTGGGAGCAGTCGCCGGTGAGCTTACGGCTGCGGGAGTCATACGGACTCCAGTGCGCGCCACTCTGCGCGGAGATGATACCGCTCCAGTTCCAGCCGCCCAACACCTTGCCAACAAAACCTTGCTGGTTGCGGTAGAAGGGGAGCTCATAGACGTAGTTGAATACAAGGCGCTGGCGGATATCAAACAGCGAGTTGCTGCGGTCAAGGCGAGGCTGAGTAACGTCGGTGTTGAAGCCTTCACCGCCGGCCGCGCCGTTCGCCGTGGTGGCACCGCTGTGCCAGGTAGAACCATTGTCAATGGAGTGGCTCCAGGTGTAGTCCACGTTGAAGGTCAAGCCACGGGTGGCCTGCTTTTTCAACGCTACCTGCAGCGAATGGTAGTTGGAGTTGACCACGTTCTCCCAAACCCGGAGGCGGCCATAGTTCTGGTTGATGCGGCCAGAGCCGCCACGTCCGCAAACGGTGCGACCGATGTTATCGACGGCGCATTCCCCGGTGGGCAGCCGCCCGCCGGGGATGCGGTTGATATCTTCGGAGCGGAACAGTTTGTGGCCGATGGTGCCGACGTAGTTGACTTCGAGCACTAGCTTGGGAGCCAACTCATGCTGAATGCCGAAGTAGTCGTTGTACACGTACGGGTCGCGGATGCCTTCGGGGAAGATGATGCCCGTCAGGATTGCGGTGTTGGGGTTGGCTGGATTCCAGCCGGTCAGGTTGCCCGCCGATTGTGCGCCGACGCCTTGGCCGGGGTTAGTGCCCGCGCCGAGGAACGTCGGAGCAGCACCGCTCGCTGTGAAGTCGGGGTTGGTGGGACCATACACCACGGTATCGGTTTGACCCTGCAAGAAATTCGTTGCGGAGTCGAACGAGTAGTAGGGCAGGTTCCAGCGCGAGTTCGAGAGCGGGTTGTAGAGAGTGCCCTCGTAGGCTACGCCGAAGCCGCCGCGAATGGCCGTCTTGCCGTTGCCGTGAACGTCGTAGGCAAAGCCAACGCGTGGGCCAAAGTTGTTGTAGTCACCCTTGCCCAGTGTTTTGGAAGCGGCGAAGCCGCCCGCGCCGCAGACGCCCGCCAACTGCGCCTGAGCAATCTGCGTAGCGCTGTCGCAGCCAGCATTGCCCGCCAAAATGTTCGCGCTGGCCAACCAACCAGCACCGGTGGAGATGTTGGAGATCAACGGCTGATTCGAACCCTTGATGAAGGTGGTGGCCAGATTGTTCTCTTCGTTGTGGCGCTGATAAAGGTCATAGCGAATACCCAGGTTTAGGGTCAGCTTCTTGCTGGCCTTCCAATCATCCTGGAAGAAGAAACCGTATTCGCGGTTGCGCCAGTGGCGGACGTTGGTGGCCAATTGTGCGGGCTGACCTGAGGTGATACCGGGGTCAACACCAGCCGCATAGGTGTAGGGCTGATCAGCAGCAAAGAAGAGCGAATCCTGGAAGTAGTACGAAGGACGCGCCACGTTGAATTCGCTATTTTCGATGTTGCGGCGCATCTCGCCGCCAATCTTAAAGCTATGGTTCCCCTTGCTGATCGAAACCAGGTCTGAGTAGGTGTAGATGTGCTCTTTGAAGAACTGGGGATAGCCGGAGTAGGAGCCAAAACCGGCAGTTGCGTCATCGAAACTAACCTGCGGCACGCCGGGGTTGGTGGCGTTGATCGCGGTGTTGTTCTGCGCATAGCCAGCGCGGAACTCGTTCAACACCCGAGGTGAGAAGGTGTGGACGAAGTTGAACTGCCCGTTGGGGAAGATGCTCCGCGACGGATTGTTGAAGCCACGGGTACAAGCCGCGTTGCAAGGCCCAAAGCTATCCGTCAGCTTCTGATAGTTCACGCTGAGGTAGAAGCGATTGTTGGTGTTCAAGTTGTAGTCAATGCGGCCAACATACTCGTTGCCATTGGTCAGGTTGCCGAGTGACTGAGTCTGCTGGTTAAACAGCGCAATGCCGCCATTCAGGAAATTGCTGTCGCGGCTGAAGGTACCAGCCTGATAAGGAACGCCAACGGAGTTTGCCGTGGTGCCACAACCTGCGTCATCCGCAGCGGAGTAACCGATGATAGAAGCAAATTTAGCCGGCAGGTAAGCCGATCCGCGCGGGTCAGCCGTGTAGTTGGCTGCGCAAAGATAATTTCCTGCTGAAGTTCCGTTGTCGGAGAAGTATTTATTTAGCGACGAAATCGGAGTGCCGTTGGCCTTCGGTTGGAAGGTGGTGTAAAGCAGATTTGCCACCGAATTTGGAGCGGCGGCACTCACCGCAGCACGCCATTCTGGCGATTCCAGAAGGATGTTCGACGGCGGTGCGGTCTGGCGGAAGCGGTCGCCCTGATAGGACGTAAAGAAAAACAGCTTGTCCTTAAGGATGGGCCCGCCCAGCGAGAAGCCAAACTGGTTAAAGCGCAGCGGCAACTTGCCGATGTGTTGCTGATTGCTGAAGAAGTTGTTGGCGTCCAGCTTATCGTTGCGGAAGTACTCCCAGCCGGTGCCGTGGAAGGAGTTGGTGCCGCCTTTGGTGACAAGGTTGGTGACCGACCCGGCGCTGTTGCCGTATTGGGCGGACATGTTAAGAGTCAACACCTGGAATTCCTGTACTGAATCTTGAATCGGGGTAGTGACGTTGCCGCCGCTTAACCCTTTGTTCGAGACACCGTTAATCAGGAAGCCGTTGAAGTTTTCCCGGAGGCCGTTGACCACAGTGTTGTGTCCGTTTTCAAAGTCCACACCGGCTACGTTGACGGCGCCGGGGGAAAGCTGAATCAGGTCGTACACGTTGCGGCCATTCAGGGGGAGGCTGGCAATCTGCTTTTCGCTGACCGTTCCGGCTAGCTTGGAGTCGTCCGTGTTCACCTGGGCAGCTTCGCCACTGACTTCCACTACTTCGCGCTGCTCGCCAAGAATCATTTTCATGTCGGCACGCAAGGTGGAGCCAGCGTTTACGGTGAGGCCGGAGTTGGTTTTGGTCTTAAAACCGACGGCTTCGGCGGTCACTTTATACGTTCCGGGTGGCAGCAAGGTGACCGAATATCCGCCAGTCGCGTTGCTGGTCGTGTTGAGCACCAAATTGGTGGCGGTGTTGGTCACAGTGACTTTGGCGTTTGGGATGGCTGCACCAGTTGGATCGAGCACGGTGCCGACGATTTGCCCGTTTTCCACCTGCGCAGCGGCAGGCAGTAGCAGCACAAATGCGGTTACTACGGCGAGTAGCAGTTGCCACTTCTTCATAAAATTACCCCCTAAGTTCCAATCGCAACGGTTCACAAAAGACTGCAAATTCGGCCACAGGTCTAGCAAAAGCGGGTGATACCGAAAATTCTGGCTCACCGGAAAACACCGCTTTGGCTGAGGCCTAGCATTTTCATCCGCCACCCGCTGGATGTCAAGCTATCCTCTTGATTTGCAAGGCGCTCCGGGGGATGGCTGGTCTCGGGGCGACTTGGTGTTGCTGTTTGTGCGCCGGGGAGAGTTGCACTCGCACGGCCAAGTGGGGCCTTATATTTTTCAATTAGATAGAGCGAGTGAATGCTTATTCGCTATGACGAATAGTAGAGAACGCTGGAATCGGTATTCCAAAATCGGTAGATTAGGCAGGGTGCGGCGCACGACTCCGTATGATTTGCGATGCAAGCAAGCAAAATTTTGCAGCCTTGCCCTGTGGTGCGAGCGAGTGCTAGTGCGAGGCAACCGGCGCAGTTGTGGCGGCCACAGGATGGCCGGTGCCTTCGCGTAGCAAGACGACTTGATCGGCGGCAATCCCTGACCATGACTCGGAGCGGCCCGAAGGCCAGCGGATGGTGACGCGCTCCACTTTTGCGATGTTGCCAAGGCCAAAGTGAAGGCGAGGGTCGCTGGAAGATAGAAAGCTGCTGCCGCCACGAATTTCGCCGATGCGGTGCTCGCCACCAGCCAAGAGGTCCACCCGCGCACCATACCCATTGCGATTGGACTTGGTGCCCACCGCTTGAATGCTGACCCAATGGTGTTCGGGTTGGCTGGCGGTCCTGCGGCCGAGGGTGCCATTGCGCAGCAGAATGGGGGAGCCATCGAGTACCGTCATCAGCAGGTCGGTTTCGCCGCGATTCCAGAAGTCAGCAGAGGCAAGCCCTCGAGCCACGTGTTTGGCCGCGACGGCGGGGCCAGCCGCGAGGCCAACTTCTTCAAAAACGGGCAGGGTGCCGGACGATTGGGAGGCGTGGCCGCCAGCCGCACCCGCAGGGCGTCCGAGCGAGTGGAAGACGAGTGGGCGCTCGGCGTAGCTGACGCCAAAGGAGTAGTGATCCACTTGGGGGTTCACGTGGCCGTTGGCGACAAAAACATCGTCCCAGCCATCATTGTCGAAATCGGCGAACTTCACGCCAAAGCCAAGAAACGGCGCGCTGACCGGGCCGAAGGCGGTGGCACCGGCTACATCCTCAAAGCCGCCGTGACCATCGTTGCGGTAAAGGTTGTTGGTGTCGTCTGAAAAGTTGATTTTGGCGATGTCAAGCCAGCCATCGTGGTCAAAGTCTGCGGAGTCCACGCCCATGCCCGCCTGCTCGCGGCCGTCGGCGGAGTAGGCAAGGCCTGTCTCCACGCCAACTTCTTCAAACCCGTGAAATCCATCCTTGCACTTGTTGTGGTAAAGCTGACTGGGCGAGGAGTCGTCGGCGACGTAGAGGTCAAGGCAGCCATCGTTGTCGTAGTCGAGCCATATCATGCCGAGTCCGAAATAGCCGTCGGGGTCAATACCCAGTTTTTCGGTGACATCAGAGAAGGTGCCGTCGCCGTTGTTGTGGTATAGCCGGTCGCGTGATCCCTTCAATCCCCGCGGCCCGCACGAAACTGGAATGCCGCGGTAGCTGCAAAACTTGCCCTGGCCAAACGGGGGCAGGTGGTTAAGGTCGAGGTCAACGTAGTTGGTGACGTACAGGTCGAGGAAGCCGTCATTGTCGTAGTCGCCGAACGAAACGCTGGTGCCCCAACTACCGGCATCGTCTACCTGCGCTTTCGCGGTGACATCGCTAAAGGTGCCGTTGCCGTTGTTGCGGTAGAGGGTGCCGCCATCGAGGTTGGTGATGTACAGGTCGTCCCAGCCATCATTGTCGTAGTCGCCGATGGCAACGCCAAAGCCCCAGCGGCAGTGCTCAAGGCCCGCTTTCTTGGTGACGTCGGTGAAGGAGCCATCGTGATTGTTACGGTAGAGCTTGCTGGGATTGCACTTGTGAGCGCGCATATCCGCCAGCGTGGAGCCGTTCACTAGAAAGATGTCCATCCAGCCGTCGTGATCGTAGTCGAAGACGGCGACGCCACCGCACATGGAGTCCATGATGTACTGCTTGCCCTCCTTGCCTTGGGGTGTGCTGCCGCAGGTTAGGTGGAAGTCAATACCAGCGGCATGGGTAACGTCGTCGAAATGCAGGGGTGAAGGGGAGACCTTGACGCTGGCGGCGGGGTGAGCGGCACCAGCGGCTTTGTGCGTGGCTGCGGGCTGCGGGCGCGTCTGCGCGGCAGTGAATGGGGCTAGTGCTGCGAGTGCTGTAAGCGCGGAAAGCGTCGAGAGAAATACAAATCTCACGGTCATGCTATGTAAAGTGATGCTATGTAAAGTCATGCGATGCAAGGTGATGCGATGCAAAGTGGTCACTGATCCCTTCCTGATGCCATGCCGCCGGTCATAGGCTGGGTGCGCTTCTTCAACTCGGCAAATTTTGCCCGCTCGGCACGAGCTTCCTCCCCGCGGCCTAGCTTTTCCAGCACGCGAGCCAACTGATAGTGGGGACTGGGGTTCTCAGGATTGAAGGCGATGGCCTTCCGTAATGCTTGGTCGGCGGCAGAGCCGTCACCCGTGGTAGCGAGAGCCTTGCCGAGTTCGTACCAAGCATTGCCATCCTCAGGGGTGAGCTCCGTAGCGCGGCGCAGATAGGGCACGGCCTTGGCGGCGTTGCCGAGTTCACTGAGGCAGCGACCGGCTTGGTAGAAGGCCTCGGCGTTGGCATTGCCGTGGGCGATCTCTTCTTCGTATTCGACGATGGCTTCGGTATTGCGGCCCAAGCTGGCATAGGCATAGCCGAGATGGTAGTGGCCCAGCGGAATATTTGGGTCCTGGCGCAGTGCCATCTCAAATTGCTGGAGTGCCTCTTCGGTGCGATTGGTGTTCTGGTAGGCGCGGCCCAGCAGCAAGTGGGCCATGGCTTGATTGGGACGCAGATGTAATGAAGTTGCTAGCGACGAAGCAGCGTCGCTGTAGCGCTGTGCCTGCAACCGTACCAGAGCCAGATCGAAGGGAATCGCGGCATCGTGTGCATTCAATTCGGCGGCGCGCTTCAATTCGGCATCGGCATCGGCGAGCCGCTCCTGCTGAAAATAAGCCAGGCCCAGATAGTGATGCAGGTCGGCGTCTTGCGGCCATTGCTTCACGGCGTCACTGCCCTCGAGTACGGCGGAAGTGGCGCGGTGGCTCTGCAGGTAAACGAGCATCAGGCCGATAGAGGCTTCTTTAGCCTCGGCGCGGTTGGGCGCGTCTTGACGAACCTGCAAGAAGGCTTGTTCGGCGCTGCGCAGGTCGCGGGAGTCCAGAGCGGCTTGCCCGCGGCGCAACGCGGCAGCAGCGGGGCTGCTGGCCGACTGAGCGGAGGATAAACACGGTAGTAAAGCGGTGCTGAGCCAGAGAAGCAGAGGCAAGAAACGGGAAAAAAAACGTAACAAGAAACGTAGCACAGCGGCTTGGGGCAGCTGCTGCGACCATGAGAGCGCACCGAATTGGGGGACAGAACGAGGCATGAAGGGGTGCTATTGGAATCCTAGACGCGAGGCGAGGGGCAATGCAACGACGGGCAATGCAACGACGAATCTGTGATAAGACCAAGGGGAGTAGCCAAGTGGCAAAAGGAAAAGTGGCTTCCCCATTAAGTCTGGCCCTGGAGTTGCCGACAGAATAGAAGTAAGGCGGAATCCTGCGCACGGTGCATTTCCGCAAATTCCTCAAGGAGACAACAGACATGAGTTCAGCAATTTCCAACTTCTCCGCCTTCTCCTCTGACCTGCGCAACCAGTTCAAGAGCGATGTGGGTGCCGTTCGTAATGATGTAAAGCAGCGAAACCAAGACGTGCAGCAGGCTCGGCAGGACATTCAAGCGGGCGACCAAGCGGGAGCGCAGCAGGCTTTTGACGCGGCCAAGCAGCTCACAACGACCATTCAAACCGACCGCACGGCGGTGGGTTCCTTGCGCACCGAGGTCAAGGGCTATCAGACCGATGTTGCTTCGTATAAGCAGGCGGTGCAGGCAGGCGACGCTACGGCTGCAAAGGCTGCGCTGGATCAGGTGACCTCAGATCGCAAGCAGTTGCGGTCTGATTTTGCGGCGTTCTACCAGTCCAACAACCCGGGAGGCCCGGCGGGTCCGCCGACCATCAAGCCGGGTGATGATGCAGGCGGGGCAGCTCCGGTGCCGCCGGTGAGCGTGAACGCGTAGCCAGCCACGTTTCCGCTTTGCTGTTTTGCAGTTGCAACCAGCCGCGCCATGACGGTAACCGCCGTCGGCGCGGCTTTGTGCATTCGGGCGACGACGCTGCTGGAAGGGTTGGCAGGACCGGGAGTGCTGGCAGGGGGGACCGTGAGCGGCGGGGAAACAGAAATCGTAAAGCAAAATCGCGGCCCGGAATAAAAGTATGCTAACTAAATTACTGTAGTAAGGTTTAATTTCGCAGCAGACCAGATTTCTTCACAATCTGATACCGTTGCAACCAGTTTCCCCGGTAAGGCTCGCCAGTGTCTTGTTCAACCGTGCGCCGCAATTACGCGCCTCCTCGCACCGACTGAGCTAGTTTCGTCGCGCCCGCGCCAGCACCAGCGTCACATCGTCGGGCTGCTCATTGGCACCGATCCAGTCATCTACGGATGCAGTAACGATTTCGCAGATGCGCTGCAGCGGCTCATTGCGATGCTCGCGTACCAGTGCCAGCAGGCGGTTCTCGCCAAACTCGCCAAAATCGTTTTCCGGCTCGGTTACGCCGTCGCTCCATGCGATAAAGAGATCCCCGGGCTGCAACTCTACAGTCGCTTCGGGGTAGTAGCAGTCGGGAAAGAGCCCGACCACCGTTCCGCCGGTGGTGAGCATGCGTGCCGAGCCGTCACTAGCCATTACCGCTGGCGGCAAGTGGCCGCCATTGGAGTAGGTAAGCTGCCGGGTAGTTCCGTCGTAAAAGCCGACAAACATGGTGGCATATTTTTCCGTGGGTGTGCTGTGGTAGAGCTGATGATTCAGCAGGGTAAGCAGTTGTCCTGCGGAGCCTCCCGCGCCAGCAGTGTGCGCCATCATCACAGTGCCGGAGCTTTGGCTGCCGGCAGCAACGTGACCGGCAAGTTGCGGCACACCTTCTAGCGAGTAGGCGCGAACTGCGGAGTGAATGGTTGCCATCAGCAAGGCGGCCGAAATGCCTTTGCCGCTGATGTCGCCGACGGCGAGGCACATACGGTCGGCGTTGAGCGTCAGGAAGTCATAATAGTCACCACTCACCGTGCGCGCGGGACGGCAGAAGCCAAAAACCTCCAGTGACTCCAGCGCGGAGACCTGTTTAGGGAAGAGCTGCGCCTGTACCTCCTGCGCAATGCTAAGCTCATTTTCCAGCCGCTGTTTTTCCTTCTGCTCCACAATCAGCCGTTCAATGGATTGCGTCATAGCATTGAACGATATTTGCAGCTCGGCGAGCTGATCGCGCGATTGCACGGAGATGCGGTGGCTGAAGTCTCCGGCATTGATGTGTCCGGTGGCGTCATAGAGGTTGGCCACCGATCCGGTGATGGTGCGAGAGAGCCGCAAACCAACCAGCAGTGCAAAGAGTTCGATCAAAGCGAAGACGGCTGCGATGGCGAACAAGGCGTATTCCACGGCCGAAGAAAACTGCCCAAGGGCTCCGAAGAGGCGCCCGTAGAGCAGGGAAGGCCGGGTGCGTACCTGCATCAGGGCGCTGACGCTGCGCTCGCCAGAAGTCCAATTGGAGACGGCAAGCGGTGTGCCGAAGGGGATTTCAAGATCTAAAAACCGGGCCGCCGGGGGCAGGTCGCCCGCAGAAAGAGCCAGTCTGGGTGCTTTTCCGTTCATGGAAACGGGTCCGGAGCTGCTGCCGGAGCGTTTCAGATCCAGCTTGGCGCCGGTAGACGTGGTATCGTTCACCGCCGGCGCTGCGTCCATGTCTACCGTGAAAAGCGTAAGTTGCCCTAATCCGTCAGCAATGCGAGCGAGCAGCGCTTTGTTAAAGGCTTCACTCACCACCACGGTAAGGCGTGAGTTGCGGTCAGGAATGGAAACGGCGGCCCGCAGGAACAGGGCACCGTGATCATCGGCAAGACTGCTAAAGTCTTTTTTTTTGGCGTTGGCGGGTTGCCGAATAAAGTCGGGCAGATCAATCACAGCGGTGCCTTCCGGATACACCTGCCTGCCATCGCGCCACACCTCAATCACGCGGCCCGCCCACTCCGGGTGTGTGCTTTCCAGTTGCGTAAGGTAAGGGGCGAGCTTCTGGCTGGGCACGCCGTGGGCGGAGATTTCATGCGCGACCACCACGCCCGCCGAGCGCAAACCTTCCAGTTGTTCATCCAGGGAACTGGTGACCAGAAAGTTGGCGAACTGGCCAGCAAAAAGGTAGAAGGCTACGCCCGCCATGGTGGCCAGCAGCACCAGGGGAATGACGCCAATAAAGACGTAGGTGACGATCAGCCGGTTGCGCAGTCGCCACATCAGATTCTGCTTGAGCCAGCGGAAGGCAAGGATGGCCAGCAGAACGACCAGCAGCGGCAGAAGAAAAATGCCAAGGCTACTCAGCCAGGTGGCTGGCGTGGTCCAGCCGAGCAGGCCAAACAGTACCACCAGCGCTTCTGAGCCGAGCAGCGCGGCAAGCGTGTAAACCGTCAGGCGCGCGATTCGGCTCTGCGGGTACCAGCCCCGGAGTTTTAGACCGATTTGCATTTCATGCAGCCAGCGGGAGACCACGAACACCTCTCCGATGATTATAGGCAGTTGGACGAGAAATCTGAGCCGAAGGTGTATGGCACTTCGCCACGATGACCGCCGGGTATGCCCCCCGGACCATGCGGAGTAGGCCGCGGCGCGGCTATATTTCGGGGTAGAAGTCGAAGAATGAGTCCACGCTGATCTTCAGTTGTTTTTCAATCTCTTCTTTGCCGCCCTCCAGCACGTGGAGAGTGACGTGGGCTTCGCGACCGTTCTTTAGCTTAATCGTCGCCTCGCCGAGTTCAGCGATATCGTCCGCTGGCAGCAGGCGCATTCCATAGACTAGACACAGGTTTGCCATCTCTGGATTTTAACAACCTTCGCCGCCGGTGCGGCTGATTTACAATCGCAGGCAAGCACTCCAAAAGACTGCAAAAGGCAATAAGCTCAGGGCGTTAGCCGTCGCAGGGTGGTACCGGCGCATCGAAATGCGCCTTCCGCCATCTAAACGGGTAAGACCTGTTGGACTGATTTCGCGCTTGAACCGACTACACCGACTGCACCGACTACTTATGACCGATACGATTCGCAATGTTGTGATCCTTGGCTCTGGCTGTTCCGGCAATACTGCTGCGTTGTACGCCGCGCGCGCCAACCTAAAGCCGCTGGTGATCGAAGGGCATGAGCCCGGCGGGCAGCTTTCTATCACCACGCTGGTAGAAAACTTTCCCGGCTTTCCAGACGGTATTCAAGGGCCCGAATTGGTGGAAAACATCAAAAAGCAGGCGCAGAAGTTTGGCGCAGAATATCGTGTGGGGCACTTGACGGCGGCCGACCTGAGCCAGCGTCCGTTCAAGCTGACGGTGGGCAAAGACACGCTTCAGACCCATACGCTCATCATCGCCAGTGGTGCTTCGGCGCGCTGGCTGGGGCTGCCGCATGAGCAGGCCCTGATTGGCCATGGCGTCTCTTCGTGCGCCACCTGCGATGGATTTTTCTTTTCCGGCAAAGAAGTAGTAGTGATTGGCGGCGGCGATACCGCGATGGAAGAAGCCACATTCCTTACTCGCTTTGCCAGCAAAGTCACCATCATTCACCGCCGCGAGGAGTTTCGCGCGTCGGCGATCATGTTAGAGCGCGCCCGCACGAATCCGAAGATTGCCTTCCTCACCGATACGGTGGTGGAGGATGTGTACGACGTTTCGGCGAAAGAAGTGACCGGCCTGAAGCTGCGGAATTTGAAGACCGACGTGGTTTGGGACTTCCCCACCAGCGCGCTGTTTTTGGGCATAGGCCACGTGCCCAACGCAGGCGCTTTCGCCGGCCAGCTTGATGCCGACATGGATGGCTACCTGAAGACGACCGACTACGTGTTCACCAAGGTCCCCGGCGTGTTTGCCAGCGGAGACGTTTCGGATCGCCGCTATCGCCAGGCGATTACCGCGGCTGGCACCGGCTGCATGGCCGCGCTGGAGGTTGAGAAGTTCCTGGAGCACCACCACCGGCTCTAAGGGGTCCGTGTGCCACCGCTCACCCTACCTTGCCTCCGGCTGTGATAAAACATCCCTGACCATTCCTGCCTGTGTTTGCCGGAGGCCTCATCTTGTTGAAGCAGCTCTTTCTCTACATGTCCGAGAGCAAGCGCATTCGCTCGTTTGCGGAGGATTCCGCCTTTGGCAGCCGCTTTGCCCAGCGCTTTGTGGCAGGTAATTTCATTGACGATGCCCTCCGCGCCACCGAGGAGATGAACCGAATCGGGATGAGCGCGACGCTCGACAACCTGGGCGAAAACGTGACGAACCTCGATGAGGCGCGGCATAGCGTCGCGCTGTATGTAGATTTGCTGGAGCAAATCGCGCTGCGCGACCTGAACGCCAATGTCAGCCTGAAGTTGACGCACATGGGTCTCGACGTGGACCCGACGGCTGCGATTGAAATGGTGAGCAATCTGGTGGCGCACGCGGCGGCCATGGGCAGCTTTGTTCGCATTGATATGGAAGGCTCACCTTACACCCAGCGCACGGTGGATTTTGTTCGCGAACTGCACCGTCGCCCCGGCCACGCGGGTCACATCGGCGCGGTGATTCAGGCGTATCTGCATCGCTCGCAGAAAGATGTAGAAGATTTGCTGGGCGACCGCATCCGCATCCGCTTGTGCAAGGGCGCATATAAAGAGCCTGCGGACATTGCCTTTCCAGAAAAGCAAGATGTGGACGCGAACTACGGCAAGCTAATGAAGATGATGATGAAGAGCGGCATCTATCATGGGCTGGCGACGCATGATCCGGTGATGATCGAGGAGGCGACGCGCTTTGCCCGAGCCGAGAAAATCGCGCCCGAACAATTCGAGTTCCAGATGCTGTACGGGGTTCGTCGCGACCTGCAGGTAAAGCTGGTGAAAGAGGGCTGGCGGATGCGGGTTTACATTCCCTTCGGGACGGAGTGGTATCCCTACTTCATGCGGCGATTGGCGGAACGCCCGGCGAATGCGGTGTTCGTGGCGAAGAACTTGATGCGATAAATGTCGCTTACCGCTTCAACGCGCTTAAGTTAAAAGGAAAGATTGGTCCCTACCGCTCCGGCGCGGGCACGACTGGCAGACTCTTGTGCCCGTCTTTGCCGACGGAGCGCACGGCGAAAATCACGTTGTCTTTTGAAATCGGCAGGGTGATTGTGGTCTTGCTTCCGGCGCTATTGCTATGTTCCCAATCCGGGCTGGAAGTTGTCCGCCACACTACTTCGTAGCTCGTCGCCAAGGCGCCGGGTGAGGCATCCCACGTTAGCGTGGAGACATTCTCCAAGTCCTTGGCCAGCAGCTTCACGTTCGCTGGAGGCGCGGGTGCCGAGGCGAGCGATGCCAGCGTTGCGGCATTGAGCCGCGCCACTCGAGCCACATAGTTGTAGTCCACATGATCGGGCGTATCGCCGTAGGCGATGCCGTTTTCCGAGCGCACATTCTGGTGCTGGCGCGTGTAGTTCTCCTGCAGTTCGGTGAAGCGAACGGCGGCAAAGCCTTCTTTGTTGAACGAGTAGTGGTCGCCGCCGCGCAGATAGCGGTCGAGCCGAAAGGTCAGCACGGGTTTGAGGCCGGTGTTGTAGTTGCGTCCGGTTTCAGCGACATAGCGCGCCAGTTCGCGCGATGGAGAATCGCTCTCACCGCCCAGGCCACGAATGCGGGCGATCTGCTTTTCATCCGCCGCAGCGGGCAGGCCTTCACTAAACACGCGCACCACGGCAGCATCTTGCCCCGGGCTTTTGTCGCCGCCCACGATGTCGTTGTTCAGCACTGCTTCGAGCTTCCATCCCGCAGCCTCTTGCTGTTCACGCATGAATTTGGCGAAGTGGCCGCTGCCATTCAATCCTTGCTCTTCGCCTGCGACGGTAAGGAAGATTATGGTCGCGGGAAATTTGTATTTCAGGCTCAACTGGCTTAGCACACGGGCGCATTCGAGGCTCACGGCAGTGCCGCTGGCGTCATCGTTGGCACCGGGAGCGCCACCCTTGGCATCGAGCGTGTCACTGTTACGCGAGTCATAGTGGCCGGTGACCAGTACTACCCGATCCGCATTCGCCGGGTCAGCCCCCTTCAGCACCGCATAAACATTCGTCAACTGAATTGGGGCGGGAATGCGGTCTGCGGCGGGTTGTAAGAAGCTGTCGGTCTTCACTTCAAGGCACCCATCGCAATCCTTTGCGTAGCGCTCGAACTCCGCTCGGATCCACTCGCGGGCAGCCCCGATGCCGCGTCCAGCGGCAATGGAGTCAGCGTCTTGTGCGGAGATCGTCTGCCGCGTGCCAAAGCTCACCAGCTTGGCGATGGTGGCTTGAATGCGTGATGAGGAAACCTGCTGCAATGCTGCGGCAATGCTCGGGTCGGCAAGAGGATGATTCGCTTGAGCCGCAACCTTGCGCGTCGGCGGCGGAGCGGCAAGGGCACTTGAGGCGGCCACGAGTGGAGCAAGACTGGCCAGAACCGCAGCCATCATCGCGATTCGAATCGGGCGAAGCAACGAACAAGAAAAATAGTGTGAGTGCATCAGCCACCTCGTGATGAATCAGGCGAATCTGCGGACGATGCTACCACGCAGAGCCGCCACCTAGAACCAATAAGGAGAATCAGCGCAGTAAGGAGGGCCCAAAAGCGGCCGCCCTCCGCAGGGGGAGGGCGTCGGGGTGGGCTTATCGAGAGGCTAGGTGAAGGCTAGGTGAAGGCTAGGTGAAGACTGTGCGTTTACTCTTGCCTACTGTCGTTTACTGTTCGTCGGGGGCGGCACCTGCACCCTGGTCGCTTTCCGTTCCTGGGGGGGCAAAGGGCAGTTGCATGGCCTGACTCAGCGTCTGCCGCTCTTCTGGCGAAAAGTTGCTTAGATAGCTCTCTGAAGCCATGAGCTTCTGCCGTTCTTCGGGCGACATCTGGCGCATATGGCGGATGGTACTCACTATCAGTTGCTGGCGCTGCTGCGGCATCTGACGGATTCGCCCTTGCATGTTGGTGACGCTCTGCCGCTGGTCGGGGGTCAAATGCTCCCAAACCTCCATACGCTTCAGCATCTGGTCTTGCTGCTCGGGACTCAGTTTGCTGAAGGTATTTAGACGCTCTTTTAGACGCTGCTGCATAGCAGGCGGCAACTGGCGGAACTGGCCGTCATTTTGCAGAGCCTTTTCCTGTTCACCTGCTGGCAGACTGCGATACTGGCGTAGCCAGTCTCCCACGTGCGCTGCGGGATGTTGTCCTCCTCCCCGGGCGTTGGGATGTTGCTGTTGCTGGGGGTGCTGCTGCGGTCGCAACGGTTGCGCGCGCTGGGCCGATGCCGGCAGTGCAGCCAGCAGACTCAGGAACAGCGCCGGGATGTAGAGTTTCGGGTTCATCTCAATTTCGATTTCAATTTCACTCGCACGCCACTCGCAGTGGAAGGTGAATCTACTGCCATTTGGTGACTACTAATTCGTCTGATTCGCTGAAGCTTGTGTTCCATCGGGCTGTAGCTCATCCAGTACTTCAAAATCCGAGTAAGACTGGCGGCTCTCGTCTAAAGCTTGGAGGTCGGCCACTGCTGTGCCCCGGTCTGCGGGTACGGAAACCACTGGCTTGATCGCGGCTTGCTGAGGCGGTGGGGTTGTGCTCTGGCGATAGACGGCTACGCCCGCCAACATCGCGGTGGCCATGGCAGCGCCCAGAACCGGTTTCCACATCCAGCCTAGCCAACCCTTACGGGTGGCGGCCAAGGTTTGTTGTTCGCGCACTCGCGCCATCAGGCGAGTATCAAAGTACGGTGATGGCTCGGGGACTTGCCACTCATCGAGCATGGCCATGGTCTGGCGGAACTCAGCCAGTTCTGTGGCGCACACACTGCAAGCTAGCAGGTGATCTGCCATCGCGGGGGAGGGCTTGGTGCCGGAAGCCACTTCCAGCATGCTCTCGCGAATTTCACTACAGTTCACTTGGCCGGGAATCTCGTTGAAATTCATGGTGCGACTCCTAAACATACTCTTTCAACTGCTCGCGCAAACTCTGGTACGCGCGAAACAACAATGACTTGGTAGCCGACTCACTCAGACTCAGCACGCCGCCAATTTCTTTGTAATCGAGTCCCTGAAACTTGTGCATCAGCACGGCATTGCGCTGCCTTTCGGGCAGTGCTTCCACACAGCGCCGAATGCCCGCCATGCGCTCCCGCCGCAGCAGATGCTGCTCAGCGGATAAAGACGGATCTGGCAGGTCGAACGTCTGACCATTTTCCCCGCTGGGTTCATCGAGCAGCACCTGTTTTTCGGGGCGCTCGTTTTTATGATCCCGTGCATGGTTCGCCGCCAGGTTGGTGGCGATCCGGTACAACCAGGTGGTGAACTTGGCCGTCGGCTCGTAGCTTTCGCGCGAGCGGTAGACCCGGAGAAAAACTTCCTGCGCCAAGTCTTCAGCCGCCGCCTGATTGTGGGAACTGCGATACATGAACCCCACCATGGCGCGGCGGTATTTCTGCACCAGGTAACCAAATGCAGCCTCGTCGCCAGCCTTCACCCGCAGCATGTATGCGGCGTCGTCGGTCTCTTCCAAGGCTAGCCCAGTCATCCGCGCAAGCTCCGGTAGTGGCTGGGCGTTACGCTCAGGCATGATTCCCATGATTGGAGGCATCCGGCGAATGGTAACGCTGCTCACAACTTAGCTAACCCAATTCGGAACGGAAAGTTGCGCTTCCGCACCAAATATCCCACACGGCGCGACAGCTTTATGTGCAATCGTATCATGGGTTTGTAAAGAATTGACGCAGAAGTGCCCACAATATTGATGTGCACTTTGGTGATTGGCCCCAAAAGTGAAGGCCCGCCGGAGCATCTGCTCCGGCGGGCCTCTTAGAATACTGCTTGGCATACTTCTTGAAAAGTAGCGCTTTGGTGCGGAAGCACCGCCACACGGCGCTACAGGTGGTTCGGTGGCGCTACAGCACCGTAAAGCTGTTGGCGCTGTTGGCGGTACCTCCCCCTGGGCCTTGGTGTTTGGCGCCTGCGGCAGCACGGACGCATGGGGAGGGGTAACTCTGCTATTATTTTTAAGACGGTTGCCATAGCGCGGTGCCGTGTTTGGGCGCATAGCTCAGTTGGTTAGAGCGCACGCTTCACACGCGTGAGGTCGCAGGTTCGAGTCCTGCTGTGCCCACCAAAGACTCCCCAAAGAAAGACAACACTGGTTCCAAACTGGGATTGGTTTGGTGACTGTTGGTGCAGCGCGCAAGTTTTTTGACTTGCGTTGATTGGGCGCAGGGGGTTACCATCTATTTGTTCCCGAGTAGATCGCACCTTCTGATGTGATCGAGCGTCGCGCGACTCGCGATTGACGCAATTTTGAACGAACGCAAAAGCTGAATCTTCAAGCGAGACAATTCCCCGGTGGACGGGTGCTTTCTGAGGTGTGTGGCTTATGCCACGACCGGCCACATGGGGAAATCCCAGAACCACCACTTTTCTGGATGTCATTCTGGAAATCATTCAGCCATAACGCGCCATGAGAAAAACCGCATGATGATTGCACCAGAGAATCCCCCCGGGCCACGTGGCCGGGGGAGGAAACGCCGGGGCCGGCGTCCCGCCAAAAGCGGACAGAACGGCCAGTCCCAATCCCAGCCCCAGTCACAGTCCAAGTCCCGGTCGCAGCAGCAGCGGAAGAGCCCGGGATCGCGGAATAATCCCGGCGGCATCTACACCGCGCCCATGGATCACAACTACAACACCGGTGGGGGCGATGCAAGCAATCGTGGCGGCCGAAGCCACAGCGGCTTGCCGACCGATCTGGATCCCTTGCCCATCTTTGACGGGCCCCAGCCTCATATTTTCGCGTTTGTAGAGGATCTGTTCTTCAGCGCAAAGATTCAGGAAACCGCCCGCAAGCTTGGCATTAAGGTTGACTTCCAGAAGACGGATAAAGACCTGCTGGAGCATCTGCATATGCCAGAAGGCGAGCGGATCGCGCTGGTGATTGTGGATTTGAACAACAACGGTACCAAGCCGCTGCCACTCATCACCAAACTGCGCTCAAAGCTGAAAAAAGCCACGAGTATTGTGGGATTTGTGAGCCACGTGCAGGGAGAGTTAAAAGTGGCCGCGTCCGAGGCGGGATGCGATATGGTGTTGCCGCGTTCGGCGTTTTCGCAGAACCTGCCACAGTTACTGCGCCGCCATGCCACACCAGATAATGCTACGCAGGAAATGCCTGAGCCTGCTTCCCGTGCCGTGGTCTAGAGTTGCCACTAGCCTAGGTTCTGGGTGTTGGAACTGGGGACAGCATGGCGCTGTCGCCGGCTGTCTCTGGCGTCTCGGCTAGCCCGGCGGCCAGCTTAGGCTTCTGCCTCCCAGCAGATGTACGTGCAGGTGAAAAACCGTCTGGCCCGCATCCGGGCCGACGTTTACGACGGTGCGATAGCCTTTGCTCAACCCGCGCTGGCGGGCGATTTCGGCTGCGGCCAACTGACACAATCCCACCACATTCGCATCGGTCGCGGCGGCTTCAGCCAAGTCAGCAATGTGCTTTTTGGGCACGACCAGGACGTGAGTCGGAGCCTGTGGGTGCAGGTCCTCAAAAGCAAAGGTGTCGGCGTCTTCGTACACCTTGTTGGCGGGAATCTCCCCGGCGATAATGCGGCAGAACAGGCAGTTAAGCATGATGACCTCGGCGGGGGTATCCCGGCGGGTGCAGGATATCAAACCTAGGGGGAGGGTGGGGGTGAGCCGTGGGTTGCGGAGATTTGGAACGTGTGTCAAAAATGAATGTAAGCTAATTATATTACTATAGTAGGCATTACGCTGACGCACGAACGCCTTTCGTGAATCTTCTGACCGCGCAAAACTTGAATTCACTCCATGCAAAATTTCAATTGCGGATTCTGCGAAATATTATGCAGCTTTTTCTTCTGATGGCTAATCTATCGCCTATGTACTTTATTTCTGTTGCCGAGGCCATGGCCATGTGTACCCACGCCTGTTGTGCGTCTGTGCGTTTGGGCGATGGAGGTTTGCTGACCTAGAATTTCTACAGCAAACGAGCACTCATCCACCCACCGCCAGACGCAACTGGCGGTGGGTTTTGCTTTATGCAGTGGGCACGCTCCAGTAAGGTCAGTCCCGTTAGGCCAGTTCTGTTAGGTCAGTCTAGTTAGATCAGTCTAGTTAGCTTTGAGGAGATTCAACCGCATGTCGAGTACAGCAAGCACGTCTAGCACGTCCGGCACGGCAGGAGTGGGAAACGCGAGCGAAATGCCAAGCGCAGCCTCGGTGGCCGCTCCGCCCCCAGAGACCAAAGCGCAGCGCGTGGAACGCCTAAAGCGCGAGTTGAACCCGTGGGACGCACTCGAGGAGTTGCGGCGGTTTGCTCGCGAAGGCTTCGCCGCGATTCCGCCACCGTGGCTGAATATCTACTTTAAGTGGTGGGGCATCTACACCCAGGGCGACGGCGCGGGCGTGACCGGTGGTACAGGCGGCGAAGGCAAAGCGCTGCCCTTCCTGATGCTGCGAATTCAGGCACCCAACGGCATTCTGACCGCGCATCAACTGCGCACGATTGCCACCGTTTCTGCGAAGCATGGGCGGGGCATTGCAGACATTACCGTGCGGCAGAACTTCCAACTGCACTGGGTGACGATCGAGTCTTTACCCGAAGTTCTAGAAACACTGTGGGCGGCGGGCCTTGACCCCAAAGGTGCCTGTGGCGATGTGGTGCGTAACGTTACGGGATGTCCGGTGGCAGGACTCGACGCGAATGAGATCTACGATGCGTCGCCGATAGCACGCGAGGTGGCCCGCACCCTCTCGGTGAATGCTGAGTTCTATAACCTTCCGCGCAAGTTCAAAATTTCTATCAGTGGCTGCTCCGAGTGGTGCGCGCATCCTGAGATCAACGATGTGGGCCTTACGGCAGTGCGCCGCCGCGATGGCGTGGTGGGATTTTCGTTGCGTGTGGGGGGTGGGCTTTCCACCGAGCCGCATCTGGCGGCGAAGCTGAACTGCTTTGTGCATCCGGAGCAGGCGGTGGCGGTAACCAAAGCGGTGGCTGAGCTGTTTCGCGAAGTAGATGGTTTACGCGAACATCGCGACCGCGCGCGGCTCAAGTACTTGTTTCTGAAGCATGGCTGGACGGCAGAGAGCTTTTTGGCTGAATTGGAGCGACGGCTGGGCTTTGCGCTGGAACCGGCGGTGGAGGAAGCGCGACCCGAGAGTGTGTACCGCGACCATGTGGGGATTTATCCGCAGCGGCAGCCGGGACTTTCGTATGTAGGTGCTACCGTGCTGCGCGGTCGAATGAGCGCCGAGCAACTTTTTGCGGTAGCCGAGTTGGCCGAACGCTTCGGCACGGGCGATATCCGCACGACGCTGATGCAGAATGTTTTGATCGTCAACGTGCCCAGCGAAACCGCGGCGGAATTGGCCGCCGAGCTGGAAAAGATTGGGCTGACGGTAGGTGGCTCGGCGTTTGCGAGGGGCACGGTAGCGTGCACTGGCAGCGAATTCTGCAAACTCGCGCTCACTGAGACCAAAGGCTTTGCCCGCTGGCTGACCGGCGAACTGGAAGACCGGCTGCCGGGCTTTGACCAGCATTTGAAGCTGCATGTGACCGGTTGTCCGAATAGCTGTGGCCAGCACTGGATTGCAGATATTGGCATCGAGGGTAAGAAAATTAAGACGCCGGAAGGTCTGAAGGATGCGTACTACTTCTGCGTAGGCGGTGCTTTGGGATTCCATGAGGCTACGGCGCGGCCTGTGGGCTATCGCTGTTTGGCGACGGAGGTTCCGGACGCGATTGAACGCCTGCTGAATGCGTATCAAACGCAGCGCGCTGGCAGCGAGCCGCTGCGGGGCTTTTTGGCACGGCATCAAGACGAAGAGTTGCGGGGGCTTTTGGCGGGAACGACGGCGGAAGCCGCGGCCCGTGACTTACCTTCTGGCACAGTGCCGGGCGGGGTGGGCGCATGAGCACTGACGTTTCGGCTCAAGCACCGCTCCATCAAGTAGAGAGCTTGTTTCCGGTCTTCTTGAAGCTTTCTGGCCGCGAGGTACTGGTGGTGGGCGCGGGATTGATTGGCGAACAGAAAATCGCCAGCCTGCTGGGCACAGGCGCGAGGATTCGCGTGGTGGCCACGTGGGCGACTGACACGGTGCAAGCGTGGGCGAACGCGGGCCGCGTTCAGTTTGCGCCGCGTGAGTTTGCGCTGAGTGACCTTGAGGGCGCGCAGTTGGTGATTGCAGCTACCTCTGAGCCTGCGGTGAATGAGCAGGTGTTTGGCGAATCGCAGCGGCGTGGCATTTGGTGCAACGTTGTGGACGTGCCGCCGCTCTGCGACTTCTACTACGGTGCGCTGGTGCGGCGCGGCGAACTGCAAATCGCGATCTCGACGGCGGGGCACAGTCCGGCTCTGGCGCAGAAGTTGCGCAAAGACTTGGAGCAGCAGTACGGCCCGGAGTATGGCGATCTGGTGGCGGAGTTAGGCGAAAATCGTCAGCGCATTCGCGCCAGTGCGCTCTCTGCGGAAGCAAAAAGAGAATTGCTGTTTGGCTTGGCCCGGCGTGAGGCAGTGGATGCGGCGTTGGCGGCCGTGGCGGCCGTGGCGGGCGTGGCTAGCACGGCGAATGCGGTGGGGGTGGCGGATTGAGCGAAGCACAACGAAAGCTGCATGGGGCCGGAAGCAAACCGGGCAAAGTCTGGCTGGTGGGCGCCGGGCCGGGCGATCCTGAGCTGTTGACCATCAAGGCGCAGCGGGCGCTGCAAGCGGCTGATGTGGTGCTGCACGATGATCTGGTTTCCGCCGAAGTGCTGGCGCTGGTGCCGGCCACGGCCGAAGTGCGCTACGTGGGCAAGCGCAGCGCCGACCACGAGAAAGGCCGTGACATCGCGGTGCGTCAGGAGGAGATCAACTTTCTGCTGGTGGAACACGCGAAGGCTGGCAAGCAGGTGGTGCGGCTGAAAAGTGGCGATCCCCTGGTGTTTGGGCGGTTGGCGGAAGAGATGGAAGCGTTGCGAGAGGCGGGCGTGGCCTTTGAAATTGTGCCGGGCGTGACGTCGGCTTTTGGCGCGGCGGCGGCAGCGCAGATCCCCATGACGCATCGGCGAGCGTCGTCGGCAGTGGTGTTTGTGACGGCGCAAACCGCGCAAGGCCGTGAGGGTGCGGATTGGACTCGCTTTGCCGGGGCAGACACTACGGTGGTGGTCTACATGCCGGGGCGCGACCGCGCTGGCATTGCGCAACGGCTGATTGCGGCGGGTAATCCGCTGCACACGCCGTGTGCGATGATTTCGCAAGCGACCACGCCGCAGCAGCGAGTGTATGCCACTACGCTGGCTGGTCTGCACCGCGCGCCGGATCTGCCTGCACCCACGCTGCTGGTGATTGGTGAAGTCGTGACACTTGGCAATGTGGAATCGTATCTGCCTGAGGTGGCCGAGGCGCAAGGCTGGTGGGATGGGGCAGCGGAAGCAGCAGAACCGATGGCAGACATCACGAAGTCACCGCAAGGACAGGCGTTGGCGCTGCCCTCGGATATTTTCTTTTCGACCGTGCTCGGTGGCTACCAGACCTTTGACCCCAGCCGGGTGAACTTCTGGAATGAGCAAACGGGGGATGCGGCGGGCGCTGCCGTCGGCGATGCGGTTTGGAGCGAGGCCACGCCCATCGGTGGCGCGGGGGCTTCGGTCGGTCCGGGGTGGGAGCTAGGCGACTTCACGTTTATTCCTCCAGCCGACGCTGAAAGGTGGGACGCAGAGCAGGTGCTGGAGTGGGCATTCGCCCGCTTTGGCGAGCGGGTGGCGATCTCCACAGCATTTGGCGCAGAAGGTATGGTGACAATTGATCTGGCGGCGCGGCTGCGGCCGCGATTCTTCCGCCTCTTTACCATAGACACGGAATTCTTGTTCCCAGAAACCTATGAACTGATGGACCGCATTGAGCAGCGCTACGGCGTGAAGGTGGAGCGCGCCATGCCCGAGCAGAGTCCGCAGGCCCAAGAAGATGCCTACGGTGCAGCGCTGTGGATGCGGGATGCTGACCGTTGCTGTGAGCTGCGCAAGGTAGAGCCGCTACGCCGCAAGCTGGGCGAACTCGATGCGTGGGTCACCAACGTGCGCCGCGACCAGACCGCCAGTCGCGCGACGGCCAAGAAAATTTCATGGGACGCCAAGTACGGGTTGGTGAAGATCAATCCGCTGGCCGACTGGACCAAGGAGCGGGTGTGGGAGTACATCCGCGCCAACCACGTGCCTTATAACGTGCTGCACGACCGGAATTATCCAAGCATTGGCTGCACGAATTGCACTCGTGCAATTCTGCCGGGAGAAGACGAACGAGCCGGGCGTTGGCCGCATCTGGAAAAAACCGAGTGCGGGCTGCACGTGATTGGGCCCGCGCAGTAAGAAGCCGGACTGAATCGGGCCGGACTTAATCGAGCCGGACGAGAAAGACCGCACCTTGGGATGGAGTGGTGTCACGGACGATGCGCTCGGAGAGTGCCTTGTCGTCCTTGGGCAGGCGGATGCGCAGCCACCACGAACCGACGACGCTTCGGAATTGCTGTACGGTGGCTTGCGGGTAGTGGGCGCTGAGTTCATCCTTGAGTGAGGCGGCGTTGCTTTCTTCTGTAAAGCCGCCAATCTGTACGCACCAGCGGCCTCCGCTGCCCAGGGGGGCGGGCGAAGAAAGTACGTCCACACGCACTTGCGCCACGCCCGGCAAGTACACGCCTACCGCTTTGGCGGCACCCTGAGAAAGGTCAAGCACGCGACCGGTGACGAACGGCCCGCGGTCGGTGATGCGGACTGTGGCGCTCGCTCCAGTCTTCAGGTTGGTGACGCGGGCCACGGAGTTCAGCGGCAAGGTACGGTGAGCAGCGGTGAGGCCATTCATGTCAAAAATTTCGCCATTGGAGGCTTTTTGCCGGTGATAGGCTGCGCCGTACCACGAAGCAAGTCCGGTCTCGGAGAACAGGACGTCGCTGGCTGGCGGGGGGATTACAACCTGTTGTGCCGCATCGCCGCCACCACTGTGTGTGGACTTCTTGGTGGCATTGGTGGCATTGTTGGCGGGTTTGTTGGCCGGTTTACCGGACCCCGCTGGCGCGTTTTGCTCAGGTGGCTCGGGCGGCGGCGGCACGCTGACGTGTGGCTTCCTGTGTCCGCAAGCTGAGGCCAGCAGGCACAGCGCGGCAAGCAGCGCCAACGGGGCGAGCTGTGGTGGCGACGATAGGGTCGTCAGGCGCATGGGGATGCTGCTACTTGCGGTCAAATTGTTCGGCCAGTTGGCGCAGTTTTTCCGATGCCAGCCGCATTGCTTCCGCCGAACGAGTGCGTACCGCAGGCACCACTTCGTCGTTGAGGTATTGGATGATCTCGTCGGCATCGTGTTGAAGCTGCGGCGCGGCCTGACTGAAACTCTTGTTGAGTTCTTCCATGCCTGCGCGAACCCGCTCGCCCGCCTTGTTCATCGTCTCTTCAAACTTGCCCTTCAAATCGTCCAAGGTGCACACTCCTGCCAGCATGACTTCACTCTCGATTATTAGATGCGGCGAGGGGCCGGTCAATGTTCAGCCAGATACTCCTTGGCACCCCCGCTTAGACGAGGTTGAAGGCTAAAGGTTAGAAAAGGCCGCGATGGGGCGCGTCCAATGAGCATACCGGGGAGATGCTTTACAAAACAGACCGGAGACATGGTTTACACCATGGCGGAGAACAGACTGGCTTTCCCAGCTTTGGCTTGGCGCAAGAAGATGCGTTTATGCCTTGGAAAGTGACTGGAACCGTGGACCAACGCCTACAGTGCTTATTGAGCTATCAGAAGGGAGAAATGTCCGTGACCGACTTGTGTCACGAGTACGGCATCTCGCGTCCAACTGCTTATAAGTGGATCAAGCGCTGCGACGAAGTTGGGCCTGAGGGCCTGCTCGATCTGACACGCACGCCGCACAATTCCCCATTCGCAACATCGGCAGAAAGCCATGAGGACGTGCACCGGGTTTACTTCCATAACACCGAGCTGGGTGAGTTCAAAAGTTCCGAATTGCGGTTTCGTCCAGCACTCTGAGCATAAGTCAACTTGATCTTGTTAGAGACACCCTTGCAGCTGTGGAAACAGCTTTACATCTTCGAGCCTGTCAGAATCGCGAGCGTCATGAATGATGCCATGCGGCTCAGCCATCTCAAATTCAAGAGCTACGTAGACGTTGAGCTGGCTGCAAGGCCAGGGAGCTTTCTCTTTACCGATTCGCACGAGGTCAGCCCATGCACTTCGTCTTACGCCAACACAGCACATCTGCTGAAACGAGAGTCCTTTGGAGTGTAAGTAAGACTCGACATCATGCCGTGTCATGCCAGGTTTCAGCACGCCAGAGTACTCCATGAGCACCGACTGGTATTCGATTTGGCGCTTCTGCTCCGCTCGCTTGTCTATCACACCTTTCACTCCGAACGCAGAAACGATGAGGAAGATGGCCACTACGATCAGGAGAACCCAGCGTCTCTTTCGCATGGAAGAACGATTGTAGTCTCAAACCCTAACCTGGCTTGGTAGTTAACATTCAGTGCCGGCAAAAGCAAGCCATGGAACACACCTCTTGGAAATCCCTGCGGGGCTTCCCACATTACCACGGCTGCGGCGACGGCCATGATGTATCAGAAGATCGGTAAAGCCCGCCGAAAACCCTCAATCAGACCCACTCTCAACACAAGGGGCTTGTAAACCATGACCGCAGTCTAAAACGTAAAGGATGTCCCGGTACTCAGCCCAAGGGCTCCGCGCTTGATAGACTGCGGCAGACATGAAGCGCAAGAATTGCATGCTTGGAATTGGGATCAGTCCGCGTCGTTTGCCTGCGCTGCGCCGGGCATTGCTGGCGTGGTATGACGCGCATGGGCGCGTTCTGCCGTGGCGGCAAACGAGCGATCCTTACAAAATCTGGGTCTCGGAGGTAATGTTGCAGCAGACCCGGGTTGCGGCTGCCACCGAATACTACCAGCGTTTCACTGCACGCTTTGCCACGGTCCGGGCATTGGCTCGGGCAAGCGAAGCTGACGTGCTGGCCCAGTGGAGCGGCCTCGGCTATTACCGGCGGGCGCGCATGTTGCATGCAGCGGCGAAGCTCGTAGTAGAGGAATATTCAGGCGAGGTGCCAACCTCCGAAGCCGCCTTGCGGCACCTGCCCGGCATTGGACGGTACACAGCGGCGGCCATCGCCAGCATTGCGTTCGGCGAAGCTACCGCCGTGGTGGATAGCAATGTGGAGCGAGTTAGTTCACGCATGAGAGGCGCGCCGCCGAACTCTAAGGACGAGTATTGGCAGCAGGCAAGCGAGTGGCTCGATCGCAAGCGTCCCGGAGACTGGAATCAGGCGATGATGGAGCTGGGTGCCACGATTTGCCTGCCGGGTAAGCCGAAGTGTGGAGTATGCCCGGCGCGACGTTGGTGCGTGACGCAAGGGCAGCTTTCGGCAGAAAAGAGAGCAGACAGCCGACACAAACACACGGTCACGTATCTGCTGGCAAGCAAGAATACGAAGGGTAGTAAAGCGCTGCTGCTGGTACAACGCGGTGAGGAAGAGCGCCTGATGGCTGGTATGTGGGAGCTGCCAACTGCAGAAAGCGCAGAAGCAGACGCAGCGAGTGTTCCCCTGCTGCAGCTCAAGCACTCCATCACGGTGACCGACTACGAGGTGAGAGTGATTGCGGGCACTCGCTCACGCGGTCAGGGGTCTTGGGTGTCGGTAAGAGAATTGCAGTCGCTTCCTTTTACCGGGCTGGCTCGCAAGATTCTGCGGCGCTTAGGAGTGCTGACCGCGTACTGATAGGTTTGAGCCAAATCCCGTAAACTGGTAAGGCAGCGTGATTTCGCGAACCATTTCGATTTCGCGAACCATTCAGATTCCAGCCCGCCAGTCGCTTGACCAAGTGGTGGATGCGGCGGTTGGCAGGGGTTTTTCCCGCTGCGCTTAAGCATTGCGCGCAAAAAATCGCGCTGGTGGAACGCCGGGGCGACATCGGAGGAGTGCAGGTGCGCAATATTATGGCACCTGCGCTGGGCCGGGTGCTGATCGTCTTTACTAACTCGGCCGCGGTGGATTTTGGCGAGATATGGCAGGGCAGTGGTTTTTCGTATGATTTGCTGGATGCGGCTTTTTGTTCCGCGTCACACTAACGCGCGTCACGCCGGAGATGGTGAATCGGATGCTCTTGCTGCACATTTTTAAAGCAATATTCGGAGGCCGCAAGAACGTGGCTGCATTAGGAAAAGGCACCAAGGCACCTTTGTTCAAGCTGCCGTTGCTGTTCGGTGGCGAGTTTGATTTGAATGCCGCGCTGGCACAGGGGCCGGTGGTGCTGGTGTTTTTTAAGATTGGATGTCCCGTGTGCCAAATGGCGCTGCCGTTCTATGAGCGCGTGTTTCTGGCCTATGGCGCGGGCGCGACACTGGTTGGCATTTCGCAAGACTCCGCCGAAAACACGCCAAAGTTCACCGAGCGATTTGGTGTGACATTACCGATTGCGTTGGACGACGTAGCGGCGAAATATCCGGTCTCGAACGCTTATGGGCTGACCAATGTGCCAACAGTGTTTTGGATTTCGCCCGATGGCAGCATCGAGATCAGTAGTGTTTCGTGGGATAAGGGTGAGTTTGAGCTGATCGCGGAGCGGATGTCCGCGGGCGCGCACGTGCCGGGCATTTCCATGTTCCGCCCGGGTGAACCGGTGCCAGCCTTCCGCCCCGGTTGAGGCTCAAAGAACTGACCTGCGGTCGCGGGTCGCTTGAGGCGAGTGGTTGCAGGTTCTCTAATTTCGAGTTTTTGCATTGGGTGGTTCTGTTCCCTTGGGAGAGATGATGAACAAGACTATGGTTTTGGCAGTATTGGTTTGTTCGATGGCCAGCGCTTCCGCGCAAACTGTGCCGGGGTTGAGCCCGGCGGCGCAGGCTGCGATGCAATCGGTGGATGGTGAGCATATGCGGTGGCATGTGCGGTATCTGTCGCATGACTTGCTGGAAGGTCGCGGCACCGGCCAGCGCGGCGGCGACGTGGCAGCGGAGTACATTGGCACGCAATTTGCCTTGGCGGGCCTGAATCCCGGCGGTGACAACGGCAGCTATCTGCAAAAGGTACCAATGGTAGGAATTCAGTTGAAGGGTGCGAGCAGCAAGTTTGCGTTTGTGCCCGAGCATGGTTCGGACGCGGGCAAGCCATGGGTACTGACGTTCAAAGATGACTACGTCGCCAGCGACCAGACCAAGCAAACCGCGACCGATATTGACGCTCAAATGGTGTTTGTCGGCTACGGCATTCAGGCACCGGAGTATCAGTGGGACGACTACAAGGGTGTGGACGTGAAGGGCAAGGTGCTGGTGATGCTGGTGAACGAGCCACCCTCGGACGATGTGAAATTCTTCAAGGGCAAAGCGCTCACCTACTACGGACGATGGATGTATAAATACGAGCAAGGCGCGCGCATGGGCGCGGTCGCCGTGGTGTTGATTCATAAGACGGAGATGGCCAGCTACCCGTGGGAAGTGGTGCGCAACTCGTGGTCGGGAGAAAGCTCCTACCTGCGGGACCGCCAGGGCAACCTGCAAAGTGCTGGCTGGATTCAGCTGGAGGCAGCGCGCAAGTTGATGGGCATGGCGGGGCAAGATCTCGACGGGCTGATGGCGGCGGCGCGCAGTCGCGAGTTCAAGCCAGTGCCGCTGGGCGTGCGTCTGCAAGCACATTTGGAAAGCACGGTGCGTCCTTTTGATTCGAACAATGTGATCGGCATTCTGCCGGGCAGCGATGCTAAATTGCGCGACGAAGCCGTGCTTTACACCGCGCACTATGACCACTTTGGTATTCGCGCTGGTGACCCCGGCGACAATATCTACAACGGCGCGGAAGACAACGCTACCGGTTGTGGCGTGGTACTGGAGCTTGCCCGCGCTTTTGCGGCGGCGCCAGAGCGGCCCAGGCGCTCGATGATCTTTGCGTCGGTGACGGCGGAAGAGCAGGGCCTGCTCGGGTCTGAGTACTTGGGCAAGCACCCTCCGGTTACAGCGGGCAACATCGCGCTCGACTTGAACTACGACGATATTCCGGCGCTGGGGATTCCCGAAGAGGTGGAAGTTTCTGGCTCGGAACGCACCACTTTCTACCCTACGGTCGTAGCCACGGCCAAGGTTTTCGGGTTGACGATTCGTCCTGACGCGCGGCCTGAAGCCGGGCACTACTATCGCTCAGACCACTTTAGCTTGGCGCGGGTAGGGATCCCTTCGTTCTCCGTGAATGAGGGAATGAAGTATAGGGGGCATCCAGTGGAGTGGGGCATGGCGGAGGCCAAGGACTACACTGAGCACCGCTACCATCAGCCGAGTGACGAGTACAAAGCGGAGTGGGACTTTGCGGGCAATGCGCTTATGGGGCGGTTTGGCTTCGCGCTCGGCTGGCAGGCCGCGAATGCGCCCGCCGTGCAAGGCTGGCAGCCCGGTGACGAGTTTGAGAAGGCGCGCATCAAGTAAGGGCTGACGCACGGTGTTAGTATCTGTAGCGCGCTCCGGAACCCGAATCCGTGGCGCGCCTTGTGTTTTTATGACCGAATCTCGCGCCCAACTTACGAAAGCACAGATACGCCTGCTGGTGCTGCTTGGGCTTTCGGTACTCATCAACTACATTGACCGAGGCAATCTCTCCATCGCAGCACCGCTGCTGAAGAGCGAACTAAACCTGCGGCCTGACCAAATGGGCTTGCTGTTGTCGTCGTTTTTCTGGACCTATGCCCTGTGCCAGCCTTTGGCGGGCTGGCTGGTGGATCGTTTTGACGTAAGCTGGGTGCTGGCTGGCGGCTTCGCACTGTGGTCGTTAGCGACGGCCTCGACGGGCTTGGTAACTGGTTTTACGGTGCTGCTGCTGGTGCGGCTGGTGCTGGGCGTGGGGGAATCGGTGGCCTACCCTTCGTACGCGAAACTCTTTCAGCGTTATTTTCCGGAAGCACAAAAGGGACGTGCGAATTCGGTGATCGCCGCCGGTTCGGGCTTTGGCTCGGCCTTTGGTGCGTTGGGTGGCGGCATTCTGGTGGCGAGCTTTGGCTGGCGACCATTTTTCGTGGTGGTGGGCCTTGCCACCTTGCTCTGGCTGGTGCCGTGGCTGCGCTGGCGTCCACGCGGCGAGGCAACGGCTGCGTATGCACAGCAGAGCAGCCCCAGCTTGTGGGAGATTTTTCGACAGCGCTCGGCTTGGGGCACATTTCTAGGCCTGATGTGCTCAAACTATATTCTTTATTTCATGATTACCTGGCTTCCGTCTTACCTGAACAGTGAGCGCAATTTTTCGTTGCAGAAAACGGGCCTAGTGACAGGGTCGGCGTTTCTGGCTATGGCATGTTCCGCGCTGGTGGCGGGCTGGACCGCCGACCGCTGGCTGGCAAGTGGTGCATCGCCCACACGAGTGCGCAAGTCGTTTGTGGCCTTCGGCGTGTTTGGATCGTCGCTGTGCGTCAGCGCATCGGTTGTACTGAGCGCGGAGTGGGCCGTCGGGGCCTTGATCTTGGGAGGGATGTTCTACGGAGTGTTGTCCGCCACGGTTTGGGCGATCTCGCAGACACTGGCAGGCTCGGCCGCCGTGGGGCGCTGGATCGGCTTCAAGAATTTCTTTGGCAACATAGCAGGGATGGTCGCGCCGTGGATTACCGGCGTCATCGTGCAACGTACAGGGCATTTCTATTGGGCGTTTGTGTTGACGGGCTGCATTGGGCTGCTGAGCGCGTTTTTCTGGCTGGTGGTGGTGGGTCGGGTACAGCCGGTGCAGTGGTCTGCATCAGGCGTGGCACTTGAGCCTGCTCTCTAGAACGCGCGGCGCGCTTTAAATGGAACCGTCACCAGCGCTTCGACTGCGACGGGAGTGCCGTTTTTTTGTGCGGGCAAGAACTTCCACCGCTCCAGTGCTTCTTTTGCGAACTCATCCAACTCCGGGAAAACTCCATCCACAATGCGCACGTCGCTGACGTGCCCATCTGCGTGAATGGTGGCGAATAGCGTGACCAAGCCTTCCATGCGGCGGCGTTGCAACTCCGATGGATACTTGGGGTCGGACTTGGAGAGGACTGCTGGCGCGAGCACTTTGGCGCCACCCGACTCTCCTTTCAGCTCGGCAAAGTGGAAGACCCAACTGCCCCCAGCGGAATTCAGGTTGGGCGTGTTGACGGCCATGGTGTAAGTGCGGCGACCGGGAAAGAATCGCTTTTCCAGCTCGCTCTTCTTGGCATCATCATCTGGCGTGGCCTCTGGCGCGGGTGGAGGGAGCGGGGTCAAACCTGCGCCGGCAATGGTCTGTCGCACCGATGGTGTAAGCGATTTAAAGTCAGCCTTCGAGTTGCCGCCTGCGACTGGCGAGGTTGCAGCACCAGCGGGCGGAATGCCGACACTGATGCCGGGAGGCAGATTGCGCGCAGCGGCACCATCACCCGCTCCAGCGGCGTTACCAGCGGTGCCAGCTCCGGCATCTTTGCCGTCAGGGGAGGCATGTAGGTCGGGAATGCCGGGTGCGTCGGGCTTGCCAGAAGGTGTTGCCGAAAAGGTGCCGCGCCGGTTGCTTTCCGGTGGGGTCTTGCTGCTGGCGTCAGGATGAAGGCTAAGCGCTACCACAGGTGCACTCATGTTCTGTGCACTCATGTTCTGTGCACCTGCAGGCGGAGCGCTGCCAGCGGGCGGGGCAGGTGCACCTGCGCCACTGGCTGAGCCGGAAGCTTTGGCAGGTCCACTTGTGGCGGCAGTCTGTGCGGTTACAGACGCAGTTGGCGCCGCTGGCGCAGCTGGTGCTGGTGCGGCCACTGCCTGCTGTGGTTGAACCGCGAGCTTAGGAGCATCTGCGGTGAGAGTCGGCGCGATATTCGCAGCGCTGCTGCGGGCCAGCTTGATGGGATCGGGCGGCGGCGGCACCACGCTTTCACTGGGCAGGGAGCGGGTTTGCCGCGAAGTCAGGGTCTTTACTTCTGGTGGCGGGGCGACAATGTCCGACGGCAAGGCCAGCTTGGGCCGCTGACTGATCGCTTTTAGGTCTGGCGCGGGTGCCACTGGTGCAGGTGAGTCAACCGCCGGAACGGTTCGCCGGTCTTGCAACTGCGCCAGTTCTGGCGGCGGCGCCACTACCAGATCGCGGGGCGCATTCATGCTGCGGGAGGATCCCACGTTGGGCATATCGGGGGCGGCGGGCACCGGTGTATCCAGTGCGACCATATTGGGCAGCGGCAGCGTACGGGTGGAGCGCAGATGGTTCGGCAGCACCACAGTTTGTTCGGTGTTGTCCGACTCGGGCGGCGTGGAAGTAATCGTCTGGGGTGCGAATGCGGGCTTGCCTTGCTGGGCGCGTTTGGCTTTGGCGCTCGCCGAGCGAATCGGCGGGAGATAAGGCGAAAGTTCGTAGTGGCTCAGATCGTTAGGATCGCGCAGCCTCGGGCCACGGACCCCGTGGAACGCAACCAAGTGCAGCAGCACGACGAGACCGATAACCAGCACGTGGCTGGCGACGGAACGGAGCAATCCAATGCGGGGGAACCAGTCGGCAACCAGCGCATCGCGCCAATAGTCAGCGGCTGGGTAGAGCAGGGCATCGGGCGGAGGTGGCTTGCGGACGAGACCGCGTATGCCAGTGGAAAAAGATTGCCAGAATGGCGTCCATGGAACCAGAAAGGTGGGCACCCAGAACTGATCCGGTGACTGCCAATGACCGGGCGGCAAGGAATTTTCTTCACGCGGATTGCCGGGGCGAGTTACCATTGCATCCAATTGTGCTGGAATCGGCGCATCGCCGGGTGGGCTTGCGCGATTATAGAGGTTGGATGCGGCGCAAGAAAGATGCGGCGCAAGAAAGACGCGAGCAAAAAAGACGCGGTCAAAAAGAAGCGAGCAACAGGAGATGGGGTTAAGAGCATGAGGTCAAGAGCAGGAACCCAGATTCGCCGAGGTGTACCAGCATGAAGACGGTCGCGATTCTGGGCGGAGGTCCGGCGGGCTCGTCGGCGGCGGAGCGGCTCGCGCGGGGAGGCCTGCGCACCATTCTGCTGGATGAGAAGCTGGCATGGGAAAAGCCTTGCGGCGGCGGCATCACTTACAAGGCCTATTCTCAATATCCCTACTTGATGGAGAACGACAAGCCAAAGCGGCTAGTGAGTGATACTTATCTTGCCGCCATCCCCTCGGGATCGGTGAAGATGAGTCTCACCCATCCGCTGGTGATTTACTCGCGGATTGTCTTGAACCGCATGTTGCTGGAGCGCGCGGAATGCGCTGGCGTTCAGATTGAGCAAGAACGCGTACTGGGGATTGATCGCCAAGCTGCGGGCTGGAAGATCCGCACTCGCCACGGCAGCATAGACGCGGACTATTGCGTAGTCGCCACGGGTGCGCGGAACCCACTGCGTTCGGTGGGCACCCAGTACACAGCACAAGATACGATGTATGCCCTGGGTTACTATGTGCCAAGCCAGCGCCAGCACATTGACATCCAATTTCTGAGCGGGCTGGAAGGCTATATCTGGGTCTTCCCGCGCGCGGATCACCTATCCGTCGGCATTTGTGGCAAAGGGGAAGCGGCGCACGCGCTGCGCGTCCGCTTAGAAGCCTACATGGAGCAGAAAGGCATCTCACGCGAAGGCGCAACCTTTTATGGACATATGTTGCCCGCGCTGGAAGACAACGGCTGGCGCAACAATCGTTTGGCTGGCGAGGGCTGGATGGCGGTCGGCGATGCTGGCGGCTTAGTGGATCCCATCACTGGCGAAGGACTTTACTACGCGGTTCGCTCCGGCGATTTAGCCAGCCAAGCCCTGCTCAGTGACCTTGCGCCGCAGCGGCGGGAAGAACTGTACCGCCAGCAGATCAACCACGACTTTGGCTTCGATCTGCTGTATGGCGCGCTGCTCGCCAAGCGCGTGTTTTCGGATATCCGCTTTTTTGGCGCTGTGCCCAACCGGGTGGTTGAGTTTATGCGCCGCAGTCCGCGCTTCTGCGAGGTAATGCAGGACCTGTTTGCCGGTACTCAACCTTATCTTGAACTCAAGAACCGCTTGCTGAAAAATTTAGACGGCACGGTACACGAAATCCTAATGAGCTTTCTGTTTCGGAAGCTGGTGCTTGGCCAGACGCAAGCCTGATTTTTGTTCACGAGGGTCGCCTTGCGCGCTCATCATTGCATCCGATTGCCGGGAACTCTGCAAAGCGCGGTGCCAGCTTTGTGGGGGGATGGGTCTGAAGCCAGGAAACAGGTGTACGCGCAGTGATGGGAGAAGAAACATGAAGCGATATTTGCTCCACCGAATCTGGGTCGCCGCCGCCGCGCTCGGAGGGGTGGCGCTGCTGTTAAGTTCCGGAGGGTTGACCGCGCAAGCGCCGCCCACCGCCCCGCCCACCGCCAAGCCCGCCACCAAGCAGGTGGTGCCGGGCGAAGAGTATTCGGGAATGTACACCTTTCTGGCGGAGGGCGAATTTGTGCAGGTGAGCGTGGGCGAGCTGGGGAAAGTCACTGGTTTTGTGTCGCGCTACGGGGACTCGGACAGTGATCGCGGCGAGTTTCTGGACCACTTCTTTAAGGATGGCAAGTTGGAAGGCGATACGCTTACCTTTACCACGCAGGTGGTTCATGCGGTTTCTTATGAATTCAAAGGTAAGGTGGAGCGAGGGCCAGCTAAGGCAAGCTCCGATGAGGGCTACTATGTGCTGCGAGGGGTGCTGAGGCAGTTTGCCAACGATGCGGCGGGCAAGTCTGCGGGCAAGGAGCGCGATGTCGTTTTTAAGCGCTTTCCGGACGATGTGACCAACGGGGGTGCGGCGGCGCGTTGAGTTGTGGCCCATTCTGGGAATGGGGTCGTGATCGAAGTCACCAGCCAGCGTGCCATGTAGCACAGCGCCATGTGCCGACGCGGTCGCAAACTGCTTACAAATCACAATGTAAGCGGGAGAGATGGCCCCATGTCACAGGCGCAGCCGCAAGACCCAAATCAGGAACGCCAGCACGGACAAGTTTTTACCTACAAAGTGAGCGCCCACCAGAGCGAAGTGTACAACCGTGGCACGGTGGAGACGGATGGTTTTCGTCAATGCCTGACATTTTCCCAACCGCCAGAGTTTCGCGGCGACGCGGGCTTTTGGAGTCCTGAGCATTTGGTGGCTGCGGCCCTGGCCTCCTGCTTTGTGGCGTCGTTTCGCGGCATCGCGCAAAAGTCGAGCTTGCACTTTCTGCGGATTGAAGCCGAAGTGGAAGGCCGTCTGGAGCGGGTTGGCAGCGGATTGGAATTTACCCACTTTGTGTTGCGGGCGCAACTGGCGCTGACCGATGCTGCCGACGAGGCCAAGGCGGTGCGGATTCTGCACAAGGCCGAGCAGGCCTGCTTGATCGCCCGCTCCCTCAAGGCCAAGGTCGAAGTGAAGCCCGATATCCGGGTCGAGGCGCCGCTCCCCAGTTTTTAGGGCGATTCAGGGGGGGGAGGGAAGCTCAAGCGCCGTGCCACCGCCGTGCCACCGCCGTGGTTCGGACGGCTCGGTTGGCGACCGATTTCCCACTTCTGGGGAAGTAAATTACTTTGGTAACCAACATTCACGTTACCCAAGTCGGTCAGGATTGGTTAAACTTCTAGCATCAGATCAGAAAATGGTCTGATGCACGCTGTGCCCCCACTCGGTACGGCGACCCCGTTTACATTTTGAAAATGTTAGAGTCAAAAGACTCTGCGGCTCGCGACGCAAGACTTTGCAGAAGAGTTCGTATTTCTCTGGAAAGCAAGAGGGACTTTCTGTCGTTCGATGAATTTTAGCGGCGATGGTTAATCGGCACATTCGTTGGCTGCATCTTAGGCGATCTTAGGCAATCAACGGCAATCACCGGGAAGGTTGGTCGGGAGCAGATGTTGACACCAGGGCAACACTTAAGGGCATTGCGGGAGCAACTGGGGCTAACCATGCGCGATGTGGAAGGCGCGACGATGGCGATCGCTGCGCGTCACGGGAATGACGATTTTGGCATCGCGTTGAGTCGGCTTTCCGATATTGAGACCAAAGGAATCGTTCCTAGTATTTACCGGCTTTATGCGCTGGCGGTGGTGTACCGTAAGGATTTTCGCGAACTGATGTCGTGGTTTGGCGTGGACTTGAACGAGGCTGCTTCGGACGTTGCGCTAGTGTCGCCGCCGCGCACCCATGTTTTGAATGTCATGGATCCAACCAGTTCGGTGCGTATACCCGTGCGGCTGGATCCCAGCTTTGACCCCCGCAAGACCGCGAATCTAGGGCGTATGGTGGAGCAGTGGGGGCTGGTGCCGCTCTCTTATCTTTCGCAGTTCGCCAACCACCAATACTCTTACGGCTACATTGGCAGTGAGGATTTCAGCATGTATCCACTGATGATGCCGGGTGCATTTGTGCAGATTGACGAGTCGAAGACCAAGATTGAGCAAGGCTCATGGCGCTCGGAATACGAGCGGCCAGTTTATTTTGTAGAGACGCGCCAGGGGTACACCTGTTGCTGGTGCGCCGTGCGCGGGGATTCGATCGTTTTGCAGCCACACCCGCTATCGCCAGTGACGGTGCGCATCCTGAAGCATCCGCAGGATGCTGAGGTACTTGGGCAGGTGGTAGGACTGGCTATGAGGCTCGGCGGGTGGGAGCACTCTTCGCCTGGGCCAAACGGGCAAGGGCCAGCAGCACTGAACTAAAGTGTTTGCGGCTTTCCGGTCCCAAATCGGGAGCGAGCAGAGTCTGCTCTTGCTGTTGCAGCGCGGACAGCAATTTTTCTGGGCTGGAGCCTTGGTGCCTGCTGGCGTGAGCGGCGTCAGATTCTAAATCCTGCAATGGGGTTTGCAACAGGTCGGCAAAGACGTGCCGATGGGACTCCGCAGCTGCCTTCTGCATTTCCGCCTCACCATGAATCCGGTTCAGCCCCCAATGGGAATAGCCGCCCCGCGCATCACGCAGTCCAGCCAAATAAAGCAGACGGACAAAGCGGCTCGGCAGGGCAGCCAGCGTTCGTCCCGCAAAATCCTCTAGAGCGGAATAAAAAGTCATCCTTGTTCTACTTTCGGAACAAAATCATTTTTTTTGTGCATGTTGCAGTCGTCTCGCGCCGTAGCAGAATGTTCTAGTGCGCCAAGGCGCAACTTTAATACTGAGGGATATTCCAATGAAATCGTCACTGCGTGCGCTGGTTGTTCTTGCATTTGTGCTGGTAACTCTCACTATTCAGGCGACGGCGGATGGTTTGCCGGTTCCCAGCTGTGATCCTACTGTAACCAAGAACTGCCCCATGCCGATCAAACTCTAGCGACTTGTTCGGTAATTGGAACAAGGGGTTGCGATTTGCCGTATCCAGCCAATAGAGTACAGGCTGGATATCGGTGATGGAGTTTCAAGGCGCTTTGATTGACGGGTTGTTATGGCTGAGGGTGGGGCTGCAGCTCGCCTTGCTGGCGACGCTGGCCCACCGCCGTCTTTTGGGGCGCTTTCCGTTCTTTGCTGCTTATCTGGGTGTTGAAGTCCTCGCGGCCACCGCGAGCTCAGTCCTCTTGCTTGGCGGCTCCTCGAACTATTCCCGCTATTTCTATTTTTATTGGACAGCACTGGGGTTGGCGCCGGTACTTCGTGCCGGGGTCATCCGCGAAGTCCTGCTAGGCGTCTTTGCCCGCCACGAGGGCCTAAAGTCAGCGGTGGCCACTGGATGGCGCTGGACGTTGGCGGCCGTATTGTTGGCGGCCGTGCTTTCGGTTTGGCTTTGGCCGGGGGCGGAGTATACCCGGCTGATGACTGCTCTGTTTGTGGGTGCACGGGTGCTGAACGGTCTGCAGTTTGGGCTGATGTTGATTTTGTTTGTGATGGCGGCGGCTCTTTCGCTGCCGTGGCGCAACTTTTCTTTTGGGGTTGCTTTTGGGTTCGGCATTTATGCGGCTGCGTCCCTGACCGGCTTCACCATTCATATGATGGGTTTAAGCATCTCGTCTGTCCAGCAGAGCTGGATGGAAGTGGGCGGCTATGCCGTTGCGGTGATGGTGTGGATGGTCTTCCTGTGGATTAGGGAACCGGTAGTGGTGAGAGAGTTGCCTCCAGAGTTCGCGCTGGAGCGATGGAATCAAGAACTAGGCAGGATATTAAACCGATGATTACACTCGCAATTCTTGTGGGATTTTTCGTGGTTTTGACGCCGACGGTAGTGCTATCACTGCGCGGTACGCCGGGGCGTGTGCGCACCGCATCAGACCTGATGGGCCGTATGCAGGCGCTGGACTTGGCGGCCTTTCGCAATCTGATGGACGTGCAGGAAGAGGCATATCTTCGGCGGAGCCTGCCGCCGGGCGACTATCGTCAGGTGCAGAGGGCGCGACTGATGGCGGCATCGGCCTATTTGCGCCGGGCGGCGGCCAATGCAGCGGTTCTACTGCGACTGGGTGAAGCCGCACGCGATAGTTCGGATGCGGCGATTGCGCTGGCCGGGCGGACGCTCTCGGAACACGCATTGCAGTTACGCATCCAGTCACTGATGGCTCTGGTGCAGATTCACGTTGCATGGGCGTGGCCGGGGGCAAGCTTGGAGTTGGCGGGCGTGACTGAAGGCTACGAACAGGTAGCAGGATCGGCAATGCGTTTGGGACGGCTGCAAGAGCCAGCAAGAGCTTCGGCGGTGCTTTCCGTCTTCTAGCGGTCGGCAATCGGCTAGCACCCTGCCTCGTAACTCGTTAGCCTGCGGTTCGGCGCAGCACCGCGCCCCCTCCGGATGCGACCTTTGTCTTCGCGATAGACTCTAAGGACTAGAGTCCTATGCCGCGTTTCCCTGAAAACTTGGTTCCCGAGCGCTCCGCAAGCGCCGAGGGTGAAGCGACGCCCGAGCGGGTTGCGCCGACTGAGCATGATGAGCCGGGTTCGTGGCCGGTCGCATTTCGAGCGCTGCGGCACCGCAACTTCCGCCTGTTTGTGGCTGGACAACTGGTCTCTTTGATTGGAAGTTGGATGCAAACCATTGCGCAGGCGTGGCTGGTCTATCGCTTGACGCATTCTGCGCTGATGCTGGGTGCGGTCACCTTTACCAGCCAATTCCCCATATTCCTGCTCTCGCCGCTGGGCGGGGCCATTGCCGACCGCTATTCCCGGCACCGCATTGTCGTCTTTGCGCAAACGGTAGCCATGGCTCAGGCTCTGCTGCTGGCTGCGCTGACGCTGAGCGGTGTGGTGCAGATCTGGCAGGTTTTTGCGCTGGCGGGGCTGTTGGGAATTGTGGGTGCCTTCGATGTACCGGCGCGGCAAAGCTTTCTGGTAGAGATGGTAGGTCGCGACGATCTGATGAACGCCATCGCGCTGAACTCATCCATGTTCAATGGCGCGCGGATCGTTGGCCCGGCGATTGCGGGGCTGCTGCTGGTGAAGATTGGCGAGGGCTGGTGTTTTGCTGTAAACGGCCTCAGCTTTTTGGCAGTGCTGGCAGGCCTGCTGATGATGAAGATTCATCCCCGGTTGGGAGCGCCGCAGACGGGTTCGGCATGGCGCAATCTGGTGGATGGAATGGTTGCGGTGTGGAGCACCAAGCCGGTGCGGGCGTTGTTGCTGCTGGTGGGTATGTTGAGTCTGGTGGGGATGCCGTTCACCGTGCTCATGCCGCTGTTTGCGGATGTAATCTTGCACGTCGGAGCACCGGGGTTGGGGGTGCTGATGGGTGCAACCGGCATTGGTGCGATTGCGGGGGCGATGACGCTGGCGGCGCGGTCGAGCACGAAGGGTTTGGGCCGTTGGGTGGCAATTTCGGCCTTGGGATTTGGCGTGACGCTGGCGGCATTTTCGCAGTCGCAGCACTACTACCTTTCGGTGGCGCTACTGTTGCCGGTGGGCTACTGCATGATGCTGGCGACGTCGTCGTCGAACACCCTGATTCAATCTATGGTGCCCGATAGCTTGCGCGGGCGCGCGGTGTCACTGTACTCGATGATGTTCATTGGTATGCCGCCGTTTGGTGCGCTGATTGGTGGCGCGATTGCACATCGTTGGGGCGCGCCGCTGAGCGTGCTGCTGGGCGGGATGGGGTGCGTAGCCGCGGCAGCCGTCTTCTTCTACAACCTGAACGGCATCCGCAGCGAAGCGCGAGACTTGATCCGGGCGCAGCGGGAAGGGCTGTAAGGGTGTGGTGCGGGAAAGGTGCTGGAATAGATTTCCTCCTTCGGAGCTAGATCCATGGACTGCGCCGGTCGTTCCGCAGGAAGTCCAATCTAAAACACCGCTCATGCAACCCCACTGGAGAACAACCCTTGAAGAACGCTGCAAAGAACCAGAATGACCAGAAGGAGCAAACGAATTCCACAGGTGTGGACGGCAGCCGGAAGGTTACGTGACAGGCGATTTGCGTCAGCGTGTCGTTCGTTCGGGTAAGTTGGTTACCCGTATGCCCGCGCCGTGCGCCTTGTTGCGGATGTTGATGGAGATGAGCAGGGCGGTGATAGATTCGACGATGCGGGCGTTTTCCAGCTTGCCGCCATCCACGGCGCGAACGCCGGGGATGCGCTCGGCCAAGTCCATGGCGACTTGGCTGGCCGTGGGATGGTCGCTGCAGACGATGACGTCGCAATCAATCTGTTCGTGTGCCGGATCGGCGCTGGCGAGAATCTCCGCCGATACGTTTTGAAATGCCGCCGCCACTTGCACACCGGGGCCGAGTAACTCAGCCGTCTGCTGCGCAGCCGAGCCTTGCCACACGCCTAGAATGCGGGTGGGGCGTCCGCCCACCGAGGCGGCGAGCGGCACGGTGGCGTCCATTACGATGCTGCCCAGTTGAATCACCGGCTTGAGCACCTTGAGCAAGCCTGCCTGCCCTTCAAAGGGCACGGCGAGCACCAGCGTCGTGGTGGCCGCGCACACAGCAGCGTTTTCCGCGCCACAGATGTGGGGTGTGGCTTCTGGATTTTCGCTGCGAATGCGTGCGGCGAGCTTTTCGGCTGCCTCTTGCGCGCGTTTGCCATCGCGCGAACCCAGCATCACGGTTTCTCCCGCGCGCGTCCAACGCAGCGCCAGGCCAAGGCCAAGCGGGCCGGTTCCGCCGAGGACTCCCACGACACGATTTTCGCGTAACGGAGCACTCATGCCGCACCCCCTGTAACCGCCGGCTGAATCTTTACTAGCGCCGGATGAGGCGCACCTGCATGGGTCGGGTGAATTTCTGGCATCAGCGTGATTCTACTGTAAGTAGTATTGCGCTCGGCAGGTGTGCGGCCGATGGCGCGGATAAGCTGCGCAAACTGTTGCGGCGAAGTGTATTCGCCGGCAGTGGCTCCGGCGAGGCGCGAGATATTCTCATCCATCAATGTGCCGCCATAGTCGTTGGCGCCGGCTTGCAAACAGAGCTGCGAGAGTTCCTGATTCAGCTTGACCCACGACACTTGGATGTTGCGGATGGAACCAGCGAGCATCACGCGGGCGAGTGCGTGAACTTTGAGGTGCTCGGCGAGTGTAGCTCCGCCGCGCGCCAGTTGCTGCTTAAACATCAGCGTGTGGTCGTGGATGAAGCCCAGCGGCACGAATTCCGTGAAGCCGCCGGTTTCGGATTGCATGTCGCGGAAGAGTTGTAACTGGTTGACCCAGTGGCGCGGTGATTCCATGTGGCCGTACATCATGGTGGACGTGGTACGAAGGCCGACGCGGTGCGCGGTGCGGATAATCTGCTGCCACTCGCTCGAGCTCAGCTTGTTGCGCGATATTTTCTGGCGCACCTCGTCGTCAAGAATTTCGGCGGCGGTGCCGGGCATGGTGTCGAGCCCATTGTCGCGCAGCATGGTCAGGTAGTCGGCGGTGCTCATGCTGGTGAGTTCGACGCCGTAGAGGACTTCCATTGGCGAAAAGGCGTGGATGTGCATCTTAGGCGTTGCGGCCTTTACCGCGCGCAGAATGTCGCGATAGTAAAACTTGGGCAAGCCATGCGGCAGGCCGCCCTGAATGCAGACTTCAGTTGCGCCGCGATCCCAAGCTTCTTGCGCGCGGTGCGCTACTTGTTCGAGCGTGAGAAAGTAGGCGTCTTCCTTCTTGGGAGCGACGCTGAAGGCGCAGAACTTGCAGCCCACAAAGCACACGTTCGTAAAGTTGATGTTGCGGTTGTGCACCCAGGTGACCACTTCGCCGCAAAGTGCGCGGCGCAGTTGATTGGCGGCCACCAGCAGGGCGAGCAAGTCGCTGCCCTGCGCTTCCGCGAGCAGCAAATTCTGTTGCGGAGTCAGAACCGCACCGTCGCACGAAGCCAACACCATTTCAAGCGCGGCGCGGATGGGTGCAGAGGCGCGGGGCGCTGCGTCGTCCCAGCTCAGGTATGGGAACTGGGTTAGCTCGCGCACAATGGTTTTGGTGACGGGCATCAGCTCTGGCCTTGCACTCCCGAAAACTCCTCATCATACAACGTCAGGCATCGTCCGCAATCGTACGCAATTGTACGCAATTGTACGCAATCGTACGCAGTTGTCCGCCATTGTGCGCCATCGTCCGCTGTGGGGGTTGTGGGAGAGGAGGTGAGGCTTGGAGGAGGGAATCGGCGCTCGAAATCGGTGCTCGAAATCGGTGCTCGAAATCGTAGTCCGAAATAAAAGTATACGAACATTATTACTATAGTTATATTTAATTTCTGGCCCGACTCGCGTTCTCACCCGAGACCGTCACTTCACCCGCCGCAGCCTTCGGGCCAGAATCGTCCACTTGGTCCTCGCTTTGTGTCGTCAGCCTGCAACTGCATTACCGAAACAGGTCGCGCTTGGCTGGCCGTAGCAGGCTCTTTGCGCTGCCGGGCGCGCGCTGGTAGGCAAATCCGCGAATCACGCAAGCGGGCGCGCGCTGCAGCTTGCCGCACGCCAGCCCCGCGGCGCAGGCGAGTTCATCGGCCACGGCTTCTTCGCTCGCCCTCAGCAAATAGCCGTGCGGATCGCGACGCCCGCGATAGTCATGGAGCGCCTTCATCCCCGCAACGCCGATGGCGACTTCGGTCAGCCCTTCGCGCCACGCCCGACCAAAGCTGTCGCTGATAATCACGGGGATATGCAGCCCGATGGTCCGTTGCAGTGCCCGCATCAACTTCGTGGCAGAGCGGTCGGGGTCCGGCGGTAGCAGCAGTGCGTGTTCGCCGCCATCCATGTTGGAAACGTCAATGCCACTGTTGGCGCAGATAAAGCCATGCCTGGTTTCGGTGATGAGGACGTGCTTGCGCCGCAGCACCTTCTTCGCTTCGCGCAGCGCGAGTCCAATGGTGCGCGGGTCGAGTTGGTTCGCCTTGGCCCAGCGCACAGTGGCAGCGGAGGGCGTTACATCGGCTAGGCGCACGATGCAGCCCTCGGCTTTCGAAACAATCTTGTGTTTGACCACAAGGATGTCGCCAGCGGCGAACGTGAAGCCGCACGCTTTACCGGCGTCAAGCAAAATCGCCGGCAGAGAATCGCCGGGTCGGACTTCCGCTGCAAACGGCAGCGGAAATAACTGCAAGGCAGGGGAACCTGCGGAGGCAGGGGCTGTAGGGGACAGTGGAGAGTGCTTGACGCGAGTCATACTAGGTGCCGGTATCGGCTTCCGCTTCAGCATCTGTTTCAACATTGGGCTCAGTATCATTTTCGGTTTGCTGGGCCAGCAGACTCGGCAATCCCCACGCACGGCCCAGACGTTGCGCGCGGGTGTCGCCGGGCGAACTCAGCAAGCGCCGTAGGTCAGCAGGATTGTCTACGTCCAGACCAAGCCCCGCCAGCTCCAGAATGATGCTTGGCTTACCTGTAGCTTCTGCGGCGGCTCGATGAGGTCTAAAACTGTCATCGCCAAAACTGAGCGGGAAGAGGCCTGCCGGTTTGCGCCAGACAGCGTTGGTACCGCGATGGTCATGGGAAGGCACAAGTACTGAGCCTTGCTTGGGGGCACCATCCAGAATCTTTTGCAGCTCCCAACCTTGCACCAGCGGCACGTCACCCGGAATTACCAGCGTAAACTTGGCACCGGCCTTGGCGCACTGCTTGGTAGCCATAGCGATGGCCTCGGTTTGGCCCCGGTTGTCCGTATCTTCTATTACCTCGAAGTGATGTCTGCGGGCGAGCGACCGCACATGGCCATCGCCGGTAACGACGGTGACGGGGGGATGATGGCTCCAGTGGGCGAGCGCATCCAGCACGTCATTGAGCATGGCTTCGGCGAAGCTCTGGCGCTCTTCGTCATCCAGCAAAGCGGCGAGGCGCTGCTTTGCGTTCTTCAAGTGTTTGACGGGAACCAGAATCATGATTGCGTACCTTGTGTTACAGCCGTCGCTTGCCGGGCGTCTGCCGTGCGAAGGCGCGAGTATTGTTCCACCATCAGAATGGTGAGCAAGCCCAAGCGCTTTTTGTCCTCGTCATTTCGCATGATGATGTCTGTAGTGTGCACGCGAACGCCTGATTGCACCAAAACGCTGGCGTCGGCTGCATCCGCATAATCTGCAATCAGAACGTCCATAAATTCATGGTACGCTTTGGCGATACCAAAGAGCGAGACTGGCAAGCCAGATGCAGCCATCAGTGCGGCCGCCGGGCCGCTAACTGCGGCTTTGCCCACCAGCGGACTGATCGCGATGACGGGTGCTCCGGTGTGCGCAAGCGCCTCGCGAATCCCCGGCACCGCCAAAATAGGCCCAATGCTCGTCACTGGATTGCTGGGCGCGATGACGATGGCTTCGGCGGACGCGATGGCATCGAGAACACCGGGGGCGGGCCGCGCCGACTCCGAGCCTTGAAAGCGGACGTATTCCACCGGCACCTGAAAGCGGCGGCCCACAAAATATTCCTCGAAGCCAAGTTCGCCTTCCGGCGTGCCAACGCGGGTTTCTACAGGGCTATTGCTCATCGGCAAGATGCAGGCGTCGGCTCCGAGGCGAGTCGTGATCTCGGCGGTGGCCTCGCTCAGCGACTTGCCCCCTCGCAGCAGTTGCGTGCGCAGCAGATGCAGGGCGACGTCTTTGTCGCCGACGCTGAACCACGCGGGCGCGCCATAAGCCTTCATGGCGTCGCGGCACAGAAACGTGTCGCCTTCCACGCCCCATCCGCGCTCACGGCTTAAGCGGCCGGAGAGCACGTAGGTGATCGAGTCGAGGTCGGGGCAAACCCGCAGACCCCACCAATCGAGGTCGTCGCCGGTATTCACAATGCAGGTGATCTCTTTCGGCGGCATCGCGGCAGCGAGGCCAGCGACAAACTTGGCACCGCCAGTGCCTCCGGTAAGGACGACGATGGGCTTGCCAGACGCGCTCATGGTTGCGCCTCGGCCACGGCAAATGCAGCGTGGGGAGGTAGCGCCATGGATGCAGCGTAGCCCTGATCGTCAGAGGCGGAGAGTACGCGTGCACGCAACAGGGTTCGGTGTACACAGGGTGCGGCGGTGTACGAGTCGAGGAATTCCGGATAAATCGGCAGACGCTGGCGGAGTACAAACCCGCGGGCATTGGTGCGGCGCTCTAGTTCGGCAAGGTGCGGCCACGGCGCTTCTGGATTGATGAAGTCCGGGGTGAGCGGCGAGACACCGCCCCAATCGTTGATGCCGCCATCGAGCAGACTTTCGTAATGCGCGGCGCTCAGGTTTGGCGGCGCTTGCAGATTCACTCTGGGTAGTAGGAGCCGCGCCACCGCGATGGTGCGCAGATGGTCGGCTTGGTCTGGCTCGGGCCAGTTGCACATGGGGATTGTGGGCTTGACCCGAAAGTTCTGCACGATAACCTCTTGAATGTGGCCGTAACTGGCGTGCAGGCGGGCGATGGCAAAGAGCGTATCTACTCGCTCCTCCACAGATTCGCCAATACCGATCAGTAACCCGGTGGTGAATGGTACGCCGAGCTTGCCTGCTTCTTCGATCATTTTCAGCCGCAGCGCAGGAACCTTGTCAGGGGCGTTGTCATGCGCGGAGCCTGCGCCGAGCAAGCGGTTGCTGGTTGTCTCCAGCATCAAGCCCATGCTGGGCGAGACGCGCGCTAGCCTGGCGATCCACTCCGCGCTAAGCAGGCCGGGGTTGGGATGCGGCAGCAGGGTTGTCTCGCGCAGCACTAGCTCGCACATGGCTTCGAGATACTCCAGCGTGGAACGATAGCCGAGGTTGCGCAGCGTCTCGCGCATTTCAGGGAACAGGGCTTCGGGTTTGTCGCCGAGGCTGAACAGCGCCTCAGTGCAACCCATCGCTTCGCCTTGCCGCGCGACTTCCAGCACTTCCTCCGGCGTCATGGTGTGTGCGCCGGGCTGGCCGGGGTCGCGGCGAAAGGTGCAATAGCCGCAGTAGTCGCGGCAAAGGTTGGTGAGCGGCAGAAAGACTTTACGCGAATAGGTGATGATGCCGGGGCGGAAGGCATCGCGAGCGGCGCGGGCGGCGGCAAGCAAATCTTCCAGCGGTGTTTGTGCGGGATTCATCAGGCGCAGCGCAGCCTCGCGGGAGAGCAGGTATCCGCCCTTTCGTCCTTGATGATAGTGAACCGCCGTTCCTGCGCTGCTGCTCATCCACCCAACTCGCTCATTCAGTATCGTGCGGTGTGGCCTCGGCATTGGAACCGGGTGCCGTTTGCGTGAAGACTGCCTGTCCGCTATTGTAATGCGGTGGGCCGGTGAGACAGGGCTATGAAGCAGCACAAGACTGAGATTGCATTCGAGTTCGAGTCGGACAAGGATGGTGAGGTAGGGTTCGTCCTGATTCGCGATGGCACTTGGGCGCTGCGTTCGCCGCTAGTAACCATTGCTCCGTTTCTGATGGCGCTAAACCGGGCCTACAGTAGCTGTCAGCTCGATGGCGCGGGTGCTGTGGTGAGCATACCTGGCGAGCGGGGTTGTCTGACGATGGAGCACAGCTGTACACGATTGGTCATCTCGTGTGGCAGACAGTCCGTCACCGTGGACCAGAAGCAGTTCGAGGCAGAGATGGCAAGGGTTAGAGGCCATCTGATGCTGCCGTTGGATGAACGAGAGTCGGAGGATGAGCGGCCACGCCTCCAGCCGGAGCGTCCGCCAACGCAATTCAACGGCGAGTAGCGGCGTGGAAGGACAGACAACGGTTGGAGAACCCTCGAGAACAAATGATCCGCTACTTCCCGGCCGCCGATTGGCCACCATCTCCTCCTCTGCTGGAAGGCGCGACCGTACGCATGGAGCCGTTATCGCTCGCTCATGTTCCCGCGTTGGTGGAGATTGGCCTCGTCCCCGAAATTTGGCAGTGGACAACAGTGCGCATCACCAATGAGGCCGAGATGCGCGGCTACGTGCAAGCAGCACTCGCCGAACAGGCGCGCGGCGTCAGCTTGCCTTTCGCTACTGTTTTGCAGGCCACTGGGCAGGCCATTGGCAGCACGCGCTTTGGCAACCTAACCCCGGAACATCGCCGGGTGGAAATCGGCTGGACGTGGATTGCACCCGCGTGGCAACGCACCGCCGCAAACACCGAAGCCAAGCTGCTGATGCTGACCTACGCCTTCGAAGCGCTCGGCTGCATCCGGGTGGAACTGAAGACTCATCACGAGAACTTCAAGTCGCAAAATGCAATGGAGCGATGGGGTGCGATCCGCGAGGGAGTCTTTCGCAACCACATCATTCAACCCGATGGCACCCTGCGGCATTCTGTGTATTACCGCATCGCCGTTGAAGATTGGCCCGCAGTAAAGGCAAACCTCGAAGCGAAGCTGGCGCGGCGGTAGATAGTGGCAGAGAGCAGTCATCGCAGACGATGGTCAGAATGTGATTCTCGCAGCTACCTTGGTGGCCCCGCCGGCCCGCGGTACTCGTTAGGCAGAAACGGTAGAGCGGGGCTTCCAGCCCCGCGTCAACCCGCTAACCAACTTGCGGCTTTAGCCGCTGCGGTAATCGTAGCCCCGCCAAACAACAACCAGCGCCCCGCGCAACTTTCGCCCCCGCTATCCATCTAATCGGGTAAAGGGAGAATTTCATGGAACCCATGAATCACGGCAAACATACCCCAGAGGTTGTAAAGAGCGAAGCGGAATGGCGCACCCAGCTTTCGCCCGAGCAATACCACGTTCTGCGCGAGGCAGGCACCGAGCGCGCGTTTAGCGGCAAGTACTGGGACGTATTCAAGGACGGCACCTACCACTGCGCTGGCTGCGGGGCGGAACTGTTCGCTTCCGCTGAAAAGTTTGATTCCCACTGTGGCTGGCCCAGCTTCAGCCAAGCACTGAACCCCGCAGGCATCGTCGAGATTGAGGATCGCCAGTTTGGGATGCTGAGGACCGAAGTGCGCTGCGCTAAGTGCGGCGGCCATCTGGGCCATGTCTTCGACGACGGTCCCGGTCCCACCGGGCTGCGGTACTGCATTAACTCGGCCAGCGTGGAGCTGGCGGGGAAGTAGGGGAGTGGTGAAGATCGAACGGTAGAGCGGCGCTTCAGCGCCGCGTCAGGGTTACGACAGTGCGGTGGCTTTAGCCACTGGGGTCAATGGTTACCTCGGCGGCTAAAGCATGTCAGCGGACGTCCCGCGTGATCATACGACTAAACAGCTGCAGTGCGCATATAATCATTTGGGAAAAAGCCGTTTAGGAGAAGCTAGATGGAACCGTGTTTGTCGGCCCGTCATCTTTACGTTTTTATAGGCTTGATTTGTAGTATTTTTTACGGCTATTACGGAACCACAGTTGTCGGAAACGGCGGCAAATTGAGAACTATACGTTCGCGAGACCAAGAAACGCGCGAACTTCATTGGTCGTGGTGGCTTCACCAGATATATGTTAATTTC
>JANXUR010000012.1 GCA_025356095.1 Acidobacteriaceae bacterium | reverse complement strand
CGAAGGTGAGCCGATGGCGCTGATCAAGCAAATACGGCCCGTGGGTGTTGCCGAAGTTGAACTGATTGTTAAAGTCCACGCCATTGCGCATGATGTTCTTGGCAAAGGTGTAGGAAGCCTGAAAGCCGAGTCCGTGGTGTGGACGGCGCTGGGCTTGCGCAAAAAATGCGTTGTAGTGATTCTGCCCGGGGCTGATCAGCTCGTTAATCTGGCCAAGGCTGGAATTGATCGCACCCTCTTGCAGCAGGCCACTGTCGAGGGTGGGTGCCGTGATCTGCTTGCCAGCACAGGGCAGCACGGTAGTGCCGGTCGGGCACACAACAAAAGTGGTGGAGCCCGTGGGAGCTATCAGGTTGGCATCGTAAGCGCTGGAACTGATTAGGTGCACGCCGTGGGTCCATAGAGTGCCAATGCTCACCGTGGTGTCTGGCAGAATCTCGCGCTCGATTTGTAAACTGCCTTGCAGCACGTAGGGATAGCGGAAGTGCGGATCCACGAGAGAAATATCGGGCGAGGCACTAAACAGTGAAGGGTCTGCGATCTGATGGGGGAAGGCGGGGCCGAATTTTCCCCCATCGCCCACGCTCGCGGTTTGCGCGTTGGGGGCAAGGTCCGGATTGAATTGAGTCACCGCCGAGCTTTGCTGCGTGGCCAAACCATTGGAGATAACCGAATTGCGGTAGTTGAGTCCATTGAGGTTCTCGTAAAACCAGCCAAAACCGCCGCGCACCACCGTTTTGCCGGAGGCCTGCCACGCGAATCCAGCGCGGGGCTGCAGCCGCTGGTACTGGTTAGGGAATTGGCCGGTGAGTGGGAATGCCGGATTCTGCTGCGGTTGAGGATAGACCTGAAAATCCTCGCGAATACCAATATCCAACGTTACGCGCGGCAAAATGTGCCAGGAATCTTGAACAAACACGCCGACGAAAGGCACATTAAAGGCGAAATTCGGGTTGCCCGAACTCTGGAAGAAGGTGTCGTAAATCCCCAGAGCGAAGTTGCTGAGGCTGGAAAAGCTATAGGTGCCACGGAAGGTGCCGTTCTGGCGTTGCGCGTCGGGATCAAAACCACCAAACGATTCGTCGGCGGCGTGGGTGCGGCTGAATTCTGCGCCAAACTTCAGGTTATGCTTGCCGCGAAGATAGCTTACGCGCTCGGCGACTTGCCATTGCGCCTCATTGGTGCGGCCTCCGGCAAAGCCCGCATTGCCCAGTTGCAGGGTGCCGGGGTCGGTCAGCAATACGGAGGGCAGCTTGGGATCCACCAGACCTGTAGGGGAAGAGAATTGGTCATCGCGCGAAAAGCTCGCATGGAATTCGCTCAACAGGTTGCTGCCCATGCTGCGTATCCAATTAAGGCTGCCCTGATAATCCCGCACATCGCTATTGGCCAGCGTGCTGATGCCAAAAAGTGGTGTTTGGGCAGCGGTGATTTCTCCATTGGGGGAGTGGAAGCGGTTTAGATTGAGGCTCAGCGACAGGCGATTGGCTGCGCTGGCTTGCACGTCAAATCTGGAGAATAGTGCCAGGTCGTTCCGGTAGCGCGAGTGCGTGCCAAGGTTGGAATGAATGGCGTGGAGCGCATTCGAGACTTGCTGAAGGTATTCGGGACTAGACGGGTCTGGGGTGCTGCCGAAGCCCGGCACCGGCAGGGAGTCATTCGGCGCGGGTAAAAGGACGTCGTTTGAAACACCGAAGCTGGTCTGGTCCACGCCGTCAAAATCCTGATTCAACACCGAAATCGGACTTTTCTGCTTTTGTTGCTCATAATCCAAGAAAAACCACGCCCGCTGGCGGCGTATCGGTCCACTGAGGCTGCCCCCAAACTGTTGCAGCACATTCACGGGCCGGGCAATGCCATTCGCTTTGTCCACGGCATCATTGGCACCGGTGCCGGAGTTGCGGTTGTAGTAAAAAGCATTCCCGTGGAACTGATCGGAGCCGGAGCGAGTGACGGTGTTTACGAAGCCGGTGGCTCCGCCGCCATAAGAAGCCGAATAAGGGGTGACGGCAACTTGAAATTCTTCAATCGCATTCTCCCCGAAAACGTAGGGAGTGCGGGTGCCCCCTCGGGCGTCCCCAAAATAATTGCTGGTGGCGCTAGCGCCGTCCAAGGTGAAGGAGTTTGCCGAGTTGCCGTTGGCGTAGCCAGTGTCTTCTCCGCCTTGCTGGCCAGCGAAACTCACCAGACCCATTTGCCCATCGGGCGAGGCATTAGGCGAGAGCAAGGCGAAATCAGTAAAGCGGCGGCCGCTGAGCGGTACCGAATCGAGTAGAGATCGGCCCACCACGTTGCTCAAGCTGGAATCCTCGGGGCGCAACAACGGGGCGGTGCCAGCAACGGTGACCGACTCAGAGGACGCACCGGGATGCATTTGGACGTTGACCGAAGTGGTCTGACCAATCGCGACGGCGACCTCCACTAACTGGCTGGTCTTGAATCCGCTCTGTACGACATTAAGGGCATAACGGCCAACCGGTTGTGAAGGAAATGCAAATCGCCCGGCAGCATTGGTGCTACGCCGGGACTGATTGCCCGTGGATTGCTCTACCAGAGTGACGGTTGCACCCTTGATGACCGCGCCCGATGCGTCCATAACCAACCCGCGCACCGCACCGGTGTTGGAAACGGTTTGACCCATAGCCAGGGTGCAAAAGAAATAGAACGCGGTCAAGAAACAGCGGGCAAGGCGCATCACGGGGAATACCTCTCGACGCGAAAATCGTAAAACACTTACGGGGTGCCGAGCGCCTTACGATCAGGCGCACAAGTCAATGCATCGTCGGTTGATGCGGTGCGCGAAGAACTACGTTGAGTATACCAAGCCAGGAGCCTTGGCTTCGGAGGCTCCTGACCTTGGGGAAATCGAGCAAAACCGGCGGCATGGCCGCCGGTTTTGCTTAGTTGGTGTGGACTACGGCAATGGCTTGATCCAGCAACGCTTTCTGCTGTTTCGCATACTCTGGGGTGGCCAACGTCCCCGCCTTTTTCGCTGCGGAGTGAAGCTGGTCAGCTTGAAGTTCCAGCCGATGCAGATACCCGAGGCGCTTGCTGTCGCGGTCTGGCCCGGAGAGGTCAAGATGCTTTGCGAGTGCCCAAATTTGCTCGGCTTCCGGTGACACTTGCACCTTCAGCGCGTTGCCACCGATTTTGAATCCCACTTGACTGGCAACAATCCCATTGTAAGTGGATTGAAACATGTCGCGCAGGTCCGTGGCGAACAGGTCGCCTAGGTTGTTCGGGGGCAAACCCATCAGCAGTTCTTCGGTCTTGACGATAGAAGCCGTGCTGTAGTGTCGCGTCGCCAGAAACCCGGGCTTGGCGAAGGGGCTGATGACGACCAGAGGTGTACGGTGCGGGTGAACGTGATCCAGCGACGACTGCGCGTCATCGTAGGTTGCAAAGATAGCGCTGCCGGTGTTGCTGGTGGCGTCGTAGTACACCGAGCTGTTCATGATGTGGTTTACCACCATGCCTAAGCCGACGTCGCCATCTGCAATCTGGTTGAGTGAGCTTTTGCCGGAGACCCCGGTGTTGGGTGCCTGTACGCTGCCGGTATGGTCATTGGGTTGGTAGATATAAAGAAACGTGGGCAAGGTGCCGGCATTCGCCATCCGGTCAAAGTCGGCAATGAATTCCAGTGCGCGACGCTGGTCGCTGATATTGAAGTTGTAGCCCGGATAATTGAGATCGAGGCGGGCTTCGCCGTTGGCGTTGGTGCCGCCCAGAATCGCAACGACAGGTTTGGCCAGAAAGTATGACTGCCCAAGTCCGGTGGTGGTAGTGGTGGTGTCGCCGCCTTCAACCAGTGGGTCCGTGATGTGCAGGCCATCGGCCTGAAGCTGCGGATAGCCAGCATTGCCGCTTAGGGGGTCGTTCAACGTGGTGGGCGTGCTGCTGCCAGTGTCGGTGCCCTCAATGCGCACCATGGCACCGTAGTCCTTAAAGCTGACCTTATGCCGCGCCGCGTTGTTGAAGATGTAGCCGGTTTCCGGATAGTCTTCAGGCTCAAAGTTTTTGTTAACCAGCATGCCGCGCTTGCCTTTTACCAGCAAGGTCTTTTCTGTGTAGTCGGTCGCAGTGCCCGAAGCGGCAAATTGATGGCCCGCATCCGATTCTTCCGATTCCGAATAATAGTTAACAGCCGTAGCAAAGGTGGTGGCCAACGCCTGAGTATTCAGCGTCACACCAGTGTTCTGGATGTTCGAGTAGATTGTGCCGTCAATGTTGTTGAAGTTGGTGCCGGCAAAGTTTCCAAAGTTCGCGGAGAGGCTGCCTAGCTGAGCATCGAAGGTCTTGTTCTCATGCAGGATGAAGATGACGTGCTTGATGCGGGCGGAAGGCTTGCCGCCCAAGGGCACTACGTCGGTGTTGCTCGGCGTGTTCACGGCGTAGTTGTTGTTCAGCACGGTAGTGTTATCGAGAGCCAGCGTCGTTAAGTCAATCTGTTGCAGGCTGCCAAAAATGAAGTTGGAGTCCACGCGCGAATCCGAACCGAGGCCCGTCGGTGGAGGAGTGCCACCTGCAGTGTTGATCGCCGGGTTAATGTCTTCGCCGATCCCTTTCGCGTTGGCTACATAAAGGTAGTGGCTGTCGGCGCTGATGGAAACGGCGGTTGGATACCAACCCGAGGGGATGCGGCCCAGCAAACTGGGATTGGTGGGATCGGTTACATCCAGCACGGCGATGGAGTTGATGCCAGCCTCAGCTACGTAAAGCCGCTTGTTATCTGGCGAAACCACCAGCGCATTCGGATAGGTGCCATGAGGCGTCAAGGGAGTGACCCCGGAAACGACGGAAAGATCTATGTCGGTTAGTTTCTGGTTGGTGCGAAGCTGGATGCGGCCCAACTTATCGGTATTGCCTTGTGCGACATAGAGGACTTCTTTGGTGCCAGCCTTGACTACAGCCATGGAATTCGGGTGGCTGCTGCCTACATTGTTGAGCGAGTCCAGATTGCGGCCAAAATACCGTCCCACCACGGGCGTCAATTGCGAGCCATCGCCGCCGGGCGCGGAAAGGACGGTGACCGACGAACTCGCCGGGAGTGTACCCGTCGCGCTGTAGTTAGGAACGTAGAATCCGTCGGGATAGTTGGCCCCGGTGGTGGCTAGCGCGGTCAAAGTGCCATCCGCACCGTAGATGGGTGATTTGAACTTGTACTCCTCGACCCCCCAGTTGGAAACGTAGACTTGCGTGCCATCGTTGCTTACCGAAACCGCATAAGGAAAGCGTCCGACGGATACCTGTTTGGCCACCGCTTGCGTGGTGGTATTGATCACGGCAACACTGTTGTCGCCATTGCACGCTACGTAAAGGTATTTGCCGTCTGGACTTAGCGCCGAACCGGCGGGGAAGGTAATCGCCGGATTCGCGGTGCGGTTGAAGCCTGACGGTGCCGTGGGCAGATTGCCGTTGACATCTTTTACGTTCCAGCTTGCATTCGGGGTGTAGTTCGAGACGAAGCCAGAGGTGGAAGGCTGGGTCGCGGGAATGGCGATGCTGGCTCCTGCCGTCAAAATCCCGGTGGTACCATCCAGCGTAAAGGTCTTCATGTTGTTGTCGCCGCCGCCAGAGACCCAGATCGTGTAGGGGCCGGTTCCGGTAGCCTGCATACCGATAAACCACACGCCAGTTACGTTGTACTGAGACACCACTGCCATGGTGGAGGTGTTGACAACCGTCAGCGAGTAGCCGCCTTTGTTGACCGAGCTTTGGTATGACGCATAATTCGCGTCCCGTTCATCGTCGTTGCTGGTAATGGCAAACTTGCCGTCCGGAGTGAGCACCACGCCGAGTGGGTTCATGCCAATCTGGACGCTGGTGCCAGATGGGGTCACTTTGCGGCCGTTGGGCAGGACGCCAGCAAAGTAAGAGCCGAACTTGTTGGGGCCAGCCAGGGTCTCTGCCGCGGAGTAGTTGGCATTGCTTTCGCTGCTGCCGTACACCGGAGCGGTAACAGTACCCCAGGTGGTATTCGAAATGACGAGCGACTTGGTTTGGGCTTGCACCAGCCCGGTGGCGACTAAGAGCGCGAGCAACGGGCGGGCGGAGCGGGCGACGGTTTTGGCCAGCAACCGCACGGAAAGCCGAGGTGTTTCGTGAACGTTCACACTTCCTCCTGATTGGGGTGGACTGTGGTTTTGCTCGCCACGGGCACCCCACTGTAGCCTCGTCCTCTTCGACCGCAGCTTGCATCAAACCACCATGAATTTATGATAAAGGTTGTGGTGTAAAATCCTTGTCGGATGCAGCATTGTCCTCTCGATTCAATTATGGTTCGAGATTATGCACAGGCTAGACCCATCGGGTTCTGTTCGGTTTTTGGAACAAGCAAGCTTTGGTCATAGGCAAACCGACAAAGGTGTGCGAAACTGATTCGCCGTGTGGAGTGGAATTTTGCCGATGACAGAGAGTGTGCGATCTGGAGCAGAAGTGGTTTGGCTCAGCGATTTGGGCCAAAGGCGTGAAAACAACGAGGACTCTTGCCTCTATGGCGAGGGCGCGAACGAGCCCGAGTTTGCCCGCCGGGGCCGGGTTCTGATTGTTGCCGACGGCATGGGGGGCCATCAGGGTGGCGGAGAAGCCAGCCTGATTGCCGTCAATGCGGTCCGGCAAAATTATTTTGAGGCCAATGCCGACACCCCAGCCATGGCGTTGGTGGGCGGCTTTCAAGCGGCACACCAGCAAATTCTGGACTACGCCCGCAAGCACCCTGAACTCGATGGCATGGGAACCACGTGCACAGCTGCGGCGGTGTTGGGACACAGCCTCTACTACGCCCATTGTGGGGACTGCCGACTGTATTTGGTTCGCAACGGCAGCATCTCCTGCCTCACCCGAGACCACTCTCTGGTCGGCCAGTTGGTGGAATCCGGTGCCATCACGCGAGATGAGGCCGCCGTCCATCCCCAGCGCCACATTCTTTCTGCGGCGCTCGGCTCGGGGGATGAAGTCTCTGCCGACGTGAGCTCAGAACCGGTGCAGCTCTCGACCGGCAATATCCTGATGATTTGCAGCGACGGTTTGTGGGGCCAGTTCAAGGACGAGGAGATTCACCACACGCTGACCTCCATGCCCCTGTCAGAAGCATGCCAAAGCTTGGTAGATCAAGCCAATCAGCGGGGCGGACCGGACAATATCACGCTGCTCTCATTGAAGGTGGGCACCTAGGTTCGGTCGCGTTAACGGGTCTGGTACAGTTTCGATCTGCCTCATTGCCACTGTTGCGCTTTGCCAACCTGTGCAATACTGTTCAACGAACCCCCATTTGAGGATTTCCGCCGCTTGGCTGTTCGAATCCGGACATGCCTTCGGCTGTGGAGGAAATTGTGCGTAGTTTGGTCAGCAAGTTTTGGAAAGACGATCGAGGGCAGGATATCGCAGAATATGCGGTGATGTTGGCCGTGATTCTGGTGATTGTGATCGGAACCATCCGCCTGATTGGCACCAGCGCCAATACCGTCTTTTCTAGCGTCAATAGTTCGCTGCAAACGCAGTAAGCAGGCGAATGAGGCTTAGTCAGGAATTGTGCACTCGACATAGCACTTGCCGCCTGCACTGCCAGCTTCCCCGCGCTCGACACTTTCTGTCTAGCCTAATTCCCTGAACTCTACCCGCCTTCCGGGCCAACTTCCTCGTTACCCTGCTCGGATGCTTCTCCCGTTTGCCGGCGCAGCAAGGGAAACAAAATCACATCGCGAATAGACTTTGAGCCGGTCAGCAACATGGCCAGCCGATCCATGCCCACGCCCACGCCACCGGTAGGCGGTAAGCCAAAGCTCAGCGCACGCACGTAGTCTTCATCCATTTGGTGGGCTTCGTCATCGCCACGGTCACGTTCGGCGAGTTGGCCCTCAAAACGACGCCGCTGCTCTTCCGGGTCGTTCAACTCACTGAATCCGTTGGCAATTTCCATCCCTCCGATGTAGATCTCAAAGCGCTCGGTCCAATCCGGCTCGTCCGGCTTTTGCTTGGAGAGCGGCGAGACCGCAGTGGGGAACTCGTAAATCACCGTAGGCTGAATCAGATGCTCTTCTGCCAGCGCTTCAAACAGATTTGCAATCGTCTTGCCAGCGGGCTCTGCCGCATCGTAGGGAACACGAACTCCCGCCGCGCGTACTCTTTGCACCAGCGTGGCAACACTGGCCGCATCGGCGAATTCCTGTTGAGCCGGAGCCGCTCCGGCGGCATCAGGCCAAAAGTGCTGAATCGCTTCCCGCATGGTCAGCCGCCGCCACGCGGCGAAGTCAAGCACAGCATCGTCGAACGGAACCGACGTGCCCCCGGTGACATCCTGCGCGGCTTGTGTAATCAGGTCTTGCGTCAATTGCATCACCACGCCACAGTCGGCATACGCCTGATAAAACTCCAGCATCGTGAACTCGGGATTGTGATGAGTGGAAATGCCTTCATTCCGGAAGTTCCGGTTGATTTCAAACACACGGTCTAGCCCGCCCACCACCAGCCGCTTCAGGTACAACTCTGGCGCAATGCGCAGGTAGAGGTCCATATCGAGCGTATTGTGGTGGGTGACGAATGGTCGGGCCACTGCGCCTCCTGCCACGGGATGCATCATGGGTGTTTCCACCTCCACAAAGCCGCGCCCCACCATAAAGCCACGCACTGCCTGCGTCATCCGGCTGCGCTTCAGAAAGACTTCGCGCACATCAGGATTCATGAACAGGTCAAGGTAGCGCTGGCGATAGCGCAGCTCCACATCGGTGAGACCGTGAAATTTCTCCGGCAGCGGAAGCATGGCCTTGCTCAGAAACGTGAGGCCTTCTACGTGGAGGCTTAGTTCGCCCGTGCGGGTGCGGAACAGATAGCCCACCGCGCCGATGTGGTCGCCGAGATCGAGCAGTTTGTACAACTCAAACGCCGAGTCGCCCACCGCATCTTTCTTGATGTAAACCTGCAAGCGCTGGCCACCTTGCTGCAGGTGTGCGAACGCAGCTTTTCCCATGCCCCGGATGGCCATGAGCCGGCCCGCCACACGGACCTGCGGCTTACTGGCGTCCAGTTCCTCCGCGGATTGCGCGGTGTAGGCGGCAAGAATCTCTGGCACAGTGTGAGTGGCGTCAAACTTGGTAGGATAGGCAAGCTGACCGAGCGCCTCGATTTGGCGCAGCTTTTCCTGACGTTGCTCGTAGATCTTTTCGCTAAATGTATCGTTGAGAGACAATGTGTTCTTCCTAAGGCGAGAAAAACTCGATTATAAAAGAATGGTAAGGCCGAGCGCGCGCGAGTCGCCACAAATCGCCCCGAATTGCCTTTGTTGGCATGGAAAATACTCTTTGATAGGAGATGGTTGACCTTGGTGAACCCACTGGATGCGATTGGATTTGCGGTCGCCGCGCTCGCTGTGGCTGGTGTCTACGGTGTGGCGCGCACACTGAACGGCCCGCCAGAAACCAGACCGAATGCGCAACCGTTTCGGCTGCTTTGGGTAGTGGTGACTCTAGCTTGCCTGGCTACGATCGTAATTCTGTTTCTGCCGTGGGCCACTCATGCAGCAGATATGGGAAGCCTGGGTGGAACGACCTTGGGAGTTTTTGCGCTACTGCTAGTGGGTGCGGGATTCTGGGCATCCGTGCACATCAATCAAGCCAAGAGATAAAAATGGAATGAATCCGACCTATCTAACCTATGGATTTGGCACCATCGCGCTGCTTGCCGGACTGCTGCTGACCACGCGGCGTAGCGCCCGCTCTGCCGCGTTTGCCCTCTGCGTCTTGTTGCTCGCGGTGGGCGGACTCTGCTTTGTGCTAGCCGCACCTCTGGCGGGCGCAGCGATGATTCTGCTCGGCGCAGGCGCGACCGTGGCGGTGTTTCTGGTGGCTGAACCGATGGGCATCCCGCGACGTGGCAAGCACGGCATGGCTTGGCTGCCTCTAGTCTGCGCGGTGGCCTTGGGTGCATGGCTTTACCCGGTGCTGCACTTGCTGCGCGCTCCAATGCCCGCGCACGGCGCGAACCTGAGCGCAGCCAACAACTTGACCGATCTCGTGCCGTTTCTCTACGCACTCTACCTGATTCCGCTGGAACTGCTGGCTGCGACCCTGGTGGTGGCCATGGTGGCGATCGCCACCGCCAAACAAGAAGGCGATGGGGAGGCGTGATGACCTCGGCGGCAGCGATCTTGTTGCAAGCCAGCAGCGCTGGCGCGCTTACTGACGCGCCTGCCGGTGGGCTCGCCGCGCTGGTATTCGCCATCGCAGGCGGCCTGTTTGTACTGGGAGTCGCCGCAGTGCTGTTTCGGCGTGACCCCCTGCTGCGGATGATGGGTCTCGTCATGGTCTTGGCTGCTGCCGCGCTGAATCTGGTAGCGGCTTCCAGCCTGCGCGGAGCTCATGGACAAGCATTTGCCATCTTTTTAGCCGTAGAAAGCGTCGCGACCAGTTTGACGGCAGTGGCAGTGCTGCTTGCCCGAGCTCGATACCACGCCGCGAAGGACGCGGGCAGTCGCCACGACCTCCCATGATGACTGGAACCTTGGCCCAATATTTCGCCCCCACCGACTATCTGGTCGGTCTGCCCTTGGTGCTGCTGGCATTGTTCGCGGGTGGCGTGTTGTTGATGGACCCGATAATGCCGCGCTCATGGCGCTGGCTGAACGGTGCCACTTCGCTGCTAGGTCTAGCCTTCTGCGGTGTCGCCGTCGCTCGCGCTTACACCGCCGGACGGACGATGAGTCGCGGGTTCGTGGTCATCAACGCCTTCTTTGGCACCTATGTGCTAGACCGCGTGACGCTCACTGCGCAAGCCGCGTTGCTGGTGGCCGCCGCCATGGCATTCCTGATCGCCCTAAGGCCGGGTCGCCGGGAAAATGAGCTGAGCGGAGCCTTTTGTGCTCTGGTGCTGTTGGCTTTGATTGGCCTCTTCGGCGTGGTCGGCGCCCACGACATGGTGCTGCTGCTAGTGAGTCTGCAACTGGCGGCACTGGCGCTGAGTGTGCTGCTGGCAGTGGGAGAATCGCAGGGCCCGATCGCCAATCAAAAGAACTACACAGCCGGTATTCAGTGGGAAGCCGCGTGGAAGTTTCTGCTTCCGAGCTCACTCGCAGTGACCGCTCTGGCGTTCGTATTCTCGCTGCTTTATGGTTGGACGGGCCAGACCGCACTGCTAGCTGTGGCTCCGGCACTCGACGCGATGGTGCGCTCCGGGACGGCACCGCAGCCACTGCTTGGGTTGGTGGCGGTTGCATCTCTACTCGTATTCGGTACTTTGGTCGTGCTGCTGCCATTCCATTCCTGGGCACCCTTTTCGCTCGAATATGCGGCGCCAAGCGCGTGCCTGATGCTGGCAGCGGCGCTGCCGCTGGCGGCGTGGCCACTTGCCATCCGGCTGTTTGGCGAAACGCTCTACCCAATGCGCACCACGTTGGTTCCGCTATTTATTTTTGCAGGAGTGCTGTCGCTGATTTTCGGCACCCTGCTGATGCTGCTGCAAGGCAACCTGCATCGCTTTCTCGCGTATGCCGCGATGAGCCAAACCGGGTTCATGCTGCTGGGCTTCACCACCAGCTTTTCGGGCGATAAGCCCGCGCAAGAGGGGTTGCAGGGTGTGTTCGTCGCCTTGCCCACGCTGGTGATCGCACTGGCAGGCTGCTATGCCATAGGGGCGGTGGCGGCGGCGCACAAAGAACGCTCGGCCCGGATTGAAGATTTTGCCGGGCTCTTTCGCCGCGCTCCATTCGAAGCGATGCTGATGACGGTTCTGTTGGTCTCGCTGGCTGGACTGCCCTTGGGAGGCTTCTGGGGTCGCAAACAACTGTTGCAGGCGATGTGGCAAAGCAACCATCCCTCGCTGGCTATTTGCGCCGCAGCTTTTTCTCTGTTGGCGCTGGTTGGCTACTGGCGGCTTATTCGCCGCATGGCTGACCACGATGCGGCGGAGGATGCTTCCGGCATGCTCCATCCGGTGACGCACGCCTGGACGCTGCGGTTGATCGGCACCCTGAGTGCGATTGCAGTGGTCGCAGCCTCGTATCGAATACCTGTGCAGAACTTCGTGAAGTGGATGCTGTACCTGTAGTCTTATCTGCGAGCCTGACTATGCCGAAGAACCTCAATTCTCCAAACGATGCTGGCAATGATTCCCGTAATGAAGGAAGCCCCGAAACCACGGGCGGTCTAGCCAAAGACCCTATGCGGCGCACTGCCATGCAGCAAGTGGCCGAGTATAGCCAGATCGGCTTTGTGCTACCCACCGCGATTTTGGTGGGTTGGTTGGCCGGTGTGGGCCTGGATCACTGGATGGGTACCAAGTGGCTTTACCTCGCAGGCGTAATTCTGGGCAGCATCGCGGGGTTCATTGAACTGGTGCGCACCATGCTCAAGTCAGACACGTCAGGCAAGTCCGGTAAGGGTGGCGGCGAGTGACGCTTGACGCCAAGCCAGAACCAGAGCGCGATCCAAGCCCCGTTTGGGCGGAGAATGCGGAAGGCGATGCCGACGCTGACGCCCACCTATACCCCGAACCGTTGCCCTTCACTCCGGATCCGGGCGAAGAAACCTTTGCCGCGGCAGCCCCGGCGCGTATCAAGCGTCTGGTTCCAATTTTGGCCGTGGCACTCGCCATCGCCTGTTGGCCCCTATTTGGCTGGCGAAACGCCTTAGGCTTTGCCGTGGGCGCAACGATTGCCGCCATCAACTATCGCTGGCTCGAAGGTGGAATCTCTGCGCTTTTCGACCGGATTGCAAAAACCGGCAATCCGACCTCTGGTGCGGGCACTTTCTTCCGCTTTTTCCTCCGATTTGGGCTAGTTCTGAGCGTCGCCTATGCTACTCTAGATAGTTATCCGGAAAGCCTTTACGGGTTTTTGGCAGGCTTATTCGTGCCCGCCGCAGCAATTCTGCTGGAAGCCTTCTATCAGGTGGTGGTGGGGCTGCGCGGCAGGCCGTAAATTGGACTCTTCGCGGTTGCAATCGCGCGCGCTTGCGCATTCTAAGGTAACGCGTTTTCATAAGATTTCTAAGGGATTTTAGGAACCAGCCGAATGGAACAACTTTTCTTTACTCGACTGCTGAATCAGCTCTTTGCTGGCCCGGCGAACGCCATTCTTCATGCCGTGGGCGTCACGCCCAAGTTGGCGGATGCGCCCATTACCAACTTTGTGGCGATGGAGGTTTTGGTCGTCCTGCTGATCATCGCCTTCTTCGCGCTGGTTCGGCTGACGCTTTCCGCTGAGTCTCCCAGCGCCCCGCAGCACATGTTGGAGACGGTGCGGGAGTTCGTGGTGGCGCAAAGCCATGAGGTTATCGGCCACCATACCGAGCCTTATATCGCCTTCCTTATGACGCTGACGTTCTTCATCCTGATTGCGAATCTGATTGGCCTGATTCCCGGGTTTGAGTCGCCGACGTCGAACCCAGCCGTGCCTCTGGGCTTGGCTTTGGTGGCGTGGCTTTACTACCACGCTCAAGGTATCCGCAAGAATGGGATTGCCTACTTCAAGCATTTTCTGGGGCCAGTGTGGTGGCTTTCGCCGCTGATGCTGCCGATTGAAATCATTAGCCACATGGCCCGCGCCATGTCGCTGACCATTCGTCTTTTTGCCAACATTTACGCGGGTGACCTCGTCACCATGGTGTTCTTTTCCCTGGTGCCGATTGGCCTTCCCGTCTTGTTCCTCGGCCTGCATTTAGGCGTCTCGTTCCTGCAAACTTACATCTTCGTGCTGCTGACGATGGTGTATCTGGCGGGTGCGGTGGCGGAGGAGCACTAGAAAGAATGTTCAGTAGCCAGTGCCCGGTTCCTAGTCGTTGCTGGAAACTGGCGATACTGGACGCTGACAACTGGTTCCACCCCGCAAGTGTGAGGGCGCCAGCACGGTGAGCGCCAACCACCTCCTAGCGGAAATTGATAGTAATACCAACAAGGAGCTTTACCCATGAAGAAATTTGGTTATGTTCTGTTTGCCGTTTCGATCTTGATGGTTGCTGCGCCCGCGTTTGCACAGGGCGGCGCTGCCACCACTGGCGTACTCAACCTTTCTCCGCTGGCCGCCGCTTTGGGCATGGCCCTTGCTTCTGGCCTTTGCGGCCTTGGCCAAGGCAAGGCGACTGCCTCGGCTTGCGAAGCGCTTGCCCGCAACCCAGCCGCCCGCGCTGGCATCCAGTTCGCGCTGATTCTTGGTCTGGCGCTGATCGAGTCACTCGCCCTCTACACTCTGGTCATCATTTTTGCCAAGGTCTAGTTCGCGGAAGCACACATGGCAAAGGCCCCAGCTTCGGCGGGGGCCTTTTGCTTTACACGCCGCACTTTGCGCACTGCAGACGACTCCGGTTTTTCCCGGCGTGCGGTTAAGTTGTGCCATCATCAAGTCGGCCGCACAACGCAGAGCGCGCTGCGCAGCATCCAACCGGGAAAGCCAGACGCTGTAGTAGCATCCTCGGAGGAACTCTATGCTCTCACTACCCATTGCGCGACCCATCGTGCGACCCATCTCACTACCCATCGCGCGACCCATTGCGCGGCGCCCGCTACTTCTCGCGCTACTTGTATTGTTGGGTTCGTTCGCGGCGGTCACTGCCGCGTTGGCGCAAGACAGCTCGCCAGCAGTTACGCCGCGTCCGACGATGCACCGCGCGGAATCAGGCCTGCACGAGCCCGATTCGGTCGGCGACCCTGAGGCCAAGGGTAAAGCGGATAGTGTCGTTATCCCCAACGGCACCAAGGTGCCGCTGGTTCTGAAGCAAGCCATTGATACCAAGAATGCCCGTGTGGGTGACGGAGTTTATGCAGAGACCACGTTCCCTGTGGCGGCCAATAACCGCATTCTGATTCCTGCGGGAACCTACGTGCAGGGCACCATTGCCAGCGTGAAAAAGGCAGGCACCATCAGCGGCCGGGCTGAGATCATGATGCACTTCACTTCGCTGATCTTTCCTAGTGGCTATACGGTGATGCTGCCCGGTGCAGTGCAAAATGTTCCCGGAACCGACGCGCACATGAAGGGCGACGAAGGCAAGATTCAAGGCAAGGGACCAATCGGCACCGACTCCATTGGTACCGTCGCCAGCACGGCGGGTACGGGGGCCATTATTGGCGCAGTCACTGGTGGAGGCAGGGGCGCGTTGGAAGGCGGATTGGCTGGTGCAGCGGTCGGCACAGTGATTGGCATACTAACCCGAGACAAGCAGATTCACCTGCCGACGGGCACCTCGGTGGAGATGGTGATTCAGCGCGACGTGCCGCTGGATGGCGATATGCTGCCGCGGGCAGCGAAGTAAGCAGCGAACTAAGCGGCAACGGCCACCGGGGCGGTTGCCACGGCTCGGGGTCAGCGGCGTGAGCTTTCGTGAAGAAACGTTGAGAAACGTCCAGAAAGCTCACCGGTGCATCGGCATCACACTCGCAAAAATGGATGTTGCTTTTATTTCAAGCCGAACAGCGCATTCACATGCGCGGTCACAGTAATAGTCTGCGGCGTAAACTCTTCGGTGGGTGCCGGGTTGGCCTTTGCTACCATCGCATTTGATGCGCTAAATTCCTCTATCATATGCAGTACGCGTACCTGTTCAAACGTATCCACCGAAGCATAGAGTAACTCGCCCAGCGGGCGGCCACCTGCCTTAGCTACCGTTTCCGCCGACGCGCGGGCGCGAACATAGGCATCTTCAATCGCCTTCTGCTTGGCCGCATCAATATTTTCCAGCGTGTAATTCACGTTCTGGCTGTCGGTAATATCGCCATCGGAGAGTTGCTGCAAGATGGGGGCGAGCTTGGCGAAGTCGCGCAGCTTGAGCGTGACGTTGGCGTTGACGCGATAGCCCTGCAGCTTGCGCTTGGCCTTCGAGTAGTCATAAACCGGAGTCATCTGGAAAAAGCCAATCTGCGCCTCCTTGGAATCCACGCTATTGCTCTTGAGGATGTCGCGAATCTGCTGCGCGTTCTTGCCGGCACGCTCATAAGCATCCTTCGAATTCGCTTCTTGCGCGGAGATATTGAACTGAATCTGCACCGTGTCCGGTGCGGCCTCATATTTACCGTCCGCACCAACGTAGATGGTATTGTTCTGCGCGGTCAGGGCGGGGCGTTCCTGCGCGGTGAGTGAAAGGCTTACCACAGAGAGAATCGTGACGGCAAGAATCTTGTAGAGTGTGTGGTTGAACATGGGTGTAAGTCTCTCCTTAGGGGCATAACTTCGCCGATGATGCATCGCACAAATAACTGCACGGATCATGCTCTTTACTTAGACACCACGCAGCCACGATGGTAGCTTATGAAAGCCCGAACTCGCTTTTGCAGCGCAGGCAGCGCCACTTGGGCGAGGCTTCGCTGATGCAGCAGCCACCCATCACCGTCCCTTTGCGCGGGTTGCGAATCAGGCCGTAGGCAATGACTCGCACCTGCGACGAGTCGCCGCACTTGGGGCAAGGTTCGGGCCTGTCGTTCCGGCGTTCCCAGCGGTCGCTTAGATCGTCGAATGTGTCTCTAAGTCGCGCAAAGCCATTAAACACGGCGGCAGTCTCCTGTTTCGCTTCGATGCTAGTCCCTGACCGATGTCTAGCGCAATGGCACGATCCCGCGATTCAATATCCGCCACCAATAACAAAGGCGGGAGCAGGCCCCTCAGCCCGTCCCGCCCTGTTCTACCGCACCTATTGGATGCGAAGGTGATGAAAAAGTTACCGCGAAGGTATCTCCAAATCGCGGTCGAGCCGGACTTCGAGGGCGGTGCCCTTTTCCAGACGCAGGTCACGGTCAGCGAACAAGCCTGCTGCCGCGCCGAGTGCTGCGCCAGTGCCTACCCCGATGCCTGCACCCTTGCCGCCGCCTACGGCTGCTCCGCCGAGCGCGCCAATCGCGGCGCCCACGGCGATGTCTTCCATCTCATGCCGCGGATCCACACCCTTTTTCTGGATCCTTCCCTCAGCGTCGGGCGACTGAATACCATGCTCGCCGGGTACGCCGGTGACGGTGGCAATCAGCGACATCTTGCCGTGTTCGGTTTCAATTTCATCGAAGCTAAGTAACATACGGGTGTGCAGCCCGCGCTCCACCGAACTGACGTGGCCGTACACCTTTTTGCCGCGCGGAATGTACTTGCCATTCGGCGCTTGCAGGTCCTCTTCCAACTTGGCCTTAAAGCGCTTGCCGGGTTGCAGCTTATTGGTATCGAGCTTGTCGTCGAGGCGAATCAGAAAGGTGGTGCCCTCGGGAACTGCATAGGGAGAGGGCGGCAGCGCTGTTGCCTGCTGCGGCGCGGTGGCGTAGGGGCCACTGCCGCCCGCAGGACGCGTCTCTAGCGGCGGCACCCCTTGGGGAGCCGGAACTGGTGCGGGTGCGCTTGGCGTGCCGGGCTTCTGCGCCGATGAATTTTGCACCGAGGGGTTCTGCAAATTTGTGCCGTCGGATTGTGCCTGCAGAGCGAGCGAGCTTAGCAGAATCGCGGCGGGAAGCAGCCAGAGCACTCTGGATGCAGCGAACGTCTTGGTTTGCGTCTTGGATTGCATCGTGCCATTGGTGGGGGCAGTCATCGGACAGTCCTCGGGAAACGTGAATTGCACACTGCTTACTTGGATGGCTTGGGGAAGGGAAAGGCTGCCTACGGTTGCCGCCTAGTGGTCGGAATGGCTGTCAATACCATGGTTAATTTGCTTGCGTAGATCCACCCAAAGGCGAGTGGGGATGGTGACGAAAACGCGGACCACGCCGGGATCAAACTGGCGGCCAGACCAGCGCTGAATCTCCAGTTGTGCAGCTTCCATCGGTTTGGCCTTGCGGTAGGGGCGATCTGAGGTGATGGCATCGAGAGTGTCAGCCACAGAAAAAATGCGGGCCCCAACGGGGATGTCGGTGCTCTTCAGGCCGCGTGGGTAGCCGGTACCATCCCACTTCTCCTGATGCGAATAGACGATGTCGGCAGCCTGTTGCAGAAAGGGAATCTTGCGCAACATCTGATAACCGCGGTAGCAGTGCTCGCGCATAATCTCAGCTTCGCGGTCAGTAAGCTGGCCGGGTTTGCGCAAAATTTCATCCGGAATGGCCATCTTGCCAATATCGTGCAAAAAGGCTCCGCGTGCAATCATGCGAATCTCAGCCGCTGGCAGATCCATGGCGCGGGCAATGGCGATGGTAAAGGCAGTGACGCGCTTGGAGTGGCCCTCGGTCTCCGCATCCTTCAAGTCAAGTGCGTCGCCGAGTGCCTCTAGAGTGATGTCGTAGGAGCGCTCCAGCCGCTCCATGGCTTGGCGGAGTTGGTCGGTTCGGGCGGCGACTAGCGCCTCCAGATCATCTTGATACGCGCGGTTTTCCAGCAACAGGCGGCGATGCTCGAGCGCCCGCCGCACCGCAGTCATTAACTGTTCGCGCTCAAAGGGCTTTGGCAGGTAGTCATAGGCACCGTTGCGGATGGCATTCATGGCCACCGAAAGTTCGGCCACGGCCGTAACCACGATGACGGGCAGATCAGGATACTGTTTGCGGGTATGTTCCAGCAGTGTCAGGCCATGCATCCCAGCCATCATTAAATCCGAAAGCATGATGGCAAAGTCGCCCTCTTTCAGTTGCTTCAGCGCCTCTTCACCAGAAGACGCGGCGGCACACTGGTAGGCAGGTGCCAGCATCGAGCAGACCACATCTCGAATCGCCTCTTCGTCGTCCACTACGAGAATGCGCTCTGGCTGCAATGGAAAGACTCCAGTTACCATCCTACGTTGATTTAGAGCCGCTTGGCCGCACCAAAAGGCTGTTGTCCCCGGTGCCATGCGTTCACTGATACTGCAATACTGCCAGATTGCCCCCATCAAAGCCAGATGTCAAACCAATATTTATACCCCGTCACCAATACGGGAAAGCGGACAGGAAAGCCGAAGGGAAAGGCTTGGCGCAACTTTTCCACAGCCGAAGGTCGCCCTGCCCGATATGGGCTTGACAGAGTCCCCCCCCACTAGCAATCCTATTAGCTTTTGGTTGCAAGGTTACAATTGCTATTCGGCCTACGCCGACTGGGAGTCCTGTGAAGGTTCGCGTTCTATATCACGACAAGTGTTTCGACGGGGCCTGCTCCGCCGCGCTCTTTGCCCGCTTTTATAAAGAGTGTGTGCAGCAGGATGCCAGCTTTGGCTTTACCGGCCTTTTGCACCGTGCCGGAGAGCTATTTGACCCGGCCCAGTTCGATGGCGATGAAAATGCCATTGTGGACTTTAAGTACTCGTCCTCGCCGCGCATCACCTGGTGGTTTGACCACCATGAGAGCGCCTTTTTGACCCCTGCCGATGCTGCTCAGTTCCACGCCGACCGCAGCGGCCGCAAGTTCTATGATCCGGACTTCCGTTCTTGTTGCAGCTTTCTGGCGAAGATAGCGCGCGAGAAGTTTGGCTTTGATACGGCGCCGGTCAGCGAATTGATCCACTGGGCAGATATTATTGACGGCGCGCTCTATACCGACGCCCAGAGCGCAGTGGAAATGGCCGCACCCGCCATGAAACTGACGATGGTGATTGAGGCAGCGCAAGAGCAGGGATTTACCGCGCGGCTGATTCCGTTTTTGGCGCGGCAGCCGCTGGCAGACACGCTTGCCGAGCCCTTCGTCGCCGAACTGCTGCCCGCGCTGCTGGAACGGCACCAGCTCTCGATCGAGCTGCTGCGCAGCCGCATTGAGTTTCAGCAGGGTACCGTCTATTTCGATGTTTCTGACCAGCCGCTGGAGGGATACAACAAGTTCATCCCATACTATCTCTGCCCACAGTCCACCTATAACGTCGGTCTAAGCAAGAGCAGCTTCCGGGTCAAAGTGTCAGTTGGGTCGAATCCTTGGACGACCACCCCGGTGGACAAGCTGGTGAACCTGGCCCGCATCTGCGAGCGCTATGGAGGCGGTGGCCACGCGCGGGTGGGTGCGATCTCGTTTCCACGCGACCATGAGGCGGAAGCGCAGGCAGCGGCCAAGGATATTGTTGAAGAGCTGCGCGCGAGCTTGCCGGGGTAAGAGCCCGAACGGTTTGCGGCTTACCTTCTTCCCAAGGCGGGCCTGATGCCGTTCGTAAGGTAGCTTGCGAGCAATGGTTCATCCGTCAGGTTGTTACTGCAGTGTGTTCTTGTAGATATTGCCACCCTGCAGGGTGAGCTTGCAGTGCCTGCGCTCGTCGCGCGATTCGGCCAATCGAATTGTGCAACATGTGCAACTTCGCCCTGCCGCTTCGGTAAAACGGCGGCCCGAGGGCCGCCGCCGTTGAAACATGTGGACGCGATCAAATCTCCAGAATCACGGGCATAATCAACGGCCTTCTCGCCGTCTGTTTGCTGATATAGCGCTTCAAATCCTGGCGGATTTTTTCTTTGATGACCCCATAATCCCGCTTTTCTTCGTCGCTCGACTGGTCCAGCGTCTGCGCCACCACCTTCTTGGCACCCGCCGAAAAGTTGTCCTCGCCCGCGGCAAAGCCCCTCGTCACAATCTCCGGGGTAGCTTCAATCTCGCCCGTATGTTTGTTGATTGCCACGATGGGCAACACGATGCCGTCTTCGCTGATGTGGCGGCGGTCGCGGATGATGATATCTTCCACCACATCCGTGCGCGAACCGGAGTCAATGCAGATGCGGCCTACTGGTACCGTGCCGCCCTTGCGTGCCCCGTGTTCATCAATCTCCAGCACGTCGCCGCTTTCAATCAGCAATACTTTTCCCACCGACCCGGTCATGGAAGCCGCCAGTTCCGCGTGCAGCTTCAACTGCCGGTACTCGCCATGCACGGGGATAAAGTACTTCGGCTTGACTAAGTTAATAATCAGCCGCAATTCTTCTTGACTGGCATGGCCGCTTACGTGAATCGGCGGCGACGAGCCATCGTCATAAATCACATGCGCTTCCCGACGGAATAAGTGATCTACCATGCGGTAGATCGCCTTTTCATTGCCCGGAATAATGCGCGATGAAAGTACAACGGTATCGCCTTTTTCAATCTTCGCGTGCCGGTGGTTATCCACCGCCGCTCGCGACAAACCCGACATAGGCTCGCCCTGCGTCCCGCTGATCATTACACACACCCGATCCGCAGGATAGTTTTTCAACTCGCCCGGATGAATCGTCGCCGAATCCGGCAGATTGATGTAGTCCAGATCCTGCGCGATATCGGTGGACGTATTCATCGAGCGGCCAATGATGCAAACCTTCCGCCCGTACTCTGCCGCCAGCTCCGTCGCCAGCTTGATGCGATGGATCGAAGACGAGAAGCATGAAATAAACAGCCGCCGCTCCGCCTGCGCGAACACTTCTTCAAACTTGCCGCGAACCGCTCGCTCGCTTGGCGTGTAGCCGCGCCGCTCCACATTCGTGGAATCCTGCAGCAGCGCCAGCACCCCATTCTTGCCATACTCAGCAAAACCGTGCAGATCGAATAGCTTGTTGTCTGTCGGTGTCGGGTCTACCTTGAAGTCGCCTGTGTGGATCACCACCCCGATCGGGGTGTGAATCGCCAGCGCCACACAATCCACCAGACTATGCGTCACCGCCAGCGGGTGGATCGTAAACGGCCCCAATTGGAACCGCTCGCCCGCTACCATCTCATTCAGTTCGGCATCCTCCAGCAAGCCGTGCTCGTCGAGTTTTTCCTCCACGTAGGCCAGCGTGAACTCGGTGGCATACACCGGCACGTTCAGCTCACTCAGAATCCACGGCAACCCGCCGATATGATCCTCGTGCCCGTGGGTCAAAATGATGCCGCGTACCTTTTCCCGGTTCTGTAACAGGTAAGTAATGTCAGGGACGACAATATCCACGCCCAGCAGTTCTGCTTCGGGGAACATCAGACCGGCGTCCACCACAAGGATGTCGTCGGCCCAGCGGAAGGCCATGCAGTTCATGCCGAACTCGCCGAGGCCCCCAAGAGGGATGATTTGCAATTTTCCGGATGCCATTATATCTCTTGATGCTAGCACAGTAGGGGTGCCCGGTTCGCGCCACGTTGCCGCCAAGTTGCCGCCAAGTTGCCGCCACGTTGCCGCCAAGTTGCCGCCAAGTTGCCGCCACTCGTCCGGTGTGCTATCTGTGTGCTATGCTGCAACCCTTCCTTATGGGGCGGTAACTGGCAGTAACGGGCAACAACGCGCGGTAAACATTCATATAGCAACGGAGACCAGCGTGCAGCTTACCGGCCTAGCAGCGAGACAAGGAATACGTTTGGCGGGCTCTGTGGTGGGCTGTGCGCTTGGCGGCCACCTAGGCCTGCTCGTCGGCAGTTGGGCGGGCGAAGCCGCAGGCAAGTTGCTCGAAAGCAGCGTCGTGAAGGCTGTCGACCTCTCCGCCGAGGGCCTTCTCGACGCTCTGCAGCGTGAGCCGGGGAGCCTCGAAGCGCTCTACCGCGAAGCGCTGCTCACAACTCTGAGCTTGACCCACGAAGCAATCAAGTTCACCACCTGGGATGACTGGTTCGGGCACTGGGACCTCGCGCTCAAGAGCGCCTCAACGCAACTCGACGCTAATCTCCGCGCGCAGGTGGACTCCGACGAGTCCATTCTGCGGATCGTGCTGGAGCAGTTGGACGCGCAGGGTGCGGCGATGCAGACGAAGAGCCAGTCACTGCGGCTCGACCTGCGCACGATTCCCGATAACCTCATGGCGACGTTGGTGGCAGAGGTGCCGGGGCGCTTCCGTGAAGTGTTCGAGGCCCTGATCGTCAGCGATAAGTGGGCACGGGCGTGGAAAAGCGAGACCTCCGCCGCGCTACAGCGGATTGAGTCGCAGGGCAAGAAGACCCTCGACAACACCGAAGAGATTCTCACGCTGCTCAGAGCGAACGCGGCTGCTCAAGGTCAGAAGGCGGATAAGGCCGACCTGGACCGGGCTCTGGAAGAGGTAGCGCGGCTCAAGGTGGATCTGGAGGCGGCGAAGGCGGCGGGCGAGGCGGGCGCTGCGGAGATTCACCAAGCCTTCGGCGCGGGCGACTTTGCCCGGTTCGCCGAACTAAAGCGCAAGCAGATTGACCAGCGGCAACAGGAAGCCGGCAAGCTCCCTCGCGACTACTTCGAGCTCGGTCGCGGCTACGAGTTCCAGTTCGACTGGCCGCAGGCGCTGCAAGCCTACCGCGAAGCGCGGCGGCTGCGGCCTAGTGACCTGCAGTTTACTGAGAGTCTCGCCTACGCGGCGCAAAAGCAGAACCAGCATGAAGAGGCCATCGCCGCCTACCAGACCGTCCTGGAGCAGACCGCCAAGCCGGAAGACCGCGCCCGCCTGCTGAACAATCTGGGGGTGCTATACAGCGACACGCAGCGTCTGGGGGAGGGGGAGAGGGCGTACGGAGAGGCGCTGGAGATAAGGCGAGAGCTGGCGCGGGGGAACCGATCCGCGTACCTGCCGGACGTGGCGATGACGCTGAACAATCTGGGGTTGCTATACAGTGCCACGCAGCGTCTGGAGGAGGGGGAGGCCGGAACGGCCGAGGCCGTGGCAATTTTATTGCCATTCTGGCAGGCCAACCCCGGCCCCCACGGTGACCAACTTGCCCGCATCTGTGGGCTGCGCGCCGAAGTGCTGGAGGCGCTGGGCCGCCCCGCCGCCGAGTGCTGCGAGCTGGCCCGCCAGGGCGAAGTGGCGGCCTACGAGGCCAGCCTGAAGCAGGCCCTGCTCTACTTAGTACAACGTTTCTGTGGCTCGGCAGAAGTTGTCGGCGAGTGAGACAATCAAGCCATGGGCGATCTCGCGGCACGCTCGTGGCTACGTCGTCAGGTGGAACAACGCTTTCAGCGGGCGTTTCTCGGAGCCTACCGCAGCGTGGGCGTCACGCCGACCCACTTCCTCCAGCACCTGCAGCGGGCGCATGACCTGCCCGCGCGCGACTTCCGCGACATGTTCCTGTTCGATCAGCAAATTATTGAC
>JANXUR010000030.1 GCA_025356095.1 Acidobacteriaceae bacterium | reverse complement strand
TGCAGACGAAAGAATTTGAGAGGAGTTTAGAAGCAAGCGTAGTTCGGGAATACGCTTGGGTCGTCGAGTACGAATTGAAGTCACGAGTGTTCTGCAGGTTTCGCGAAGAACTGAAGAAGAGCAGGGAATTATTCGAGCAAGCGACTAAGGACTGGTATAAGAACATCAAGTTCCTCACGCAAAAAGATGAGGTGTTCACCCTAGGGGATATGTTAGCGGCCTTCAAGGACACTCAAGTCTCTAACGAGAAGACCGATCTGGAGTTCGCGCGGTACCTAGAACGGTCAGCGCCACGCTTCAAAGAGGCGTACGCGGATGTGCTCAAAACGCTAAAGACGGTCAGTCAGTTGCGCAACATGGAGAGCCATCCAAATCCAAACCAGGCGGATGTTCGGGAGATGGCGCGCGCGTGCCGGAAGGTTTTGGACTGTTTCTGTGAGCCTCCAGTCGTAGCCTAAGTAGCTAATGGCGAGAATCTGGGGCTTCTATCGACGATCCATGCCCAGTCGAGGAGCCCCAAGTAACGTTCGCCAATCGCCCCCTACACCCCGTACTTACCCACTTCAATCACCCTCTGCGCGATCATCTGGCGCAGGGGGATGGTGTCAATTGGCTCGTGCTTGCCCAGGCGGCGCAGGATGGCCATCTGTGTGCGCATCATGTCGCCCTCGGCTACCGCGGCAATTACTTTCCTTGCCCGCGACTCTACCTTCTCCATCGCCTCAGCAAGATAGACCTGCGTCATGGCGACAGGAAGTTTCGCGGCGGCATCTGTCTTGCTGGCGGCGAGCTTTTCTGCCCGCAGCAAGCAGCTTTCCATGGCATACGATTCGATCACCATATCAGCGATCGCACCCATAAGTTCTTGCTGGTCAGGCATGGCCTGCATATACTTTTGCGAAGCTGAGCCCGCTGCAAAAAGAGTCAACTTCTTGGCCGCGGTTACCATGCTGCGTTCCGCCGCAAAGGCGCTCTCGTCGGCGTCGCCGAAGCTAGGACCCGCCATCACTTCATCCATCAGCTTTTTGATGGCCGGTAACAAGGGCAGTTGGCCGGACATGGCGCGCTTCAGCAGAAAGCCGGTTATAATCAGCCGATTAATTTCATTGGTACCTTCAAAGATGCGGTTGATGCGGGCATCGCGATAGGCGCGCTCTGCCGGATACTCTTCTACAAATCCGTATCCGCCGAAGATCTGCACCATCTCATCGGCCACATAGTCAATCATCTCCGAGCCCCATACTTTCAAAATCGAGCACTCGACTGCATACTCTTCTATACCTTTGCATATCTGTCTGGCTGCATCCGGCGCCGACTTGTCAATGTTACTCAATGCAGCATCCAGCATGCCCACAGTGCGGTATACAATAGACTCACCCGCATAGATGCCGATGGCCATGTTCGCCAGTTTTTCGCGAATCAAGCCAAAGTCAGAGATAGGTTTGCCGAAAGCCTTGCGCTGCTTGGCATACTCAATGGCCTGCTTGGTAGCAATGCGGGCACCGCCGACACAGGCCGCGCCCAGCTTATAGCGACCAATATTCAGAATATTGAAGGCAATCACATGACCTTTGCCTATCTCACCGAGTAAGTTCTCTTTCGGTACCTTGCAGTCGTTCAATATCACTGGGGTAGTAGAAGATCCGCGGATGCCGAGTTTGTGTTCTTCTGCGCCGGTGCTAAAACCGGGGAAGCTGCGCTCGACTAGAAAGGCGCTGAATTGTTCGCCGTCTACCTTGGCAAAGACGGTGAATAAGTCAGCAAAGCCACCGTTTGTAATCCACATCTTTTCGCCGTTCAGTATCCAGTGCCTGCCATCGGCAGAAAGTTCCGCCCGTGCGCGGCAGTTCATGGCGTCGGAGCCGGAAGATGATTCGGACAGTGCGTAAGCAGTTGTAAGTTCGCCATTGGCAATGCGCGGCAGATACTGCTGCTTCTGCGCCTCGGTGCCAAAAAAGACCAGCGGCAATGTGCCGATTCCGGTATGCGCGCCCCACGATGTGGCAAAGCCCGCATACACCGCGACGCGGTCCGCCACAATGCATGAGGTGACTTTATCCATTTCCATGCCGCCATAAGCCTCAGGAATGTCAACCGACGAGAGTCCGAGTTCGGCAGCTTTGCGAATCAGCTCGCGGGAAACAGAAAAATCTTTGTGCTCGATCTTGTCGGCATTCGGCAGAATCTCTTGCGCCGCGAACTCGTCTGCCGTCTGCAGAATCATCTGATGCTGTTCGTTGAAGTCCTCGGGAGTGAAGACCTCGCAAGGTTGACGCGTCTCCAGCAGGAAGCTCCCGCCGGCAATCTTCTGGGAAGGTGTAGTTGCAGCCGCCATAGTTCACCTCGAAAAAACTAAATCTTAAACCACAGAGGACGCAGAGTGACACAGAGGAAAGCTGTAGCTAGTCTAAATCCCGGTCAATTTCTGACTCCCGCGTCTGTCCCTCAATCATCCTCTTGACTCCGTTACGTTAATGCCGCACGTGAAAATTGATGAGCAGCCCAACCCGCTTGCCGCTTAACTTCAAGTAGGAAAGCAGTTGCGCCTCATGCACCGGCGTGAATGCATCCACGCACTTCAAGTCGACGATGACCGCGTCCTCGACCATCAGATCGATCCGGTAACCAGCATCCAATCTCACACCATCATAGACAATCGGCATGCTCACTTGGGTTTCGACCTTGAACCCGCTCTTGCGCAGTTCATGTACCAGGCAACATTCATAAGCGCTTTCCAGCAGTCCCGGCCCCAGCGCGGAATGAACCTTCATCGCAGCGCCGATGATTGTACCGGTCAAATCATTGGTGGTCAGCTTCATACTACGAACCGCGTCCGCTTAGCGGAAGGAAACGCTCTCGTTCGGTCAAAGCCTGCATAGCACTTCTCGCTGTTCCTCGGTGCGCCTCTGCGCCCCCTGTGGTTAAAGCCTTTCGAATATACCCGCTGCGCCCATGCCTCCACCTACGCACATCGTCACCATGCCATAGCGGGCGTTGCGGCGCTGAAGTTCGCGGATTACCGTCGCCGTCAGCTTGGCCCCCGTGCAGCCCAGCGGATGCCCAAGGGCTACGCCGCCGCCGTTTACGTTGACCCGCGTCGGGTCGAGCCCGGCTTGCTGAATCACGCTGAGGGCCTGCGCCGCGAACGCTTCGTTGAGTTCAAATACTTCAATATCGTTCAAGGTAAGTCCGGCCAGCTTCAGCGCCTTGGGGATGGCGAGTACCGGGCCGATGCCCATCTCCTCCGGTTCGCAGCCAGCAGTGGCGTACGCCACGTAGCGAGCCAATGGCTGTAAGCCCAGTTCCTGTGCACGCTCTGCGGTCATCAGCACGCTTGCCGCTGCGCCGTCAGACATCTGCGACGAGTTGCCCGCTGTGACTGTACCCTTGGCATGAAAGGCAGGACGCAGCCCGGCCAGTGCCTCCAGGGTAGTGTCGGCGCGCGGGCCTTCATCCTTAGTAAACATAATTTGCTGCTGCTTCGGCTTACTTCCGTTTGGCACGCTGTAAGTTACTGGCACCGGCACGCATTCGTCGGCGAACTTACCTGAGGCAATGGCGGCGAGTGCCTTCTGGTGGCTGTTGTAACTAAATTCATCCGCCATTTGGCGCGTGATGTTGTACTTAGTCGCCAGTCGCTCGGCAGTAAGTCCCATGGAAAGGTAACTGCCCGGCCAATGCTCCACCAGCCACGGATTGGGCGAGACCTTGTTGCCGCCCATGGGCACCATGCTCATGCTCTCGGCGCCGCCCGCCACCACCACCTCGGCGCGCCCGCTCATAATGCGCTCGGCGGCCATGGCGATCGCCTCTAGCCCCGAGGCGCAGAAGCGATTGATGGTGACTGCCGACGAGGCGATGGGCAGGCCCGCCCGCAGCGCCGCAATGCGCGCCACGTTCATGCCCTGCTCGGCCTCTGGCATGGCGCAGCCCAGTACCACGTCGTCCACTAAGTTGGGGTCAAGCGACGGCACCCGCGCCAGCGCGCCTGTAATGGCGATGGCCGCCAGATCATCCGGCCGCGTCGCCCGCAGCGTGCCCTTAATCGCCCGCCCCACCGGCGTGCGTACCGACGATACGATTACTACTTCGCGCATAAGTCCCCACTTCCTAAATGCAAAAGCGACATCTACCACAGAGGCACTGAGACACTGAGGTTCACAGAGACAACACTGAGATGAACAACTACTTCGTACCTTGCTTTATGCTTGTCATTCCGAGCTTAGCGAGGAATCTGTATTGTCTTCGTTTGCCACGTCACTGATTAGCGCCGCCCCACCGGCGTGCGCACTGAAGATACGATTACTACTTCGCGTATAAAACCTCACTTGAAACAAACTAAATCTACCACGGAGACACAGAGATTTGGAGAAAGCTAGTTTCGATTCAGTCCTATCTCGCGGCTCTGAAGTTTGTGTTTCCAACGGTTCTCCATCTTACTCAGGTCAGATTCTGACGCGGCGCTCCCGGCCACCTCAAGAATCGCCACTTGATAGTCGCTTGCTGGGCGCCCCTTAAGGGCTACGTTGCCGCCATGACCTGACGTTATATAAGACTCCCAACGCCCGAGGAACCCTTCTCCGCCGCTGGCTTTGCCAACGTAAAGCTCTTTCGTCTTCGGACAGGTGAGCACATAGATGCCATGTGTTGATCTGAGTGGCTGTGCCCAGCTGTTGGGAATCCCTGCGAGTTGGGAGAGGGCCATTCGAAAATCTATGAAGCCCGGGAAACGTTCCTCTTCATAGCAAATGCGCAATTCCGTTATCTGCTTGGGTTTCTTGTTATCAGCCCTTTGGCGCCAACTTTTCTTTCCACCCCCCCAATCAATCACGAGCTTTGAGGAGTATTCACTCAGCTGGTCAGAGAGCGCTGTTTGGTACTCATCATGCGTCCCGGCAATGTCTACGACGTCGCTGTGCAGGCTTTTCACATCTTCATTGATTGGGCGGCAGAATTTGGCGGTGTACAGCCCAACGAAGAGCGTCTCTTGCCTAGGCGTGACGACGAAGGATGCCCAGTACGGCCGCGCAAAACTCTTCCTAAACTTGATGCGCTGTCTCGATTGGTAAACCTCAAAATCATCCTTACGGTGCCGCCATAAGTCAAAGGGCGTACGGCCCTTTGACGAGCTTGGATCCGAGTGGCGCAGGAGTAGTACATCAGAGAGCTGGATTCCTGCATTTTCAAGAAGTGTGTTGAAGGTAATCGAGAACGCCATTTGCCTACTCCTAATTTTCCTCGACTGAGAAGTATCTGTAGGTCACTACACGGCCGACGGGAATCGAAATTACCACCTACCGACGTATCCCCAGGTGTACCAGCAGTGCCGTCTCCACTGCAGCAATGTCGGCGAGGTTGAGCGCTCCCAGCTTCCCCCGAAGCCGCTCCTTGGCTGCCACTGTGATCTGGTCAGTCATTGCCTTG
>JANXUR010000111.1 GCA_025356095.1 Acidobacteriaceae bacterium | reverse complement strand
AAGCACGCGTACAGAGAACACCCGAAGAGAAGTGGCAGATCGTGTTGGAAGGTTTGAAGAGCGGGAACATCGCCGAGACCTGCCGCAAGTTTGAGATCGCTCCCAACCTGTTTTACCGCTGGAAGGATGAAGTGGAAGCCGCAGCCAAGGCGGCGCTTGGGGGGAGAAGCGCCGCCGCCGCGCGGCCGGACGGCGAGCAGGCTAGAACAGCGCCAGCCCCGCCGCCTTGGCCAGCTTCGCTTGCCGCGTGTCGAGCGTCCAAAACCGCTTGCAGCCCAGTTCCAGGGCGCTGGCAACGTGCAAAGTGTCGAGTGTGCGGCCACCCAAGGTTGGCACCCATTTCTGCGCCAGCCGTTCTGACCGCTCAAGTGCACCTTCAGGGAATAACGTGTGCCACCAAAACTCGGTGGCGCGATTCTGCTCGAATGTGGCGTGAAACTGCCGCGCTTCCGCAGCGGAGAACTCACGCCTGTAAACATGTTGTGCGACGGCATGCGTCCACTCAGCACGATGAAGCGGCGTGAGCCGCATACGACGAACCTTCGACGCGCGGCGGACTACCTGCTCGTGATGCGCATCATTCAGGTACAGCGAGACAACCACGCTCGAATCCGGATAGATCACGTCGTCTGACACTAGTATCGCCCACGATCTTCCAGAAGCAGCGCGCTTCCGCTGACTTTGCGTCCGTGCAGAATCGCCTTGGCTTGTGCGGCAAAGTCAGGCCTTTCGCTCGAGGCGGCTTTGGGCTTGCGCGGAACGATGTCTGCGATGACCTGATTGCGATCCAGAACCTCAATCGTTTTGCCAGCCCGAATCAGTGACTTGAGGCGTTTGCTGTCTCGCAGTTGGCGCATATTGGTGCTCGCGGTAGCCATGACTTTGATTGTGTCACGCCAATGTGACACATCGCAAGGCGCGGCCCAATCGGCTAGCCGTCACCGGGACTGTACCCGGCCTCCGTTATCATAGAGAAATAACTCTTGACCGGCAGTTTTTACAGGCGGAGCGGTGCCCGGCTTGGATTTCCGTACCGCAAGAAAGGCGATTCCAGTGCTTGATTTTCTTGGTGATTTGAAGCGAACCCACATGTGCGGCGAGCTACGCACGGGCGATACCGGCCAGCAGGCCATACTGATGGGATGGGTGCATCGGCGGCGCGACCTTGGCAGTTTGATCTTCATCCATCTGCGCGACCGCTCGGGCATTACGCAGATCGTATTCAACAAAGAAAAGAATCCGGCAGCACATGCCAAAGCCGAGCTGCTGCGCAATGAGTTTGTGATTGCGGTGACGGGCGTGGTGACGGGCCGCAGCGCGGAGACGATCAATCCCAGCATTCCAACCGGCGAAGTGGAAGTGGCCGCCGATGTGCTGCTGCTGCTGAACGACTGCAAGACGCTGCCGGTGCAGCCCAGCGACACCTCGCTGACCAACGAAGAAACGCGGCTCACATATCGCTATCTTGACCTGCGGCGGGAGCAGATGCAGGCCAACATCAAGCTGCGGCATGAGGTAGCGCTGGCGATTCGCAACTATATGGCTGGTGAAGGTTTTTACGAGATTGAAACCCCATTTATGACGCGCTCCACGCCGGAAGGCGCGCGCGATTATCTGGTGCCGAGCCGGGTGCAGCCGGGCGCGTTTTATGCGCTGCCGCAGTCGCCGCAGCTCTTCAAGCAGATTCTGATGATCTCCGGTTTCGACCGCTACTTCCAGATTGTGCGGTGTTTTCGGGATGAAGATTTGCGTGCCGACCGGCAGCCGGAGTTCACGCAGATTGATTTGGAGATGTCGTTTCCTAAAGCCGAAGCTGTGTGGGCTGTGGTGGAAGGCTTTTTGACGGCTGCGTTTAATGCGGCGGGCCATACCATTGCTACGCCGTTCGCGCGCATGGGCTACGACGAAGCCATGCGGCTGTATGGCATTGATAAGCCCGACCTGCGGTTGCCCGCGATGACCGACATCCGCGGCTGCCTTGAGCCAGCGGACTTGGCGCAGTTGAATCTGAGTCCCAACCTGCCACTGGTTGCGGTGCGCATCCCAAAAGTGGGTGAGCTTTCGCGCAAAGAGCGCGATGATCTGAAGCCGATGTTTGTCTCCAAGGAAGGCGCGCGCCTGTTGGAAGACTTCAAACGTATAGAGAGCAAGTTTGGCGACGCGGCACAAAAAATCAAGGCCGAGCTGGCGAAGTCGGGTGGTTACGAAGAGGGCGATCTGGTGGTGATGGTAGGCGGCGCAGCCTCGCCGGGCGAAGTGCCGGTGGAGCGTAACGCGAATTCTGCAATGGGTGCCCGGCTCTCGCACAAGGAGGTCGGCATTCTGACCTCGGCGGGACTGATTCGGCTGGCCATCGCGCAAAAGTACGCCGAACGTCACGGAGCATTTGTGCGGACCGGCGACCCCGGGAATGATTTCCGCTTCCTGTGGGTTACCGACTTCCCCATGTTCGAGTGGGACGAAAGCGATGGCCAGTGGATGGCGGCACACCATCCGTTTACCTCTCCGCATGAACAGGACATGGGCAAGCTGGCGGGCGGCGTAGCCGCAGTGAAAGACCCCAACAGCGAACTGGCGCTGGTGCGTGCGCAGGCTTATGACGTGGTGCTGAACGGCACCGAACTGGGTTCGGGATCCATCCGTATTCACCGGCAAGACGTGCAGGCGCAGATCTTCCGCGCGCTGGGCATGAGCGACGCCGAGGCACGCGAGCGCTTCGGCTTCTTCCTGCAGGCGCTGGAGTATGGCACGCCACCACATGGCGGCATCGCGCTCGGCCTCGACCGCATTGTGATGATCCTGGCCGGGGCGGAGAGCCTGCGCGAAGTCATCCCATTCCCCAAAACCGCCCGCGCGGTGGACCTGATGGTGGACGCGCCGACCCCGGTGAGCGAAAAGCAGTTGAAGGAGTTGGGGATCAGCGTGAAGAGGCAGGGGTAGGGGGGTTGCTGTCTATGGCCAATGACGATTTGACCGAGCAAAGAATCAAGCAAGAGATCGCGAAGCTGCACGCCGAACAGCTTGCCCAGGAGGCCTTGCGGGGAAAGCTCGCTACCGAGAACGAGAATCTCAGGTCGTGGTGGCGCACCTATCTTCCGGTGCTGGTCAACCCCATCTCCTCTGTCGCCGTGGGAATCGTTGCGGCAGTGCTCACGTTCCGAGCCACGGAGACCAGCGAGACCCAGAAGCTACGTGACGCACAGGCACAACTTACCAGAGACCAACTGCAGCTTGCCAAGGATAGGACCGATGTGACAACACAGCTTAGCAATTTTGCTATTCAGCAACGGGACTCGGCATACACAGAGAGGGACTCGGCAACACGGGCTGCGAACGATGCAAAAGGAGCTCTTGGTCAAGTTGAAAAGCAAAGGCAGAATGCTGCAAGTCAACTTGCCAGCCTGAAAGAGGATATCAATGTAGCGCAGCAACAACGTGACGCTGCCGCCGTTGACTTTTTGGGACAGATACTTGAGGAGAACGATGCT
>JANXUR010000091.1 GCA_025356095.1 Acidobacteriaceae bacterium | reverse complement strand
GGGCAACGCCCGCACCGGATTGATGTGGTCGGTGGTGGTGACGCTATTGGCGCTCTTCGGCTTCGGCTTCCTCAAGGGACGCTTCACCGGCGCTGGCCCGCTCAAAAGCGCCGTGCAGACGATGGTCATCGGCGGGTTAGCTGCGGGCGCGGCGTTTGGGCTGGCGAGTTTGGTGGGGTAGAAGGAGGCGCACTGTGCCGAGCCAAGGGGCAAATTGGTCATTTGCTTATCTGCAGCTCGTTTGTTGACAAATTTAGACGCAACAGGTTTAATTTGTCTGATCTCTAGAAACCAAATCCACCGCCCATGGAGACTGAGGTGTCAACACTTTCGGTACCCCCTAGGCTGCGAGATGGACTCGCGTCTCTTGGCGCTCTCTCCGATGAGTGCTATGCAGCCTTTCTTGACGAACTAAGGGATGCTGGGTCGGCGGACACTGTGCAGGCCTTGGCTTCCCGAATTGAAAATCAGTTCCCTGAGTCATCTCGGGCCAGCATCGAGAAAATTATAACGGCGGTCGATATCTCTCAGTCTGTGCAGAAGGCATCTCACGTAGAACCGAGTGAGTTTGCATCAGACGCTTGGGAAGCGCTCAAACAGGACGCGCCGGAATTGATCGCGGGACTTGACCGAGAGAAGTTTCAGGCGCGCTTGAGCGCTTTAATTAGCGAGACTGACATACAACTGACAACGTCGAAAGTTAAGGAGTTGCGAGCCGAAGTGGAACGTCACATGTGTGGGGCAAGGATCATCTCGGATGTCCGGCCAGTTTTCTCTCAGGATGCGTCGAAGCCGCCGAAGGCTATGACGATCATGCACACCATGCAAATCCAATTTCACGACGACACCTTCGCACATCATGAGTTTTATGTATCGGTATCGCGGGAACAGCTTACTCGAATCAACGAAGCTGTGGAACGCGCGATTCTGAAGGAGTCCACGCTTAAGTCCATGTTTGACAGCAAGGAATTTCAGATCTTCGAATGAAGGCTATGTCAGAAGTGATGTGTTATCAACTCGCCCCGAAAGGGGATTGGCGCCGCGCGCGTCCGGGATTAACTGGGCGATCACTGAACCTGCGTCCACGAGCAGGATCGGCGGTTAGTGATGAGAGATTTGTCCAGCGAAAGATAGACCGGCTAGCAGCGGAGCCCGACCCTCGGTCACGAGCCCGCGATGCTAAGTTTGAACGGCTCGTGGAAGACTGGAAAAATGCAATTCAGGCCCACTCAATCACGGCTAAGGTTGCAATGCATCCCTCATACCAGCAAATGATCGGAATGGGTAAGGAGATTCTCCCGCTGATTTTTGGCCGCATCACGAGGCAGAATGAGAAGTCTGCGTTTTGGTTTTGGGCGCTCGCATCCATTAGCGCGGAAAATCCGGTTCCCCCGGAAATTCGAGGCAATGTCAGGGAAATGACCCGTGCGTGGCTGTCTTGGGGAGAAGCAAACGGATATGTCCATATGGATTAACTGGCCGCCGTCCTTTACTCTAAGCAAGACTGAAAGCTTTGCAGAGAGTTTCCCTAAGCTAGATCCAGCGTTTTGCGCCGGCGGCGTCAGCCCGGCAACCGAGGAATACAACTGTTTTGCATGGGCTGCAGGTATTAACGACAAGAGGTGGGAGCCTGATCCGTTCTTTCAATTTGAATGGCCTGAATCTGCTTCCCGATCTTTCGGCCGCGATTCTTATGTAGAAGCTTTTCAATCTCTTGGGTATAGTTTGTGCAACGACGGAGCAATGGAGTTAGGTTTTGAGAAAATTGCTTTTTATTGCGTTTCCGGAGAGCCGGCTCACGCCGCGAGACAGCTTGTGAACGGCAACTGGACTACAAAATTTGGGGATTTTGAAGATGTAGAGCACGTTAACCTTGAGTGCCTGCAGGGTCCGATATATGGAGAAGTTACAACCTACATGAAGCGCGTGAGAGCGTGAATGCAGGTTCAGGGACCCAAACAGCCACGGATTGTGAAACTAGACACTTGCGCATCGGAAGGAGTGGCTCGCGCCCAGAAATGAGTCGCCTCTTTTGCCTCCCGTTGAATCGGTCCTCGGGTATTCTTGTATTCGCTTTCAAGCTGTTCTGATGCCCCGCCTCCCCCTGCGCTACACTCTCCTTGGTCATTTCTATGAGATCTATTCAAAGTGTTGCCGTTTTAGGCGCGGGGACGATGGGTTCCCGCATTGCTGCTCACTTGGCCAACGCGGGCGTCCGCTGCCTGCTGCTGGATATCGTTCCCCCTGACTATGATCCGGGCGCGATAAATGCCAAGCCTGCCGACCGCAACCGCTTTGCCGCCGCTGGCCTGGAGGGTGCGCGCAAGAGCAAGCCCGCCGCGTTTTTTGAGCCGGGGCTGGCACGGCTGGTCTCCATTGGCAACTTCGAGGACGACCTCAGCAAGCTGGCCGATTGCGACTGGATCATCGAAGCCGTCGTCGAGAATCTCGACCTAAAGCGCGCGCTGCTGGAAAAAGTGGCGGCGGTGCGCACGCCGGGCACCATTATCACCACCAACACCAGCGGCCTGCCGGTGGGCAAAATCGCTGAAGGCTTTCCGGAAGAGTTCCGGCGGCACTGGTTCGGCACCCATTTCTTCAATCCGCCGCGCTATATGCGACTGCTGGAGATCATCCCCACGCCAGAGAGCGACCCGGCAGCAATTGCGTTAATCTCCAACTTTGGCGACCGGCGGCTGGGCAAAGGCATCGTCAACGCCAAAGATACGCCGAACTTCATCGGCAACCGCATCGGCACCTTTAGCGTGCTCAACGTGATACGCCTGATGCAGGAGTTTGATTTTTCCATTGAAGAAGTGGATGCGCTGACGGGCACTGCCATCGGCTGGCCTAAATCGGCCACCTTCCGCACCATGGATTTGGTAGGCCTCGACATTTTGGGCCACGTGGTTAGCAACTTCACGAAAAATGCGCTTTCCTCAAACGATGAGCGCAGCGAACTGCGCTTGCCCGACTTCTTTTCGCAGATGATTGAGCGGAAAATGCTCGGCGACAAGACCAAGGGCGGTTTCTACAAGAAGGCCAAAGGCGCGGATGGTGCTGACGTCCGTATGGGCCTCGACTGGAAGACCTTGGAGTATCGGCCCCTGCAGAAGGCGAAGTTTCTGGCGCTGGAAATGGGCAAGAATATTGACTCGCTGCCGCAGCGCCTCCGCACCCTGCTGGGTTTTGAGGGGGCTGGTTCAAACAATGGCGCAAAAGGCGACAAGGCGGGAGAATTTCTGTGGAAGGCGCTGAGCGACCTGTGGACCTACGCCGCCAATCGCATCCCGGAGATTAGCGACTCCGTCGTAGAGATAGACCGCGCCATGCGCATGGGCTTTAACTGGGAGCTAGGCCCGTTCCAGTTGTGGGACGCCGCTGGCGTCGCGGCAACCGTCGAGCGCATGAAGAAGGAAGGCCACCCCGTGGCCGCGAACGTGGAAAAGTTGCTGGCTGCGTCGCCCGATCGCGCAAAAACCTCGTGGTATGCAGACGATCCGGCCGCCGCTTCCGGCCGCTCGCACTTTGACCTGGCCTCGGGGAAGTATGTGCCAGAGGTTGTGGCTGAAGGTGTTTGGCGCGTTGAAGTGGCCAGAAAAACGCGGCCGGGTGCCGTCGTCAAAAGGAACGCGGGTTGCTCGCTGATTGACCTCGGCGATGGCGTTGCCTGCATCGAGTTCCACAGCAAGATGAACTCGCTGGGCAGCGACATCGTTGGCATGATCTCCTCGGCGCTGGGCTTCCCCGGAATTCTCGGCGTACCGGGACAGCCGGGGCCGGGCGGCAAGCCCATTCGCGGATATCAACCGGGCGGCATCGGCGAGCAGTTTGACGCGTTCGTCATCACCAACGACGCGCCTAACTTCAGCGTCGGCGCCAATTTGATGATGCTGCTGATGGCCGCGCAGGAGGAAGAGTGGGACGAGATTGACCTTTCCATTCGCGGCTTCCAGGGGATGACGCAGGCGGTAAAGTTTTCGCCCAAGCCGGTGGTGGTCGCGCCCTTTGGCATGTCGCTGGGCGGCGGGTGCGAGATCACGCTGCACGGTGCGGCTCGCCAGCCGCACGCAGAGCTTTACACCGGGCTGGTGGAAGTGGGCGTGGGCCTGCTGCCCGGCGGCGGCGGCTGCAAAGAGATGCTGCTGCGCGCGCTCGACTCCGCTGGCTCCATCCGGCCGGAAGGGCGCGGCGAATCGGTGGAACTGGCCGAGGCCATGAAGCGGACGTTTGAGGTTATCGCCACGGCGAAGGTTTCCACCTCCGCAGAGGAGGCGCGCGGCTACGGCTTTATTGGCCGCAGCGACGGCGTCACCATGAACCGCGAACGGGTGCTGAGCGACGCCAAGGCGCGCGCCCTGGAACTGGTGCGCGCTGGCTACAAGCCGCCACAACCGCGCGCTGACCTGCCCGCGCCCGGTGAAAACATGTTCGCCATGCTCAAGCTGGGCGTCTACCTGATGCGGCAGTCGGAGTATATCAGCGACCACGAGGTGAAGATCGCGCACAAGATCGCCGAGACGATTACTGGCGGCGCAGTCTCGCCGGGGACTCCGGTGAGCGAGCAATACATCCTCGACCTGGAGCGCGAGGCGTTCAAGTCGCTAAGCGGCGAACGCAAGACGCAGGAGCGAATCCAGTTCACGCTGAAGACGGGTAAGCCGCTGAGGAACTAGGGGGTTACGAGAGACTTGTGAACGTGATCTACGTACTCGATGTATGTATTGCGTTACGTACTGGGATTACGTACGATTAGAGGTGGAGGTGTATGTTATGGCGTACGTAAATCCAGCTTTGGTAGTGGCCCCAAGAGCTTCGGTGAGGTCTGTCGAGGTGCTACACGATACGGGGGCAGCCGAGGACGGCTGGTCGCTGGCGCGGCTCGGTTGGGAGGGGAGCATTCGCCTGGGAATCCGGTGGAACGGCGGCCAAGGATCGGGCATAGGGAATCCGCAGTCGCGTGGAAACCCCACTTGGTTCGTGCTGCCGCAGGAGTTGGAGCCTGTGGTGCTTGAGGCAGTGGAGGAGCTGGCATCGCAGCATCTGTACGCCCAATATCGGGAGCTTGCGGCGGACAAAGAGCGCGAGGCCGAGGCGTTGGAATGGTCCGAGGCGCTGATTGGCGATGCATCCGCGTAGGGGCGAAGTGTGGTGGGTGGCGTTTGATCCAGCCGTTGGCGGCGAGATCAGGAAGACGCGGCCCGCTGTGGTGGTGAGCAATAACGCCGCTAACACCGCCATGAACCGCATCGTCGTGGTTCCGCTCACCACCAAGATCGGGCGGGTCTTTCTTGCAGAGGCGTTGGTCCACCTAAACGGAGAGCCGCGCAAGGCAATGACTGACCAGATCACAGTGGCAGCCAAGGAGCGGCTTCGGGGGAAGCTGGGAGCGCTCAACCTCGCCGACATTGCTGCAGTGGAGACGGCGCTGCTGGTACACCTGGGGATACGGCGGCAATCGGGTAACGGGAACTAAGGTGAAATATCTGGTGATCTACGAAAAGTCTTCCTCTGGATGGGGAGCCTTTGCTCCTGATCTGCCGGGCCTCGGTGTTGCGGGCACCACGCTCGATGAAGCGAAGCAGCTTATGCGTGAGGCGACGGAGTTTCACCTTGAGGGAATGCGCTTGCACGGAGACGCGATCCCCATGCCAAGTGCGGAGATGGAGTACGTGGCGGTGTAACCGCGACACAGAGCGCAAGACGCAGGAGCGCATCCAGTTCGCGCTGAAGACGGGTAAACCGCTGAGGAATTAGGACAAATCTGGTGTGAAGTTCACCGGGCAACACCGCAAGGAGCGATGACCGTCAACATGAAGCAAGCGCATGCACATTGCAGCCGCAATCGGAGCGAGATACTCCGAAGCACCAAGTGCGCGTGCTTCTATTGTTTTTCGCAGTTCCCTTCTTCAGAGATTAAGGAGTGGTGGGACGATGGAAAGACCGCAGTTTGTCCCTGGTGCTCTGTGGATGCGGTGATCGGAGACGCGTCCGGGGTTTCCTTCGACCAGGAATTCATGAGGACATTTTTCGACTACTGGTTTTGACTGTTTTCTGGACCTTTTCGTCTCAGGGAGTTTCTTATGCGCGAAGTAGTAATCGTATCGTCGGTACGCACGCCGGTGGGGCGGGCGATTAA
>JANXUR010000084.1 GCA_025356095.1 Acidobacteriaceae bacterium | reverse complement strand
CAAATTTGTGGAGATACCACACCCTAGGGTCGGTTGGCAGACGCTCTTGCTTGCAGCTACGCAGCGCGTTTACGCAGTGCGTTCACGCAGTGCACCAACAACTTTATGCAGTGTGCGCCAGCAGCGAACTTATGTCAAGCGAAAATTCAGCAGGAAACTCAGCGCTGGTGTTTGACGGTGGTCGGGCATGATTTGCCGTGGTTGACGGGGTGACGGGGTGACCGATTGACTGATTGACTAGTCAACTTAGTTGACTAGTTGACGAGCGTTGGCCGGGGTTGAGGGCGAGAGACCAAGGCAGGTGGCGTCTGGCGAGCGTCCTACCTTAGTAGGCGCACCTGCGGCGTTGGCTGGCGACATTCGCATAGGGCGCCGGAGGGAGATTTGGAGATTGCTGGAGAGCGCCGGGGCGGCAGGTGGAAAAAATATCGTGTTCCAAAAATTATTCTATGCTAACTTAATTACTATAGTTATATTATAATTCCAGTGGCGGAAATTTTTTGCAACCCCTCTCAGAACCAATGCCCCAAAAAAATTAACGGCGTCCGCGGCTCAACCGAGCCGCAGGACGCCGGGCAGCCCTCCCCCAGGTCTGCACATCCATAGTGTGCCCGGATTCCCATTGTGGGAGAATGGCCCAACCGTGCCAGAGATAGCACGGTCGGGCCATCGTTACCTCGTAAGCCGCTGTAGCATGGGCACTTGCCGGTCGGCACAATAAAGCTGAGGCCAGAAATGCGGTACACTCTTGGCGGGCTCGCTTAGGGCTTAGAAATTAGGGCGCAGGGATCAGGTTCGGGAATAAGCGATCCCGAATATGCGATCGGAATATGCGATCGGGATAAGCGATCGGGATAAGCGATCAGTCTGCCCCCGCCGCTTTTACCATTTTCCGTAGGCCAACCAGCTCTTCTTATGACTAAACCAGCCATCACCATCGGTGTATTTGATTCAGGCGTGGGCGGCCTTACCGTTTTGCGCGAGCTTGCCGCCCGAATTCCTCACGCCAACTACCTGTATTTTGGCGACACCGCTCGGCTGCCCTATGGTTCGAAATCGGCGGAAACCGTCGCCCGGTACGCTGTGGGTGCGGCTCATTTTCTGCATCAGCAAGGTGCCGACTTGCTGGTGATCGCCTGCAACACTGCGACAGCGCTGGCGCTGCCGCAAATTCGGGCAGCGCTTCCCATTCCCGTGGAAGGAGTGATCGAGCCCGGAGCGGATGCGGCGGCGGCGGCCAGTTCGGCGCAGCAGGTGGTTGTGGTGGCAACGCAGGCCACGGTCGCCAGCCACGCCTACCGGCGCGAGCTTGAAGCGCGAGGCTGCGCCGCCCACGAAAAAGCCTGCCCGCTGTTGGTGCCGTTGGTGGAAGAGGGCTGGACCGACCACAACGTGACACGGCAAGTGGCACAGATCTATTTGGACGAGGCTTTTGCGGGTGCCTTTGCCGCTGCCGATGTGCTGCTGCTCGGCTGCACCCACTATCCCCTTTTACGGCCGTTGTTGCGCAGCATCACCCCCAAGTCGGTCACTATCGTTGACTCCGCCGAATCCACCGCAAAGGCGGTGGCGGCGCATTTAGCGCAGTCCGCAAATTGCCCTCCCCAACCCGCGCCCGCACACCAGCAGGAGGCAGCGCTCCAAGCGGCAGAGCGCGCGCCGTCGCCGCTGCTTCAGTTTTATGCCACTGATTCGGCGGAAAAATTCAAAGCCCTGGGCTCGCGCTTTCTTGGCTACGCCATTGCCCACGTTGAGCATGTGGACTTGAAGGAGTAGCCATGGCAGAAATTACTTATCGCCGAGGCGGCATTGCCGACCTTGAAGTTCTCATCCACCATCGCATCCAGATGTTTGCTGACATGGGTACAGCCCCGCCGGAGGTATGGCCCGAACTGCGCCAGATGAGTGAAGCCTACTTTCAAACGGCGTTAGTGGCTGAGAGCTATCTGGCTTGGTTGGCGGAAAGCGATGGCAGCGTGGTTGGCGGCGGCGGCATTGTGCTGGCTGGCTGGCCCGGCTCACCGTGGGACAATCAGAGCCGCCGCGCCTGGATTCTGAATATGTATGTGGAAAAGGATTACCGGCGTCGGGGCATTGCGCGCGCGTTGATGCAGCAGATGCTGCATTGGTGCCGCCAGCAAGATCTCGCCATCATCAACCTGCACGCCAGCAAGCAGGGACGCACGCTCTATGAGTCGCTAGGCTTTAAGCCGACGAACGAGATGCGCCTGACGTTGCGTTAAGGCGGATTATGCCGCTTCCGCGACCGGCGGCTTGCCGGGGTTGATGCTGCGAATAATCACATAGAGCACGGGAATAAAGAACAGGTTCAGCGCAGTGGAGACGATCATGCCACCGAAGACCGTGGTGCCCACATCGTGGCGGCTGACTTGACCTGCGCCTTTTGCGAAGACCAGCGGCAGCACGCCGAGGATAAAGGCGAAAGACGTCATCAGAATCGGGCGCAGCCGGATGCGGGCAGCTTCCACAGCAGCCTCTTGAATAGACAAACCTTTGCGGCGCAACTGCTCGGCGAATTCCACAATCAGAATGCCGTTCTTGCTGGCGAGGCCAATCAGCATCACCAGTCCTATTTGGGCGTAAACGTCGTTGAGTCCGCCGCGCAAGCCTTGTGCGCCCAATGCGCCTAACACCGCCATAGGCACGCCCAACAGAATAATCAGCGGCAGGGTAAAGCTTTCGTATTGCGCCGCCAGCGTCAGGTAAACCAGCAGCAAACCCAATCCAAACAAGATGGTGGATTGGCCGCCAGATTTGATCTCTTCCAGCGCAAGACCGGTCCATGAGAAAGTGAAGCCTGCAGGCAGCGACTTGCGGGCTACTTCTTCCATGGCAGTAATGGACTGGCCGGAGCTAAAACCGGGTGCCGCCGCTCCGTTAACCTCTGCCGAGCGGAACAGATTGTAGTGGCTGATGACCTGCGCAGTGGTCTCTTCGTGCACACGAATTAACTGCTCCAGCGGCACCATGGCACCGGCATCCGAGCGGACATAGAATTGGCCCAAAGCTTTGGGGTCTTCGCGAAACTGCTTATCGGCCTGCACATACACGCGGTAGCTGCGGTTGTTGAAGTCGAAGTCGTTCACATACACCGATCCCATATAGACCTGCAAGGCATCGTTAATCTGGCTGAGTGACACCTGCTGCGCCTTGGCGCGCTCGCGGTCAATCTCCACCACAAACTGCGGATCATTCGCCGTGAAGCTGGAGAAAATACCGCTCAAATCCTTGCGAGCATAAGCGCCGCCAATGGCCGCGTGAGTGGCTCCATACAATTCAGAAAGCGAATGGCCGCCTTCATCTTGGACTTCAAACTGGAAGCCACCGAAGGCGGAAACGCCGTTGATGGGGGGCGGCAGAAATGGAATGACGGTGCCTTCGGTGATGCCACCGAGTGGCCTACGTAGGCGCGCTACAATCGCGTTGGCAGTGTGTTCGGCCCCGGGCCGGTCGGCAATGGCCTTGAGGTTGATAAAAACCAGGCCCTTGTTGGGGCTTGCGCCTGAGAAGGCAAACCCGCCGATGCTAAAGGCGCCCGCGATGTCTTTCTCTGAGGCGAGGGCCGCTTGCACTCTGCCCATTACACGCGACGTATAGTCGAGTGATGCGCCCTCCGGGCACTGCACGTTCACAATAAAATAGCCCTGATCTTCGTCTGGCACAAAACCGGTGGGCACGCTCTTATATACGAAGTAGGTCGCAACCAATCCCAAGGCGAAGATCACAATCACCACATAGCGCAGCCGCAGCGCGGCGTGAGCCATCTTCACATAGGCGTTAGTCAGCCCCTCCAACCCTCTCTCGACCACCGCGAAAAAACCAGTTGGCTTGGTCTCCCCGCGCAGCAGAATCGCCGACAACGCTGGAGTAAAGGTGAGCGAATTGAAGGTAGAGAGCAGAATCGAGAACGCGATCGTCAACGAAAACTGAGCGTAAAGAATGCCGGTAGTGCCGGGGAAGAACGCAACTGGCACAAATACCGAAACCAACACCAGCGACGTTGCAATCACGGCGCCGGTGACTTCACCCATCGCCTTGGAGGCTGCAGCATGCACGTTCAGGTGCTCTTCGCTAATGTGGCGCTTGATGTTTTCAATCACTACGATGGCATCGTCCACCACCAAGCCGGTGGCGAGCGTGATGCCGAACAACGTCAAGGTGTTGATGGAAAAGCCCAGTAACTTTACAAAGGCGAAGGTGCCAATCAACGACACCGGGATGGTGATCGCCGGGATCAGCGTGCTGCGCCAATCCTGCAAGAACAGGAACATGGTGATGATGACGAACAGAATGGCTAGACCCAGCGTCTGGAGCACTTCACTGATGGACTCGCGTACCACGGTCGTGGTGTCAAACGACTTCTGATAGTGCACCCCAGCCGGAAAGCGCTTCGCAAGGCTGGCCAGCGCGGCCATCACCTGCTTATCCACATCAATGGCGTTGGCGTTGGGCAGTTGTTGAATGCCGATGCCAACCGCTTCGTGCCCGTTGAACTGCAATGCGGAAGAGTAATTTTCCGCGCCCAGTTCGGCCCGGCCCACATCGCGCAGGCGGACGACCGCGCCGCCGCTACTGGTTTTCAGGATAATGTTTTCGAACTCGGCAGGTTCCTTCAGCCGACCCACCGCCCGCACGCTGATCTCAAAATTCTGCCCCGGTCGCGAGGGCGGCTGGCCAACTGCACCCGCCACAATCTGTACGTTCTGTTCCGCAAGGGCACGGACGGCATCGCCAGCCGCGAGGCCCCGTGCTGCCATACGAGCCGGGTCGAGCCACAGGCGCATGGCGTACTTGCGTTCGCCAAAAATTTGGACGTCGCCCACTCCCGGCACCCGCTTCAGGGCATCTTTCACGTAGACATCAAGGTAGTTACTGAGGAACTCGTTGTTGTAGCGGTCACCTTCAGAATAAAAGCCGATGGCAGAGATGAAGTTGCTGTTGACCTTCTTAATCAGAATGCCAGTGGTCTTTACTTCGTTCGGCAGACGGCCATTCACGGTCGAGACGCGATTCTGCACGTCCACCGCCGCCACATCGAGATTGCGCGAGAGGTCAAAGGTCACCGTAATCTGGCTGGTGCCGTCGTTGCCGCTGCTGGAGGTGATGTAGCGCATACCGGGCACGCCGTTGATGGCCTGCTCCAGCGGAGTGGTGACCGAGGACTCCACCGCCTGCGCGTTGGCACCGGTGTAGAACGAGGTGACGGAAACTTGCGGCGGTGCCAATTGCGGGAACTGGGCAATGGGCAACCCCGGAATCACGATGGCTCCGGCGATGACGATCATCAGCGACGCTACCGTGGCAAAAACTGGCCGATGAATAAAAAAATCTACGAACAAGGGAACCTCGATGTTTCCCGGCGCGGCCGGGACGATCGGTTCAACAGCGAACCAGAAACTAAGAACTAGGGCAGCACCGCTACCTTGGCACCATCGGTCAGGTTCTGGGCTCCAGAGACAATGAGCTTGTCGCCGTTCTGCAAGCCATCCAGTACAGGATAGTTGTCACCCGTGATGGGCCCGAGCTGGAGCGGCCGCTGCGCAGCTTTCATATTCTGGCCATCACCCAGTGCAAGATAGGCAAAGAACTGTCCACCCACCCGACTGACTGCGGTGACCGGTACAGCCAACCCCTCGCGACGGCTCCAGATGACGCGTACCCGGGCGAACTGCGCGGGGCGCAACTTACCCGGCGGAATCGCCGCCTTCGCCAGCACAGTTTGCGTCGCTGCGTCTGCTTGCGGAGAAACAAAAGTCACGCTGGTGGTGACGGCGACCGTGCCGTCGTCATTTAGAATTTCCACCGGCAAGCCGGATTTAAGCTGCGGAGCTTTTTCCAGCGGAATGCTGATGTAGGCTTCCAGCCCGCTCGCGCCATCCACAGTGGTCAGCATCGTGTTCGTGGAAACGCGATCCCCTAAATGCACGGGGATATCGCCCACAATGCCTTCTGACGGCGAGACCACGTTGTAGTACTTGAGCTGCACCTGTTGCTGGCGTACCGCAGCTTCGTAGGCAGCCACGTCAGCCTGAGCGGCGTCGAAGTTCGTTTGCGCCTGATCGAAATCCTGCTTGGCGATGACCCCAGACGCCGACAGTTGCTTGGAACGATCCAGTTGGGTTCGGGCCAGTTCTAGCGTGGCGCGCTTCGAGCGCAGCAAGGCCTCCTCGCTGCCCAACGCCGCCTGCTGTTTGAGCGGGTCAATCTGCAGAATGGCTTGTCCGGCTTTCACTGGCTCGCCCGACTTCACGAAGATGCGAGTAATCTCGCCCTCCACTTGCGGTTGCAAGGTTGCCGAGTTCCGCGACTTAACAGTGGCCACAAACTCGGACGAATCGGCGATGACAATCTGGCGAACTTCCGCGACCTTCACAGGCCAGGTGATCGCCGAAGGGTCAAATGCCTGCGCCGCCGGCTTGCTGCATGCCGCGAGCGCCGCAAGCGAAACCAGCACAACAAGCGCTTTGAAGGTGCCGATTGCGCTGACTGATTTGACGGGTAGAAGCAATGATTTCTCGGTCATAAATCCTGTCGCAAATTAGACGTACTGGAAGCTGTCAGCCATCCTACCGAGCCTTGAGTTCAGGTCGGCAGGTCGAGAAGTGATTCTGTAAACGTTTGCTTGCACTTGATTTTAACTGAGGTTAAAGCTTAGACGCTGGTTGTACAGCCACGGATGCAGAAAAGACGCGCCTTTAGGATGAACGTGAAGAAGCCGACTAAACGATCACGTACGATGACCAACGACCAACCAGATGGTGCCGGGAGCGGGACTTGAACCCGCACGCTTATTAGGCACAGGCTCCTAAGACCTGCGTGTCTGCCAATTCCACCATCCCGGCGCTAACACTATTTTACCGTAGAGGCTTGGGGAGCGGGGCGCTTGCAGCTCTTATTCGCAACTTGTATTCGTAGCTAGTTACCGTGCAAGCGTGGCAACTGCCAGTCTTGAACCACTGCCACAATGCGCAGCACAAAGCAACCCGCTGCCCCAGCGAACATCATCGGGCCGCGCGGCAGCCCGAAGCGGAGACCGCCCACCAAGAGAGCGGCACCAAAGAGCGCAGCAGTAGCATAAATATCGGACTGCAAAATATGCGGCACTTGCGCCAGCAGCAAGTCGCGAACCACGCCGCCACCCACTCCAGTCAGGGTGCCGAGCAGTATCGCAATGAGCGGCGGCACCTTGAACTCGATGGCCTTGGCCGCTCCCGAGACCGCGAATAGCCCCAGACCGGCAGCGTCGAGTGCAATCAGCGCCGGGCTGGGGATGCGTACGACATATTGATGGAAGAAGAACGCCGAGGCTCCTGCGGCAAAGGCAATCGCCGGATACCGCCAGTCGCGCAGCGAGGCTGGCGGCGTACAGCCAAGCAGCACATCGCGAACAATGCCGCCCACCAAGGCTGTGGTGAACGAAAGCACCAGTACTCCGAACAGGTCGAGGTTCGCCGCAAAGGCAGCACCTGCGCCCTCAATGGCGAACACAGCCGTGCCGATGGCATCGGCCACGAACAAGACATGATCCTGTACCGGGATCGGCTTGAGTGTGGCAGCGGCGATCTTGTCTAAAGCTGGCATGGTCGAATGCCAGCTTAGCAGACCGGTTACACTTCCCCTTCTGCTGCACCAGTTTGCCATTCGCTGCCGGGGGTCGCCAGTCAGCAAAAACGGGCCGTCGTGCGCCCAAGCTCCGCTATAATAAAGGTTTACTCGAACCGCATTTTTGGCGGCATTCCAGCGCAACCACTCGGCTGCCATGCCCATCTTATTTTGTTAGCCAGTTTTGCCAGTTCGGTGCATTCGACCTACGGGAGAAGCCTTACTTATGGCCGTACCAGTCAAGCAGATGTGGACCGTCGCCTCGTACGTGCTCCGCCAGAAGATGAAGGGGCGCAAGCGGTACCCGCTAGTCATGATGCTAGAGCCGCTGTTCCGCTGCAATCTGGCCTGCGCTGGCTGTGGCAAGATTCAGTACCCTGCCCATATTCTGAAGCAGCACCTTTCCGCCGAGGAGTGCATGCGCGCGGTGGATGAGTGTGGCACCCCGATGGTGTCCATCCCCGGCGGCGAACCCTTGCTGCACCCCGAAATTGACAAGATCGTGGAAGGCTTGGTCGCGCGCAAAAAGTACATCTACCTGTGCACCAATGCCCTGCTGCTGAAGGAAAAGCTGCACCTGTTTACGCCCAGCACCTACCTGACCTTCAACGTCCACATGGATGGCGAGCGCGAGCACCACGACATGAGCGTGTGCCGCGAGGGTGGATTCGATCAGGCGAAAGAAGGCATCAAGGCCGCGCTAGCTGCGGGCTTCCGCGTCACCACCAATTCGACCTTATTCGATGGCACCGACCCCAATAGTGTCCGCAACTTCTTTGACGAGATGATGGAACTGGGCGTGGAAGGCATGACGGTTTCACCGGGCTATTCGTACGAGAAGGCACCTGACCAGCAGCACTTTTTGGGACGCGCCCGCACCCGTCGCTTGTTCGCTGCGATTCTAGCCAACCGCAAGTCGAGTTGGAAGTTCAACATGTCACCCCTGTTTCTGGAATTTCTAATGGGCGAGCGCCACTATAGCTGCACGCCATGGGGTATGCCGACTTTCAATATGTTTGGCTGGCAGAAGCCCTGCTACCTGCTGCAAGATGGCTACGCCGATACTTTTCAGGAACTGCTGGATTCGACCGAATGGGACAACTATGGCACTGAAAGTGGCAATCCGCAGTGTGCGAATTGCATGGTGCATTGCGGCTATGAAGCTTCCGCAGTGGACGACACTTTCAGTTCGGTGCGAGGCTTGATGGCCGCCGCCAAGGCCACGTTCTTCAGCAAGTATCCGAATGCCGAAGCGATGAAAACCTTGCGCGAAGGCATTAAGCCGGTGCACGCCCGCAACCCACTGGTAAAGATCGCACCACCTGCACAGGATTTGCAGGAGACGGTGCAATAACGTGACCCATACGGTGAACGCCCTGATCCCCGCTGCCGTTGCTGAAACGCTAGAGGTTGCCCCCGGCACTGAGCGCCACAACCTCGAAGGCTGGATTCCGGCGCTCGCTTCGGACGAAGAAATTCGCGAAGCGCTCGATCTCGCTTTCAACTATCGTGGCGACGTGACGCTAACGCTCAAGTCCGGCGAAAAGCTCAATTGCTACATCTTCGACCGCCGTCCCTCGGCCACGCTGGCCGAAAGCGTCGTCCGCATTCTGCCCCAGCAGAATATTTCCGGCTTCACACACTCGGACTCTAGCCAGAAGCGGAATATCTTCTACGCCGACATCGCGGGCTTAGCCTTCTCCGGCCGCGACACCGCCGCAGGCAAAACCTGGGAAGCCTGGCTCAAGATGTATTGGAGCAAGAAGACCGCCGGGGAAGAAAATATTGCACTGGAGCCGGAATCGTTGTAGCGTGCTCGGCTCTCGCGCGGCTCGCGCGCGATTCCAGCTCGATTCCATCTGGATGCCAAGCGCTACTCCAGCCCTTCTCCTGTCGCCAGCCACCGCGCGCACTCTGGACCTAGTTCGGCGACTGTGCGCGCTTCATACTCGGCACACTCTTCTGCGCTCAGCACGTATGCCCATCGGCCATTCACGCCCTTGTTGATGAACACTTCCGCGCCAGCGTCCCAAAAAGCACCACCCATAGGCGTGCTTGCGGTAGCGTGACGCTTCATCCATTCGAATGAGCAGTGCTCCAGAATCTGCGGCCACTGTGCTTCATCAATCGGAATATCGAGGAAAGTTGCGATGCGCCGCATCTGCCCGGGCATATCGCGCTTCAACTGATTGAAGTGCATGAACATCACGTTGGGCAATTCGCGAATTGCCCAC
>JANXUR010000082.1 GCA_025356095.1 Acidobacteriaceae bacterium | reverse complement strand
GATGGTGATGCCGGGCGACAACGTGCCGCTGACCATTGAGCTGATTACTCCAGTAGCCATGGAGAAGGGTCTGCGCTTCGCCATTCGCGAAGGCGGCCACACCGTGGGCGCAGGCACGATTGCAGAAGTGATTAAGTAACTAACTTTAAGGGACGGAGGGGCGCAACGCCGCTCCTCTGGAACTTCGATCTTTCCGCCGGGGTGCCGCATTTGAGGCAAGAGCCGGACGGGGCAAGTGAGAGAAGATAAAGTGATTGCAAAAGAGAGAATTCGCATCCGGCTGAAGGCTTACGACTACCGCATTCTCGACCAATCCACCGGCGAGATTGTGGAGACGGCTCGCCGCACCGGAGCCAACATTGCGGGCCCGATTCCGCTGCCGACTGTGAAGAACAAGTGGACCGTGCTGCGCTCCCCGCATACTGACAAAAAGTCGCGCGAGCAGTTCGAGATCCGCACCCACAAGCGTCTGCTGGATATTCTGGAGCCCACGCCGCAAACCATGGAAGCGCTGCTCAAGCTGGATCTGCCGGCGGGCGTGGACGTGGAAATCAAAGCGTTTGGCAAAGAGCATAAGTAGAAGTGCAAGTTACAAACAAGCCAGATGCAGGGTAGAACCAACGTAGGACAATGCTTTCGAGGCTCAGCAGTCAGTGAGTCCCCGGCGCAAACGGCTTAGGCCGGACGACGGAACCAGAAAGCGGAGTGAGGAGAGCAAGCTATGGCAGTACACGGAATTTTGGGACGTAAAGTCGGGATGACGCAGTTGTTTGATGAAAAGGGTGATGTGCGTCCCTGCACGGTGCTGAAGGTTGGGCCTTGCGTAGTTACGCAATGCAAGACCGCAGCCAAGGACGGTTACAACGCGGCGCAGATTGGCCTGGTTGAGTTTGTGAAGGAGTCCAAACTAACCAAGCCGATGAAGGGTCACTTGGGCAAGCATGATCTGCCCCCAGTAAAGTTTATCCGCGAAGTTCCTTTTGATTTGGACGCCGACGGCAATGGCACCAAAGTAGGCGATCGGGTTCTGGTGGATATCTTCGAGAACGAGCGTTTTGTGGACATTGTCGGTACCAGCAAGGGCCGCGGGTTTGCAGGCGTAGTTCGCCGCCATCATTTCGCCGGTGGAGCCAAGTCGCACGGTTCGATGTTTCAAATCACCGGTTCGATTGGTGCTTCGGCGTTCCCCTCGCGCGTAGTCAAGGGTATGCGCATGGCCGGCCACATGGGCGATGCCCGGGTAACGGTGCAAAACCTGCGAGTGCTGGGTGTAGATAAAGAAGAGAATTTGCTGGTGGTAGAAGGTGCAGTACCGGGTCACAAAGATGCGTTTGTGATTGTGACCAGGGCGGGCAAGCCACCGCGTGAGCGTCGCGGCTTTGCTGGATCCGGCACGGTGGATCCGCTGAAGGCTGCTAAGAAGGCTGCGCAAAGCAAGAAGAAGTAGCTCAACCAGAGGTTCGATTGAGCTTGGTAGTGCAGGCAGTTCGAAACGGTACGGGCAAGGCTTTGAGACGGCCCGAATGGATTACGACTATGGCAACGATTGATGTCCACAACCTGAGCGGCGCGAAAGTCGGCACGCTGGAACTGTCGGACGAAGTATTTGGCTCGGTCAATAAGGAGCTGTTGTGGGAAGCGGTGAAGCATTACCGCGCCGCGCAGCGCTCGGGTACGCACGCCACCAAGAACAAGAAGCTGGTAGCGGGCTCGGGTAAGAAGCTGTGGAAGCAGAAGGGCACAGGCCGCGCTCGCGTAGGCTCGGTACGCTCTCCGCTCTGGCGGCATGGTGGCACGGTGCATGGCCCGCAGCCCCGCTCCTACGATTATGACTTTCCTCGCAAGAAGGTGCTCGGCGCTCTGCGCTCGGCGCTGGCGTCCAAGCTGGCCGATGGCAAGCTTGTGGTCGTCAACACTTTCGAACTGGCAGATGCCAAGGCTGCGGGAACCGCGGCGGTGAACTCTCCGGCGAAGTCTCCGGTGAAGACCAAAGCTTTCCGTGCGGCGCTCGACACACTGCACGTGGAAAAGACGGCAGTGCTGGTGGAAGCAGCAGCGAGCGACAACCTGGTACTTAGCACCCGTAACTTGAAGGGTGTGGAGTTGGTAGGGTCGAGCGAAGTGCATCCCTGGCATTTGCTGCGGTATGAACTGGCCGTGTTCTCGCAAGCGGCAATGGAAAAGCTGCAAGCAACTCTGGTGGCGTCTTTGCCCAAGGCGCGGACTGAGGAGGTGGCGTAATGAAATCCGCCTATCAGATTCTTCGCAAGCCCGTGATTACCGAAAAGGGCATGAACGTCAAAGAGAGCGAACGGACGCTAGTGTTTCAAGTAGCGCCGGAAGCAACCAAGACAGAGATCAAGCAGGCGGTGCAGACGATTTTCAAGGTGAAGGTGGAGAACGTGCGCACTTCGAATTTCGAAGGCAAGATGCGCCGCCGCGGACGGTTTGAAGGTTATCGTCCTGACTGGAAGAAAGCTTATGTCCGGCTGAAGTCTGGCGAAAAATTGCCCGACTACGCAGAGAACCTGTAAGCGCGAATTCATGCCGCGTGGCAGTTACGCGGCAGTAAGTAAAAGGCAGAACTATGGCGATCAAGACATTTCGACCGACAACTCCGACACTCCGCTTTCAGACGCGGCTGGTCAATAGCGACCTGACGACGGATCGTCCGCACAAGGCGCTACTCGAACCGAAGAAGCGGAGCGGCGGGCGTAACAGCACTGGCCGTGTCACTTCGCGGTTTATCGGTGGCGGCCACAAGCGTCAACTGCGACTGATTGACTTTAAGCGTGACAAGGCTGGCGTGCCAGCCAAGGTGGTTTCGGTGGAGTATGACCCGAACCGCTCGGCGCGTATCGCTTTGCTCTCCTACGCGGATGGCGAAAAGCGCTACATCCTTCAGCCGGAAGGTTTGAAGGTAGGTCAGTCCGTGGTGAGTGGCCCGGAGGCCGACATTCTGGTGGGGAATGCGCTGCCGTTGCGCAACATCCCTTCTGGCACCATCGTGCACAACGTGGAACTGCGTCCCGGCAAGGGCGGCCAGATGGTGCGGTCGGCCGGAGGCGGTGCCCAGTTGGTGGCCAAGGAATCGGACTACGCGTTGCTAAAGCTGCCTTCCGGCGAAACCCGCAAGGTGCTGGTAGATTGCATGGCGACGGTAGGCCAAGTGGGCAATCTGGATCATGAGAATGTTTCGATTGGTAAGGCTGGCCGCAACGTGTGGAAGGGCATTCGTCCTCATAACCGTGGTGTCTCGATGAATCCGGTGGATCACCCGCACGGCGGTGGGGAAGGCAAGACCAGCGGCGGACGCCATCCGGTGACCCCGTGGGGCAAGCCGACCCGTGGCTATAAGACTCGTAACAACAAGCGGACTGATAGCTTCATCGTCACCCGTAAAGGCAAGAAGTAGAGCAGCATAAGTTCTGAGAACCGCCGGGCCCGCCGCTTAACAGGCAGGCCGTAGGCAGAGGTAGAGACGGATGGCACGTTCAACCAAGAAGGGACCGTTCATTGACGGGCATCTCCTCAAGAAGGTCGAGGACATGAATGCTCGTAGTGAAAAGAAGGTGCTCCGCACCTGGTCACGGCGCTCGACGGTGATTCCCGAAATGGTGGGTCACACTCTCGCAGTGCACAACGGCAGGAAGTTCATTCCGGTGTATCTGACGGAAAATATGGTGGGCCACAAGCTGGGTGAATTCAGTTTTACCCGCACCTTTAAGGGACACTCGGTAAAGGCCGCAACCGAATCGGCGGGTAAGGGCAAGTAAGTTGCCGGGCCCGCATTAAGCGGCCCAATTGAGCGGCAAGATTATGCGGTTCAGGCTGCGGAATACGCTGCACTCCAGCGCAGACGCAAGACTGACGCAGGAAGCGCGGAACGGAAGAGATGAGCGATATGGAATTCAGAGCCGAAGCCCGGTTTATGCGTGTGTCGCCGCAAAAGGCGGGTCTGGTCATGCAATTGATCCGAGGACAGCGGGCGGAAGATGCGCTCAATACCCTGGCCTTCACCAAGAAGCGGGTGGCAATCACCGTGCACAAGTTGCTGCGGTCGGCCATTGAAAACGCCAACCACTTGAGCCAAGAGAAGAGCTTGGACGTGGATCTGGATCAGTTGTATGTGAAGCGCGCAGTGGCAAATGAAGGTCCGCGGCTCAAGCGCATCCGGCCTGCGCCAATGGGGCGTGCGTTCCGGTATCAACGTCGCATGTCGCATCTGGAGATTGCTCTGGAAGAGCGGGTGCGGGGTGGCAAGACGGCGGAAGCAGCGGCAGCAAGCGGTGAGCCTAAAGTCGTGGCAGCCCGCAAGCCCGCAGCCAAAAAACCGGTGGCTAAGAAGGTGGCCAGTAAGCCGGCAGGAGCTCAGAGTAAGAGCGCTGCTGGAAGTAAGAAGGCTGCAAAGTAGTTCCGGACATAAGTAGTTCAGGACATTTAGTCAGAGCGATTATTCAACTTTCCGCCCGAGGCGGGGAGGAGTGAGAGAAATATGGGTCAGAAAGTCCATCCTTATGGTTTCCGGCTAGGTTACGTAAAGCCGTGGCGGTCGCGCTGGTATGCAGAGCGCGACTACAGCAAGTTGTTGCTGGAAGACGTGAAGCTCAAGGCTGAGCTGCGCGACAAGCTGAAGTCGGCGGGCGTGAGCTCGATTGATATTGAGCGTCCAGGCAACAAGCTGCGCATCATTATCCGTACCGCGCGTCCGGGCATCATCATCGGTCGCAAGGGCGCGGAGATTGACAAGCTGAAGGACGAGCTGAAGAAGCGCACCGGCCGCGACGTGTTTGTGGACATTCAAGAAGTCCACAAGCCTGAGCTGGATGCACAACTGGTGTCGGAAGCGATTGCGTTGCAACTGGAAAAGCGGGTTGGCTTCCGGCGGGCCATGCGCAAGTCGGTGGATTCGGCTCTGCGTTTTGGCTGCAAAGGCATCAAGGTTCGCGTCAGCGGACGCTTGAACGGCGCGGAAATCGCCCGTACCGAGTGGTATTTGCAGGGTCGTTTGCCTCTGCACACCTTGCGGGCCGATATTGATTACGGCTTCACCGAAGCCAGCACCACGTATGGTGTGATTGGCGTAAAGTGCTGGGTGTATCGGGGCGAAATTCTGCCAGCGAAGAAGCGTGAGCCGCAGGTAGCCAGCGGCGGGGCGTTCTAACGGGAACCAGATTTGAGCTCAGCCTTAGGCAGATGCCGGGTGAGCAGGGAACGGTAAAGGAAATTCATCATGTTGATGCCGAAGAAAGTAAAGTACCGCAAGCAACAGCGCGGTCGCATGAAGGGCAAAGCCTGGCGCGGCAGCACGCTGTCGTATGGCGACTTCGGGTTGAAGGCGATGGAATGCGGTTACATCACCGACCGCCAGATGGAAGCCGGCCGTATTGCCATCACGCGCTTTGTGAAGCGTGGCGGCAAGATTTGGTTGCGCATGTTCCCCGACAAGCCGATTACCAAGAAGCCGGCTGAAACCCGTATGGGTAAGGGCAAGGGTGCTCCGGATCATTGGGTCGCGGTCATCCGCCCGGGCAAGATTTTGTTCGAGATGGAAGGCGTGACGGCGGAGCAGGCGATGGAAGCCATGCGTTTGGCTTCGCACAAGCTGCCCATTCGCACCACCTTCATCAAGCGCGAAGGCATGCGCTAGACGCAAGGGCATCTGAAGTTTTGTAACAGCGGCCGATGGAACTAGGAATCGAGCTGCGGCACGTAGCAGCGGTGGAGAGCGACGTATGGCAGAGAAGAAGACAGCCAAGGCGAAAGCCCCGGCAGCGAAAGTGAAGACGAGCGGCAAAGCAGCAACAGCCGCTGCTTCGGAAGCGGAAAAACTCCGCGCTCTCGGCGACGTGGAGCTGAGCGCCAAGAACAAAGAGATGACGGATCAGTTGTTCCGTTTGCGGTTTCAGCGGACGCTGGGCCAAACTGAGAGTTTGAACAAATTACGCAGCCTGCGCAAGGACATTGCGCGCGCCAACACCATTGCGCGCGAGCGCGAGTTGGCAGCCGCGGGGAGCAAGTAGGCAATGACGGAAACCAATCAGCAGGCAGCAGCCGAAGTCCGCAAGCCGCGGCAAAAGGTTGAGGTGGGCGAAGTGGTCTCCACCAAGATGGAAAAAACCATTGTGGTGCAGGTCATCCGCAAAAAGGCGCATCCGCTGTATCAGCGGGTAGTCGCCAACAAAAAGAAGTTCTACGCCCACGACGAAGAGTCAGTGGCCCGCACCGGAGATGTGGTGCGGATTGAAGAAACGCGGCCGCTCTCTAAGCTGAAGCGCTGGAAGTTGGCGGAAGTGGTGCGCAAGGCGCCGATCTTGGCGGCCTCCAAGAGTGCACCGAAAGCAGCCGCAAAGTAACTGCGGTAGAGAGAGGAAACAACCATGGGCGTACAAATGCGTTCGATGCTGGCGGTGGCGGATAACTCCGGCGCCCGCAAGCTGCAAGTTATTCTTCCGCTAGGCGGACATACCGGACTGATCGCTGGACTTGGCGATGTGGTGACGGCAGCGGTCAAGGAGTCTTCACCGGATGGTCAGGTGAAGAAGGGCAAAGTGGTGAAGGCCGTGATTGTGCGTTTGCGCAAAGAGCAGCGTCGCAGGGACGGAACCTATATCCGCTTTGATGAGAACGCAGCCGTGCTGGTAAATGATGGCGGCGAGCCGGTGGGTACGCGCGTATTCGGGCCGGTGGCGCGCGAACTGCGCGATAAGAAATTTTTGAAGATTGTGTCGCTGGCGCCGGAAGTGATCTAGTTCGGGCAGCGCAGGCAAGCCGGTGGATGAAGCTGCCGGAGCAAAAGGATTGAACAAGATGCACAAGCGAGTGGATATTAAGCGCAATGACAACGTGCAGGTGATTGCCGGGCCTGACAAGGGCAAGCAAGGCCGGGTACTCCGGGTGATGCCCGATGAAGCTCGCCTGCTGGTGGAGCACGTCAAGATTGTGAAGAAGCACGTGAAGCCGAACCCTCAGCGCAACATCAAGGGCGGCATCGCCGAGCAGGAAAGCGCGATTGCGATTTCCAATGTGATGCTAGTGTGCGGCTCCTGCAATAAGCCGTCGCGCATCCGTCATGACCGTTCCGGCGACAAGGCTGTACGCGTGTGCCACCGTTGTGGCGCGCCCATGGATAAGCAGTAAATCAGTACGACAGTAAGACAAGCAATGCATTAGTAAGACAGCATACGCAACGGTAAACGCCAAGGCGGCAGGGGCAAAATCGCCGGGCAACCCGAAAACCGTAGGCAGGAAGAAGCGAAATCAAGATGGCTGATAAGACAGAGAAAAAAGAACCGAAGAAGGCGAAAGCGGCTAAGCCGGCACCGGTAGAAACCGATGCCACTGGCAAGCCGATAGCTCCTCGGCACAGCGCCAAAGAAGGCGCGCGTTTGCGCCTGCGTTACAACCAGGAGATTGCGCCAGCGTTGATGAAGGAGTTCGAGCTAGGCAACGCCATGGCAGTGCCGAAGCTGGAAAAGATCGTCATCAACATCGGCATGGGCGAAGCCACTACCAATGCCAAGCTGATGGATCCGGCAGTAGCGGAACTAGGTCAGATCACCGGGCAAAAGCCCGTGGTCACCAAGGCCAAGAAGTCCATTGCAGCGTTTAAGGTGCGGGAAGGCATGCCAATTGGCGCGATGGTAACGTTGCGCGGCGACCGTATGTACGAATTTCTGGATCGTCTGGTGAGTGCGGCATTGCCGCGTGTCCGCGACTTCCGCGGCATCTCCAGCAAGTCGTTCGACGGCCGTGGGAACTATACGCTTGGTTTGAAGGATCAGCTGATCTTCCCGGAAATTGACTACTCCAAAGTAGACAAGCTGAAGGGTATGAACATCACGATTGTCACCTCAGCCAAGAATGATGACCAGGCGCGGTCACTGCTAAAGCATATGGGAATGCCCTTCCGGGCATAACCGGGCATAACCGGGCATAAGCAAGGGCGGGCTGCGGATGCGGTCCACCGAAACACGATTGAGTTTGAGAAGACGTTAGAAAAGGAACCGCATGGCGACAACTGCAAAACGAGTTAAGGACGCGCGCAAGCCGAAGTTTTCGAGCCAGCAGCATAATCGCTGCCAGATTTGCGGACGTCCGCGGGCTTTTCTGCGCAAGTTTGGCATTTGCCGCTTGTGCTTCCGCAACCTGGCACTCAAGGGAGAAATCCCCGGCGTGACCAAGTCGTCCTGGTAACCAACCAAACCGCCGCCTCCCGTATGTGAGGCGGCCAGTGGATTCCGCCGCCGCAGGTTCTCCGGAGACCCCGGAGCGAACGGGCTGCGTAGCAGAAGGAGAAATACAAAGATGAGGCTGACCGACCCGGTCGCAGACATGCTGGCCCGGATACGCAATTCGATCCAGGCGCGGCACCAGAAGGTGGACATCCCGGCTTCGAATCTGAAGATTGAGATTGCCCGCATTTTGAAAGAAGAAGGCTACATTGCCAGCTTCAAGCCCTTGGAAGAAGAGGGCCATAAGCTTTTGCGGGTGTACTTGAAGTATGACCCCAGCAACGCGGCGGTTATCACCAACCTACGTCGTGTCTCCCGTCCGGGATGCCGCGTGTATGTGGGCCGCACCGAGATTCCCCGTGTACTCGGTGGACTCGGCATCAACATCCTGACCACGCCACGTGGGGTGATGACGGGACGCCAGGCGCGCCGTGAAGGCGTGGGTGGCGAACTGCTTTGCGAAGTTTGGTAATCGCAAAACAAGTTTTGGGATTTGGAAACTAAGGCTCGCGAACAACAAGCCGCGAGCCGCAACATCAGGCTGAGTGGAAAACCTGCCGGAGCAGCAATGCCGAGGCAGTGCATGTGGACACAGCCCGTCGCCGCGAGGCGCGAAAGAGACGAAGCGACTATGTCGAGAATTGGCAAGAAACCGATTTCTGTACCCGCGGGTGTGAAGATTTCCGTCGTGGGCAATACTGTGACCGTACAAGGTCCCAAGGGCAAGGTCGAAAACCATCTGCCTCCCGGTATTCAACTGGAGCAGAAGGATGGCGTGTTGAATGCAGTTCGCGAGTCGGATCAATATGCCGCGATGCACGGACTGGCGCGCGCGCTGGTCAATAATGCCGTAGAAGGTGTGACCAAGGGTTGGACGCGTGACATGGAAGTAGTCGGAGTCGGTTACCGGGTAGAACTCAAGGGCAAGGGCATCATGGTGTTCACCTTGGGCTATTCGCACCCGATTGAGTATCCGCTGCCCACCGGCATTGAAATTACCATTGACCCCAAGCAGACCAAGTTTCAGGTGTTGGGGATTGACCGGCAGAAGGTTGGCCAAGTAGCCGCAGAAATGCGCGCCTTGCGTCCACCCGATCCGTACAAGCAAAAGGGTGTCCGCTATGTCGGCGAGAAGCTGAAGAAGAAGGCTGGCAAGGCGGGAGCCAAGTAATGTGCGCGGCGTCAGCCAGTATGACGCCAAGCCCTGCACGGCCCGAAACACGGACGAAACACGGGCGATACACAATCGAAACACGGATTCACGCGAACCAGCGCAGAAGCGCGGTTCGAGATGGTTTACGAGGAAGACGGATATGTTGAACAAAGGTTCAAAGAACGACAATCGGACGCGCATTCACAGCCGCATTCGCAAAAAGATGAGTGGTACAGCGGTACGTCCGCGGTTGAATGTATACCGCTCCCTGAATCACATTTATGCCCAGTTGATTGACGACGCTATGGGTGTAACTGTGGTGCACGCCAGTACGCTGGAGGATGCCAAGGCGGGATCTACGGCGACTGGCAACCTAGCTTCGGCCAAGGAAGTGGGCAAGCGGATTGCAGAGCGCGCCAAGACCAAGGGTGTGGAAGCGGTGGTCTTTGACCGGGGCGGCTATCTGTATCACGGACGCATTAAAGCATTAGCCGATGCCGCGCGTGAAGGTGGGCTTAAGTTTTAGTGTTTGCAGCCTTGGTCCGCCGCAGTATGATCCGGGCAAAGGTTCGAGAAACCGATTTGCCAAATAGTTAGCCAAGCGATTGGCCAAGCGATTGGCCAAGCGATCAGCAGCAAGGGAAGAAGAGACTAAAAAGATATGCCAATCGTAGCGAAGAAACTCGATCCAGGCGCATTTCAGTTGAAGGACCAAGTGGTTGCCATCAACCGCGTCACCAAAGTGGTAAAGGGCGGCAAGAACCTCTCATTCGCCGCGCTAGTGGTGATCGGCGACCCTTCTGCTGGCGTCGTGGGCTTTGGCTCCGGCAAGGCGAAGGAAGTGCCGCAGGCGATTCGCAAAGCCATTGAAGCAGCTAAGAAGCGTCTACTCAAGGTCAATTTGACGGACACATCCATTCCGCATCTGGCGCTGGGCCACTTTGGCGCCGGGCAAGTGCTGCTCAAGCCCGCACCAGAAGGCACGGGCGTAATTGCGGGCGGCGCAGTGCGTGCAGTCATGACTTCGGCGGGCATTCAGAATGTGCTCACCAAGTCCATCGGCACCACCAACCCGCACAACGTGATTCGTGCGACGTTCGAAGCGCTGCGTCAGTTGAAGAGCCGGCAATCCGTGGCAACCATGCGCGGCAAGACGGTGGAGGAGCTATAAGTTATGGCGGCGATCAGGCAGGCGAAAACGGCAAGTCCTGGCAACATTCGCATCCAGTGGGTGCGCTCGGCGATCTGTACGCCGGTCAGGCACAAGGCAGTCATCCGGGGGTTGGGCTTTACCCGGTTGAACCAGATTATTGAACGGCCGGACACGCCGGCAATCCGCGGCATGGCGCAGATGGTGCGTCATTTGGTCGTTGTGATTGAGCCCGGCAAGTAACGCGGAGAGACATCCATGAATCTATCAAATCTAAATGCGCCCCTAGGCGCAAACGGCGGCAAAAAGCGTGTGGGTCGCGGTATGGGCTCAGGCATGGGCAAGACTTCGGCTCGCGGTCATAAAGGTCAGCGGTCGCGGTCGGGCGCGCGCCTGATGCGTGGTTTTGAAGGCGGCCAGATGCCGCTGCATCGCCGTCTGCCCAAGCGTGGCTTTACCAATATTTTCCGCATTGAGTACGCTGTGGTGAATCTGGATACGATTGCCGAACTCAACGAGACAGCAGTCTCTCCTGATGTTCTGCGGGCCCGCGGCGTCGTCCGCAAGGCCGGCATCCCGGTCAAGGTGCTTTCGGTCGGCGAACTGAACAAGCCGGTGCACGTAACGGCGCACAAGTTCTCTAAGGCGGCAGTGGACAAGATTGAGAAGGCGGGTGGCAAGGCGGAAGTGATTCCGGCGCGGCCCAAGTTCATGCGTCCAGCCAAAGTAAAAAAGCAGGGCAAGGCACAAGCTTAAGGATTACGAGATTCCCCCATGCTAGATAAAGTGCTGAATATATTCCGTATTCCGGACCTGCGCAGGCGGGTTCTGTTCACTCTGGGTATGCTGGCGGTGTACCGCATCGGCGGTCACATTCCCACTCCCGGCGTGGACACCGCTGCCTTGGCGCGCTTGTTCGACCAGAGCGCGGGGAGTTTCCTCGGCTTCATGGATCTGTTCAGCGGGCGCAACCTCCGCAACTTGACGGTGTTCGCGCTGGGTATTATGCCCTATATCACCTCCTCCATCATCTTGCAGTTGCTCACCGTGGTCTATGAGCCGCTCGCCAAAATGCAGAAGGAAGGCGAACTGGGGCGGCGCAAGATTACGCAGTACACCCGCTACCTGACTGTGATGTTGAGCCTGGTGCAGTCGTTCGGTGTGGCCATCACCCTGGAAAAGAGCGGGATGGTGCTACAGCCCGGCTGGCAGTTTGTGGTGATGACCATGCTCACGCTGACCACCGGCAGCGCCTTCATTATGTGGCTGGGCGAGCAGATTACCGAGCGCGGTATTGGCAACGGCATGTCGTTGTTGATCTTCGCCGGCATCGTCGTGGGCTTGCCTGCGGCAGTGCATAGCTTGGTGCAGAAGGTGCAGACGAGCGCCTGGGGCGGTATGACGTTAATCGCGATTGTGTTGCTGCTGGCCTTGATGATCGCAGTGGTCGCATTCGTGGTGTTTGTGGAGCGTAGCGAACGGCGCATTCCAGTCCAGTCTGCCAAGCGTATGGTCGGACGCCGGATGATGGGCGGAGTCAGCTCGTTCCTTCCGTTGAAGGTGAACTCGGGCGGTGTTATGCCGGTCATCTTCGCATCCTCAATTCTCTCGTTGCCGGCGCTGGCGCTTTCAGGTCTCGCGAACAACACATTCTTCCGGCCGGTGCTGGATGCGTTGAAGTGGGGCGAGCCCCTGTACACGTTCCTGTACGCGCTGGGCATTATCTTCTTCGCGTACTTTTATATCTCGATTGTATTCAACCCAAATGATGTGGCTGACAACATGCGACGCTCGGGCAGTTTTATTCCGGGCATCCGTCCGGGGCAGCGCACCGCAGATCATGTCAATGACATTCTGACCCGCATCACGCTGGTCGGCGCACTCTACCTGATCGTAATCTCGATTATCCCTGAGTGGATGATTGCGGGCATAAAGCTGAACCACTTGTTTCTGGTGGGCCGATATTTTGAATGGCTGCCGGTATGGGTCACCAACGGGTTGAATTTGAACTTTTACTTTGGTGGTACTTCGCTGCTGATTGTGGTGGGCGTAGCGATGGATACCGTTCAACAGGTGGAAGCGCAGTTGCTGATGCGCCACTATGAAGGTTTCACTCCACGCAGCGGACGCATCAAGGGCCGCGGATGGCGAAACTAGTTTCATGGATTCATCGCAGGCGCAGTTCGTGGTGGTTGGCCCGGTGATTCTGCTTGGCGCTCCTGGTGCAGGAAAAGGGACGCAGGCCAAGCGGATTGTCGAACGCTACGGGATTCCGCAAATTTCCACCGGAGATTTGCTGCGGGATCAGGTGAAGCGCGAGACCGAGTTGGGCAATCAGGCGAAGGCGATTTTGCAGGGTGGCGGGCTGGTAGGCGACGATCTGGTGAATGCCATGGTGGCAGACCGGTTGACGCAGTCTGATTGTGAACGAGGGTTTGTGCTGGACGGCTTTCCGCGGACGGCAGTGCAGGCTGGTTGGCTGGATGGGCAGTTACAAAGCGGCGATTTTTCCCGTTTTGGCACGCTCAAGACCATGCCGATTGTCGCACGCATGGATGTGGACTATAATCAGTTGATACGCCGTTTGACGGGGCGCCGGTCCTGCCCCACCTGTCAGCGTATCTACAACGTGCACTTTCAGCCTCCCCGCGTCGCCGAGACCTGCGATGTTGATGGATCGCAACTCATCACCCGGAATGATGATCGCGAGGAAGTGATTGCGGAGCGTTTGAAGACTTACGACGCTCAGACCAAGCCTGTCTCCGATTACTTTGCCAGTCAAGGCAAGGTGGTGGTGCTGGATGGAGACCGCCCGATGGATGAAGTGACGGCGGAACTCTTCCGGCTTCTAGACATGCAGGCAGGGCGGGCGTAGCCGATGATCGTGTGCAAGTCAGCGGCAGAGATTGAAAAGATGCGCAAGGCGGGCCGGGTGGTTCGCGAAGTGCTAGAGGCAGTTCGCGCAGCGGTAAAGCCGGGTGCCAGCACCATGGATTTAGAGCGGGTGGCAGTCGCTAGGTTGGCCGAAATGGGCGCGAAAGCTGCCTTCAAGGGCGTGAATAATGGCTGGAGTAAGTATCAGCACGCGCTCTGCACTTCGGTGAATGACGAAATTATCCACGGCATCCCGTCGGATAAGCGAATTTTGAAGGCTGGCGAAATTGTGTCAGTGGACTTTGGCGCGATTCTGGATGGCTATTACGGCGATTCGGCAATGACGGTGGCGGTGGGCGAAATCTCCGCTGAGGCAACCAAGTTGCTGCAAGTCACCGAGCAATCGTTGTATCGGGCACTGGATCAAGTGGCGGTGGGTAATACGCTGGGCGATATTGGCGCTGCGGTTCAAGAGCACGTGGAAGCCAATGGCTTCAGCATTGTGCGCGAGTTTGTAGGGCACGGCATTGGGACGCGGTTGCATGAAGAACCGCAGGTGCCGAACTGGGGCGTTCGCGGACGCGGCCTCCGGTTGCAAGAAGGCATGGTGCTGGCGATTGAACCGATGGTGAACATCGGTCGCGCCGAGACCAAAACTTTGTCTGACCACTGGACGGCAGTTACGGTGGATGGAAGCTTGAGTGCTCACTTTGAACACAGCGTGGCTGTGACCAAAAATGGGCCGGTGATTTTGACCGCCTAACCGGAAACGGAAGGCGGTAACCAAGGCAGTAGCAACAGCTTCGGCTGCAAGGAGTGCATGAGCAAGGAAGACGCGATTGAAGTGATGGCAGTGGTCATTGAGCCGCTGCCCAATGCGATGTTCAAGGTGGAGATGGAGAACAAGCACCGTGTGCTGGCCCATGTCTCCGGGAAGATGCGCAAGAACTTCATCCGGATTTTGCCCGGTGACAAGGTGATGGTGGAACTCTCACCCTATGACCTGACCCGTGGCCGCATCGTGTACCGCTACAAGTAGTGTGTGCGCAACAAGCAGTTCAAGAAGCAGTCCAGGAATTAGAGGCAGGGAATTATGAAAGTACGGGCATCAGTCAAGAAGATGTGTGATAAGTGCAAGGTCATAACCCGCAAGGGTGTAGTGCGAGTGATCTGCGAAACCGCGAAGCACAAGCAGCGCCAGGGTTAACCAAATATCTGGTGCCCGCCGCTAGCTGCGGCGGTTGAGGAGCAAGAGGAATTATGGCACGTATTGCTGGCGTGGATCTTCCGCGCAACAAGTACATCAACATTTCGCTGACTTACATCTACGGCATCGGCCGCTCGCGCGCCTTCCAGATTCTTGCGGAAGCGCACGTGGACCCCACCAAGAAGGTCTCTGACCTGAGCGAAGAGGAAGTCAACCGCATTCGGCAGGTGATTGAGGCGCAAGGTCTGGTGGAAGGTGACCTGCGCAAAGAGATCTCCGTGGCGATTAAGCGGCTGATTGAAATCGGCTCGTTCCGTGGCTATCGTCATCGCCGCAGCCTGCCGGTGCGCGGCCAACGTACGCATACCAATGCGCGTACCCGCAAGGGCCCCCGCAAGGGAACGGTTGCCGGTAAAAAGATCGCGAAGAAGTAAGTTCAGGAAGGAATTAAGAGATGGCGAAGGCGCAGGCTGGCTCGGCCGCAAAAACTGGCGGCAAAAAGAAGACATTCAAGAAGCGCGAGCGGAAGCACGTTCCGCACGGGATTGTGCATGTGTTGGCATCGTTCAACAACACCATCATCACCATTACCGACCCCAACGGCAACGTGCTGAGCTGGAAGAGTTCTGGCTCGCTCGGCTTCCGTGGGTCGCGCAAAGGCACGCCGTTCGCGGCGCAGCAGGCTGCTTCCAACGCTGCCAGCGCCGCCCGCGATCATGGTGTGCGTACGGTAGACGTGGAAGTCAGCGGCCCCGGTTCCGGCAGGGAGTCGGCCGTCCGCGCCATTGGTTCGGTGGGCATTGAAGTCCGCTCGATCAAAGACGTGACGCCAATTCCGCATAACGGTTGCCGTCCGCCCAAGCGCCGCCGCGTGTAAGTTGTAGCAGGCTGAAATTTGGCGGCGAGCGGTATCGCGCCCCAATGTAGTAATTGTGGCAATACGCAGTTGGATCGGGACGAAGGGATGCCAATTCTCGTAAACCGATCGCCTAAGCTTCATCTAGAGGAGAACTACCTTGGCTCGTTATCGTGATGCAGTGTGCCGCTTGTGCCGTCGTGACGGCGTGAAGCTGTTCCTTAAGGGCAGCCGGTGTTTTACCGACAAATGCGCCATTGAAAAGCGCAACTTCGCTCCCGGCCAGCATGGCAAGGATCGCAAAGCCAAAATTGTAGGCTACGGCCTGCAACTGCGTGAAAAGCAGAAGGCCAAGCGCATCTACTTCGTGCAAGAAACCCAATTTCGTAACTACTTTGAAAAGGCCTCGAAGACGCAGGGTGTAACCGGCGACTTACTGTTGCAGCAACTCGAACGCCGCCTCGATAACGTTGTCTTCCGCGCTGGCTTCGCGCAATCGCGCCGCCAAGCTCGCCAGATCGTTCGGCACGGCCATATCTCGGTCGGCGGCCGTCGCGTGAATATTCCTTCGTTTCTGGTGGAGCAGGGTCACGAAGTGACCGTCCGCGAAGCAGCTAGCAAGTTCACTGTGATTGAAGCTGCCCAGAATTTTGCCGGCAACCACGGCGGCCCCAGTTGGCTGGAAGTGGATCGCACTGCGATGCGTGCCCGGGTGGTAGGGCTGCCCAAGCGTGAAGATGTCCAACTGCCGGTGAACGAGCAGTTGATTGTGGAACTTTACAGCAAGTAGTAGCAACAGCTTTGGCCCGCTTTTTCGAGCCAGAACGGCCTTTATGGCGCTTGACCCGGCTGGGCCGCCGGGGAGCCAGACTGAGCCACTTGGCCGAAAGGGAATTGACGAATGCAAATGTTATGGAAGGGTTTTCAGCGTCCGAAGCGCCTCGCGACAGACATCGAGACGCTCACCGACAAGTACGGCATGTTCTGGGCTCAGCCGTTTGAGCGCGGATTCGGCACCACTGTGGGCAACTCGCTGCGCCGTGTGCTGCTCTCCTCGATTGAAGGTGCGGCAATCACCGCCGTCCGCATTGAAGGCGTAATGCATGAGTTTCAGGCGATTACTGGCGTGGTGGAAGATGCCACCGACGTCATCCTGAACCTGAAGCAGATTCCCTTCAAGCTGAATGGCGATGCACCGAAGGCGATTTACTTGCGTGCGGATCAGCCGGGGGTAGTTACCTCGGGGATGATTGAAGCCGATGGCGACGTGGAAGTGCTGGATAAGGACGTTTACATTGCGACCATCAGCGAAGGTGGCAAGCTGGAGATGGAAGGCCGCTTGAAGCTGGGCCGCGGCTACGTCTCTGCCGACAAGAATTTTGAAGAAGACTTGGCGCTTGGCTTTATCCCGATTGATTCGGTGCATTCGCCGGTGCGTAAGTGCAACTACACCGTGGAAGCCGCTCGTCTGGGTCAGATTACGGACTACGACAAGTTGACTCTGGAAGTGTGGACGAACGGCTCCATCACGCCGGGTGATGCCCTGGGCTTGGCTGCCAAGTTGATTAAAGATCACATGAGCATCTTCATCAAATTTGAAGAAGAGCTCGAAGGTTTGCACCACAGCGATTCTGGCAAGGGCGAGATCAAGAACGAATACTTGAATCGTTCGGTGGAAGAGCTGGAGCTTTCAGTGCGCAGCTACAACTGCCTGAAGAATGCGAACATTCAGACCATCGGCGAACTGGTGCAGAAGACTGAAGCCGAGATGCTGAAGACCAAGAACTTTGGCCGCAAGTCGCTGAATGAGATTAAAGAAATTTTGGCGCAGATGGGCTTGAGCCTGGGCATGAAGATTGACGAGCATGGCAACGCCGTGCCCGGCGCTCCGCAGCCTCCGATTCCCCTCGGCGCTTACGGCGACGAAGACGAGTACTAAGTAACACTTTGCAGAAAGGCGCGGGCGGCAAGCCCGCGCTCCTTCAGAAAGATTCTTGAGGGTTTTACCATGCGCCATCGTTTAGCAACCAAGAGGTTAGGACGCAATACCGAGCACCGTCGCGCACTGCTGCGCAACCTGGTGACCTCGCTGATTATGGAAGAACGCATCCACACCACGCCTACCAAGGCGAAGGCCATGCGTCCGCACGTGGAAAAGATGATTACGCTCGGCAAGCGCGGAGACTTTAACGCGCGCAGACTCGCCGCGTCCTACTTGATGACGCCAGAGTCGGTGACGCGGCTGTTCAACACCGTGGCACCCCGTTTTGGCGACCGTAACGGCGGCTACCTGCGCATTGTCCGCACCGGCTTCCGCAAGGGCGATGGGGCGGAGACCGCATTCATTGAACTGCTGGGCAGCGAGAAGTTTGTGGAAGCCAAGCAGGTAAAGAGCGCCGAAGACCGCGCCAAGCGCGCCGAAGAGATCCGCAAAGCGATGGAAGAGTCAGGCGCGCAGGGTGCGGACGAAGGCAAGGACGCCAAGTAGGCACGGCTTGGCCTTATGTTGGTGCGGCGGAACGCGAAAGCGTTTCGCCGCAGTTTTTTGGCTTGACATGCTCGTGGTTGGCGTGGGAGCATACCTTAGTCGTCGTAAGGAGGCCAGTGATGCCCGCCCCCCCCCCCCCGCATACATGCAAATCTCACTTTGGCCATAGTTTTATTGGCCAGTATTTCTCTCGCATTGCCTGCTAGCGCCCAAGTGTCGGCTCAGGACTTAAGCTATCCCATTTGCAATTTGGGTTGTGTCACCACCTACCACAATGACAACACTCGTCAAGGTGTGAACAGCGGTGAAACGGTTCTTGCTGACTCAACTCTCGTCTCAAACCATTTTGGCTTCAAGGCCACCGCCGTCGTGGATGGCGAGGTCTATGCGCAGCCGCTCTACATGAGTGGATTGACGGGCTTCTCCACATCGAACAGCGTGGTGTTTGTGGCCACGGAGGCAGGAACGCTCTATGCGTTGGATGGTATTTCGCTCGCGATGGTTAAGTCGCAGTCTATTCTTCCCTCGGGCGACGTTCCTGTGCAGCAGCATGATCTGCCAAAAGATTCCCCCAAAGTAGGCGGGATGTACCCGGATTGCTCAAACATTACCTATCAGGTTGGCATCACCTCAACGCCGGTAATTGACGCGTTTCCGCCCTACCTTTCCAGTAGTCGGCCGCTGCAGCAGCCCGTGCTGTTCGCGGTAACCAAGTCCAAGACCACCGCAACCTCGACTTACCATTTCACGCTCTACGCGTGGGATTTTCTCTACGGAACCCTTAACACGTCGTTGGACATCGGGACTGCCTTGCCAAGCGGCGCCAGTTTTAGCGCTTTGGTGCAGAACCAGCGAGCTGGGCTTGCTATGAGCCACGACGCTTTGGGCAACCCGATCGTGTACGTGTCGTGGGGATCACACTGCGACTCCCATATCTTGGACAGCGCTGGCACTACCTTGCGATATTTTGATGGCTACGTAGCAGCGTTTAAGCTTGATTACAGCACGAACGTCCTGAGTTTAGTGGATTACTGGGCCAGCGAGCCAACACCAGCTGTTGCAAACAATGATGGCGGGATCTGGATGGCGGGTGCGGCACCCGCAATTGACGACCCGACCGGCGATGTCTATTTGGCCACTGGCACCGGCAATTTCAATCCAGCTAATGCCGGCGGTGGTCAATGGGGCGAAAGCCTAGTCCGGCTTGCGCAGAATCTGACTACAAAAACCCTCAC